>NZ_JBFAYQ010000009.1:0-194384 GCF_040681345.1 Streptomyces sp. NPDC051776 | reverse complement strand
GACGCTCGCTCGGCGTCGACGGCCACAGATCCAGTTCCGTCGGCGGGCGCCGTGCATCCACGGATACCCTTGACGGGTGACCGATGCCCAAGAGACCGCAGAAGACCGCACACTGCGAACCCCCAGGAGCACTGCCTCACCGGCGGACGCCACCGAGGGCCCCGAACTCAAACCGGCACCGGTCCCCTTGCTCGAGCCCCGTGAGGGCATCCCCCCGGTCGTCGCCACGGCCGACGGTCTCGCCGAGGTCGTGGCCGTCTTCGCCGCCGGAACTGGATCTGTGGCCGTCGACGCCGAGCGAGCGTCCGGCTACCGCTACGGCCAACGGGCCTATCTCGTACAGCTCCGGCGCGCGGGTGCCGGGAGCGCGCTCATCGACCCGGTCGGCTGTCCGGACCTCTCCACGCTGAACGCGGCGCTGGGCGATGCGGAGTGGGTACTGCACGCCGCCACCCAGGACCTGCCGTGTCTGCGCGAGATAGGCATGACACCGCAGCGCCTGTTCGACACCGAGCTCGCCGGGCGGCTCGCCGGCTTCGCCCGGGTAGGGCTCGGCGCCATGGTCGAGAGCGTCCTCGGCTATGCCCTGGAGAAGGGTCACTCCGCCGTCGACTGGTCCACTCGCCCGCTGCCCGAGCCCTGGCTGCGCTACGCGACGCTGGACGTCGAGCTGCTCATCGACCTGCGGAACGCGCTGGAGGAGGACCTCGAGCGGCAGGGGAAGCTGGAGTGGGCACGCCAGGAGTTCTCGGCCATCGCCGCCGCGCCCCCGGCACCGCCGCGCAAGGACCCCTGGCGCCGCACCTCGGGCATGCACAAGGTGCGCCGGCGCCGACAGATGGCGGTCGTACGGGAGATGTGGTCCGTACGCGACCGGATCGCGCAGCGGCGCGACATCTCCCCCGGCAAGGTGCTCGGCGACGCGGCCATCGTGGAGGCCGCCCTCGCGATGCCCTCGGCAGCCCAGGCACTCGCGATGCTGCCCGGCTTCGGGCACCGGATGGGGCGCAGGCAGCTCGAACAGTGGCAGACGGCGGTCGACCGGGCCAGAGCGCTGCCGGAGGAGGAGCTGCCCCAGCCCGGCCAGCCGCTGACGGGGCCACCGCCGCCCCGCGCCTGGGCGGACAAGGACCCGGCCGCGGCGGCCCGGCTCTCGGCGGCCCGTGCGGCCGTGACGCAGCTCGCGGAGGACCTGAACCTTCCGCAGGAGAATCTGATCACGCCGGACACAGTCCGGCGGCTGTGCTGGGAGCCCCCGGCCGGGGCGACCGAGGAGGCGGTCTCGTCCTTCCTGGCCGATCACGGTGCGCGGCCCTGGCAGATCGAGCAGACCGTGCCCCTGCTGACGCGGGCGCTTAAGGCCGAAGCCTGACGCTGAGGGCCGAAGCCTGACGCTGAGGGCCGAAGTCTGACGCTGAAGGCCGAAGTCTGACGATCTCCGCTCCGGCGGTGATGCCCGCCAGGGCCTGGCGTACGGTCCCTGGAGGGGTTCTCCGATCGGCCCCCCGCAGGAGCACCCTGGAGGGAGCGCACGGAGCAGGTGCCCGGGCAAACCGCCCCCGCACGGCCGTACGCAGGTGGGTTTCCGCGTCCGTACGGGCTTCCTGCCGCGCCGCCGCCCGCAACCGGGTGTGATCTGCGACGCTCCGGGCGGCAGGGGTGGGCAGCGTGGTTACCCACAAGTAGCATGGCGGACAGAGCCGCCGTCGCAGGCAGCCTTGCAGCGCCCCGTTCCGCATCAGGAGGAGAGCCAAGTGCCTCGTACCGCTAGGGACGTCGTCTTCGTCGACGGCGTCCGTACCCCGTTCGGCAAGGCGGGCCCGAAGGGCATCTACCACGAGACCCGGGCCGACGACCTGGTCGTCAAATGCATCCGCGAGCTGCTGCGCCGCAACCCCGGCCTGCCTCCGGAGCGCATCGACGAGGTCGCCGTCGCCGCGACGACCCAGATCGGCGACCAGGGCCTGACCCTGGGCCGGACCGCCGGCATCCTCGCCGGTCTCCCGCAGTCGGTCCCCGGCTACTCCATCGACCGCATGTGCGCCGGTGCGATGACCGCCGTCACCACCACCGCCGGCTCCATCTCCTTCGGTGCGTACGACGTGGTCGTCGCCGGTGGTGTCGAGCACATGGGCCGCCACCCGATGGGCGAGGCCGTGGACCCGAACCCGCGCTTCGTCTCGGAGAAGCTGGTCGACCAGTCCGCCCTGTTCATGGGCATGACGGCGGAGAACCTGCACGACCGCTTCCCGCACATCACCAAGCAGCGCGCCGACGAGTACGCCGTGCGCAGCCAGGAGAAGGCCGCCAAGGCGTACGCCAACGGCAAGATCCAGCAGGACCTGGTGCCGATCTCCGTACGCCGCACCAACGAGGAGGCCGGTGAGACCGGCTGGGGCCTGGCCACGGCCGACGAGCCGATGCGCCCGGGCACCACGCTGGAGAGCCTCTCCGGTCTGAAGACGCCGTTCCGTGCCCACGGGCGGGTCACGGCCGGCAACGCGGCCGGTCTCAACGACGGCGCCACCGCCTCCCTCATCGCCGCCGAGGATGTGGCCGAGGAGCTCGGCCTGCCGGTCAAGATGCGCCTGGTCTCCTACGCCTTCGCGGGCGTCGAGCCCGAGGTGATGGGCATCGGCCCGGTCCCGTCGACAGAGAAGGCGCTCGCCAGGGCGGGCCTGTCCATCGGCGACATCGGCCTGTTCGAGGTCAACGAGGCCTTCGCCGTGCAGGTCCTGGCCCTGCTGGACCACTACGGCATCGCAGACGACGACCCGCGCGTGAACCAGTACGGCGGCGCCATCGCCTTCGGCCACCCGCTCGCCTCTTCCGGCGTCCGGCTGATGACGCAGCTCTCCCGCCAGTTCGAGGAGCAGCCGCAGGTCCGCTACGGCATCACCACCATGTGCGTCGGCTTCGGCATGGGTGGCACCGTGATCTGGGAGAACCCGCACTTCGAGGGGAACAAGTGACCACCACAGCTGAGCTTCTCAAGGGAGCCGCAGAGCTCTTCCCCGACGAGGTCGTGACACAGGCTCACGTACGCCACCTCGACCTCCCGCAGGGGGCAGGGCGCTTCGCGCTCATCACGCTGGACAACGGCCTGGACCACACCAAGCCGACGACCTTCGGCCCGCAGTCGCTCGCCAATCTGAGCGCGGCGATCGACCAGGTCGAGAAGGAGGCCGCGGACGGCGAGATCGTCGGTGCAGGTCTCACCGGCAAGCCGTTCATCTTCGCCGTCGGCGCCGACCTCAAGGGTGTCGAACTGCTGAAGCGCCGTGAGGACGCACTGGCCATCGGCAAGGGCGGCCACGATGTCTTCAAGCGACTGTCCGGCCTGGCCGTACCCACCTTCGCGTACTACAACGGCGCGGCGATGGGCGGCGGCGTCGAGGTCGGGCTGCACTGCAACTACCGCACCGTCTCTTCCGCCATCCCGGCGTTCTCGCTGCCCGAGGTCTTCCTCGGCCTCGTCCCCGGCTGGGGCGGCTGCGCGATCCTGCCGAATCTCATCGGCGCCGACCGCGCGGTCGGCGTCATCATCGAGAACTCCCTCAACCAGAACAAGCAGTTGAAGGGGAAGCAGGTCTACGAGCTCGGGATCGCCGACGCGATCTTCGAGGGCGCGGACTTCCTGGAGCAGTCCCTGATCTGGACCGCCTCCGTGCTGAAGGGCGAACTCGAGGTCGTACGGCCCGAGATCGACCGCGGCGAGGCCTGGGACCAGGCCGTGGAGCGCGGCAAGGCCATCGCCGACGGCAAGGTGCACGGCGCGGCCCCGGCCGCCTACCGCGCGCTGGACATCATCGCAGCCGCCAGGAACGGCGACCTGCGCCAGGGCTTCGACGCCGAGGACGAGGCGCTCGCCGACCTCATCATGGGCGGCGAACTGCGCAGCGGCATCTACGCGTTCAACCTCGTGCAGAAGCGGGCCAAGCGTCCGGCCGGCGCCCCGGACAAGAACCTGGCCCGCCCGGTCACCAAGGTCGGTGTCGTCGGCGCCGGCCTGATGGCCTCTCAGCTCGCGCTGCTCTTCGCCCGTCGTCTGGAGGTGCCGGTCGTCCTGACCGACATCGACCAGGAGCGTGTCGACAAGGGCGTGGGATACGTCCACGAGGAGATCGACAAGCTGCTCCTCAAGGGCCGGGTGAACCAGGACAAGGCCAACCGCCTCAAGGCACTGGTCACCGGCTCGCTGGACAAGGCGGCCGCCTTCGGCGACGCGGACTTCGTCATCGAGGCCGTCTTCGAGGAGATGGGCGTCAAGCAGAAGGTGTTCGCCGAGGTCGAGGCGGTCGTGCCGGAGCACGCCATTCTCGCCACCAACACCTCCTCGCTGTCGGTGACCGAGATGGCCTCGAAGCTGCAGCACCCCGAGCGGGTCGTCGGCTTCCACTTCTTCAACCCGGTCGCGGTCCTGCCGCTGCTGGAGATCGTCCGCGGCGAGAAGACCGACGACGCGTCGCTGGCCACCGCGTTCGCCGTGGCCAAGACGCTGAAGAAGACGGCCGTACTGGTCAAGGACGCCCCGGCGTTCGTCGTCAACCGCGTCCTGACCCGCTTCCTGGGCGAGGTGCTGCGCTCGATCGACGAGGGCACACCGGTCGAGGTCGCAGACCGCGCACTGGCCCCGCTCGGACTGCCGATGTCGCCGATCGTCCTGCTCGAACTGGTGGGCCCGGCGGTCGCCCACCACGTCGCCGGCACCCTGCAGCAGGCGTTCCCCGACCGCTTCGGCGTCTCGGAGAACCTCGGCCGGGTCGTCGAGGCGGGCAAGCGCGGCCTGTACCGCTACGACTCCGGCACGCCGGAGCTGGACCCCGAGGTGGCCGCGCTCTTCCAGGTCGGCGACACAGTCCTGACCGAGGAACAGGTCCGCGACCGTGCGCTGGACGCCATCGCACAGGAGGTCCGGCTCATGCTGGACGAGGGCGTGGTGGCCGAGGCCCAGGACATCGACCTGTGTCTGATCACCGGCGCCGGCTGGCCCTTCCACCTGGGCGGCATCACGCCGTACCTGGACCGTGAGGGCGTCTCGGAGCGCGTCAACGACAAGCGGTTCCTGGAGCCGGGCGTCGCGAGCGTCCCGGCCTGATCGGGCGCCGGGCCTGTCCGGCCCGGTCGCCCTACGGCAGCACAACGAACGGCGCCCGCCTGCGAGTCCCGCAGTCGGGCGCCGTTCGCCGTGCCGTGTGCCGTACGGCTCCTACAGCTTCGTCGTGGAACTCATCCGGCTGTGCGAGCGCCCGTAGAGGAAGTAGATGAAGAAGCCGGCGATCATCCAGCCGCCGAACCGCACCCATGTCTCGGCGGGCAGATTCAGCATCAGCCACAGCGAGGCGCACACGGAGAGGATCGGAATCACCGGGACCCACGGCGTACGGAAGGCCCTGTGCAGATCCGGACGGGTGCGGCGCAGGACGATGACGCCGATCGCGACCACGACGAACGCGAAGAGCGTTCCGATGTTCACCAGTTCCGCCAGCTCCTCGATGCTGGTGAAACCCGCGATGATCGCGATGATGACACCGAGCAGGATCGTCGAGCGGTACGGGGTGGCGAACTGCGGGTGGGTCTTGGAGAAGAAGCGGGGCAGCAGCCCGTCCCGGCTCATCGCGAAGAACACCCGCGTCTGGCCCAGCAGCAGGATCATGCAGACCGTGGTCAGGCCGATCGCGGCTCCGAAGCTGATCGCGCCCGCGAACCAGGGCTTGTCGTTCGCCTTGAACGCGTCGGCCAGCGGCGCGTCCACCGACAGTTCGGTGTACTTCTGCATTCCGGTCACCACGATCGAGACGGCGACGTAGAGCACGGTGCAGATCGCCAGCGAACCGATGATGCCGCGAGGCATGTCGCGTTGCGGGTTCCTGGTCTCCTCGGCCGTGGTCGCCACGACGTCGAACCCGATGAAGGCGAAGAACACGACGGCGGCGGCGGTGAAGATGCCCTGGGCGCCGAAGGTCGTGGGCTCGTACCCGAACATGAGCTGGATCAGCGGTGCGTCCAGGCCCGAGCCCTTCACGCTGCCGGTGGCCTCGGGGATGAACGGGTCGTAGTTGCTGGAGTCGATGAGGAAGGCGCCGGCGATGATGACGATCAGCACGACCGTCACCTTGATCGCGACCACCACTGCGGTGAACCGCGCCGAGAGCTTGGTCCCGAGGACGAGGATTCCGGTGAGCACGAGCACCAGAAGGAAGGCCAGCAGGTCGAAGCCGAACCCCTCGGCCACCGTGGGACCTGCCCACTCGTCGGGCAGATGCCACCCGGCGTTGTCCATCAGCGACCGCACGTAGCCGGACCAGCCGACGGCCACCACCGCCGTACCGAGCGCGAATTCGAGCACCAGGTCCCAGCCGATGACCCAGGCCGGAAGCTCACCGATGGAAGCGTACGAGAAGGTGTACGCGGATCCGGCCACCGGCACCGTCGAGGCGAACTCGGCGTAGCACAGGGCCGCCAGGGCGCAGACGATGCCCGAGACGACGAACGCCAACGCGGTCGCGGGGCCCGCCTGTTCCTTGGCCACGGCTCCGGTGAGGACGAAGATGCCGGTGCCGATGATGACACCGACACCGAAGACGGTGAGGTCGAGGGCGGAGAGGGACCGTGTCAGTGCGTGGTCGGGTTCCCCCGTGTCCTGGATGGACTGTTCGATGCTCTTGGTCCGGAAGACCCCTCCGGCACTGCGACTGTTCGCTTCGCGGCTACTCACCCGGCACTCCTCCACGCTTGCCCGTCCGCGTCATCGTTCTCGTACCCGGGAGGTGTGGCCAGGATTACAGCGAAAGGAACGCCGGATTCACTCGATGGTGACGGTGCGTGGGAATACTGCTGGGCCGGTCGGAGCACTCCGACCGGCCCAGCCACTGGGAGTTGGCCGCGGGTCAGTCGCGGGCGGCCTCGGCGGGAGCGTCATCGGCGGGCTCGTCCTCGTACCGACCGCCGAGCTTGGCGACGAGGCCGGTGACATGACGGGCGATGTCCGGGGCCGTCAGCCCGATCTCGGCCAGGACCTCCTTGCGGGAGGCGTGGTCGAGGAAGCGCTGGGGGATGCCGAAGTCGCGCAGCGGCACGTCCACGCCCGCGTCGCGCAACGCCTGGGCCACGGCGGAACCGACGCCGCCGGCGCGGCCGTTGTCCTCGACGGTGACGACGACGCGGTGGCGTTCGGCGAGCGCGGGCAACTGCTCGTCGACCGGCTTGACCCACCGCGGGTCGACGACGGTCGTCGAGATGCCCTGCTTGTCGAGCAGATCGGCGATCTCCATGCACATCGGGGCGAGTGCCCCGACGGAGACCAGCAGGACGTCGGGCCGGGCCGTCTCGTCCGCCGGGCTGCGGAGCAGGTCCATTCCGCCGATCCGGCTCACGGCCGGTACGGCCGGGCCGACAGCGCCCTTGGAGTAACGGACAACGGTGGGCGCGTCGTCGACCTCGACGGCCTCGCGGAGCTGGGCGCGGAGCTGGTCCGCGTCGCGCGGTGCGGCGATCCGCAGGGAGGGCACGACCTGGAGGATCGACATGTCCCACATGCCGTTGTGGGAGGCGCCGTCGGAGCCGGTGACTCCGGCGCGATCCAGGACGAACGTGACGCCGCACTTGTGCAGGGCCACGTCCATGAGGACCTGGTCGAAGGCGCGGTTGAGGAATGTGGCGTAGATGGCGACGACCGGGTGGAGCCCGCCGGTGGCCAGGCCTGCCGCGGAGACCGCCGCGTGCTGCTCGGCGATGCCCACGTCGTAGACGCGGTCGGGGAAGGCCTTTGCGAACTTGTGCAGGCCGACCGGCTGCAGCATCGCCGCGGTGATGGCGACGATGTCCTCGCGCTCCGTGCCGAGCTTGACCATCTCCTCGCCGAAGACCGAGGTCCAGTCGGCGCCGGCGGCCGAGACGGGCAGGCCGGTGTCGGGATGGATGACCGGCACCGCGTGGAAGCGGTCGGCCTCGTCCTCGACGGCGGGGGTGTAGCCGCGGCCCTTCTCGGTCAGGCAGTGGACGATGACCGGGCCGCCGAAGCGCTTGGCGCGCTGCAGCGCCGACTCCAGCGCCTCGATGTCGTGGCCGTCGATGGGCCCGACGTACTTCAGGCCCAGGTCCTCGAACATGCCCTGCGGGGCGATGAAGTCCTTCAGTCCCTTCTTCGCACCGTGCAGGGTTTCGTAGAGCGGTCGGCCGACGACCGGGGTGCGCTCGAGGATGTCCTTGCCGCGGGCGAGGAAGCGCTCATAGCCGTCGGTGGTGCGGAGGGTGGCGAGGTGGTTGGCCAGGCCGCCGATGGTGGGCGCGTACGAGCGCTCGTTGTCGTTGACGACGATGACCAGCGGGCGGTCCTTGGCGGCGGCGATGTTGTTGAGGGCCTCCCACGCCATGCCACCGGTCAGGGCGCCGTCACCGATCACGGCGACGACGTGGTCGTCCTTCCGCTGCACCTGGTTGGCCTTGGCGAGGCCGTCGGCCCAGCCGAGCACCGTGGAGGCATGGCTGTTCTCGATGACGTCGTGCGGGGACTCAGCGCGCGAAGGGTAGCCGGAGAGGCCGCCCTTGGCGCGCAGCTTGGAGAAGTCCTGACGGCCCGTGAGGAGCTTGTGGACGTAACTCTGGTGCCCGGTGTCGAAGAGCACCTTGTCCTTGGGGGAGTCGAAGACGCGGTGCAGGGCGATGGTCAGCTCGACGACGCCCAGGTTGGGCCCGAGGTGGCCACCCGTCCTGGAAACCGCGCCGACGAGGAAGTCTCGGATCTCCGCCGCAAGCTGGTTGAGCTGCTCCGGGCCGAGCCGGTCGAGATCGCGCGGTCCCCTGATGCGGGTCAGCAACGCCACCCGTGCCTCCTTGCAGTCGAGCTGATCTGTCGAGCCTTGCCGGTCTGCCGAGTCTAATGTTCCGACTGCCCCGGCGTTCGGCGGAGAGTGCGATGTCCGTCACGCGAATGGCCGAGAACACAGCGGTGCCCGGCACCCCCGAGGTGCCGGGCACACGCCGTGAAGCGGCCGGGTGGTCAGGTACGTCCGGCCGACTTCTGAGTCCTGCGGGAAACCGAGTCGATGACGACGGCGGCCAGCAGGACCGCTCCGGTGATCATGTACTGGATCTCGCTGGCCATGCCGAGCAGGTTCAGGCCCTGCTGGATCGACTGGATCACGAGCATGCCGAGGAGCGCGGACCAGATCTTGCCGCGACCGCCGAAGAGGCTGGTGCCGCCGATGACGGCTGCCGCGATCACGTTCATCAGCGTGTTGCCGGCGCCCAGGCTCTTGGTGGCGCCGCCGGACAGGCTGGCGATGAACAGGCCGCCGACGACGGCCAGGGTGCCCGCGATCGTAAAGACCGTGATGCGAATTTTGACCACGTTGATACCGGCACGGCGTGCGGCCTCGGCGTTGCCGCCGACGGCGAAGATCTGCCGGCCGTACGTGGTGCGGCGGACCACGAAATCGGCGAAGACCAGCACCACCAGGAAGATCACCAGCGCCAGCGGCAGGCCGCGCGACTGGTTGAGCTCGTAGGCCGCGATGAAGGACAGCGCCGCCACCACGCCCGTACGCAGAGCGATTTCGCTGGCCGGACGGGAGGGCAGTCCGGCGGTCCTGCGGCGGCGGCTGTCGAGCAGCATCGAACCGAGGTACGCCGCGGACGCGACGAGCGCCAGACCATAGGCAGCCGAAATGTCCTCGAAGTAGTAGTTCGTCAACTGGTCGACAATGCTGCCGCTCGGCGTGTTGATGCTGCCTTCCTGACCCATGAGCCAGATCTGCAGACCGCTCCAGCCGAGGAAGCCGGCGAGGGTGACCACGAAGGCCGGGACCCCGACCCTGGCGAAGAAGAAGCCGTGCAGACCGCCGATGACCGCGCCGGCGGCGATGGCGGCCAGCACCGAGAGGCTGTCACCCATGCCGTGGGTGACGCTGAGCACCGCCCAGATGGCCGCGCCCACACCGGCCACGGATCCCACCGACAGATCGATCTCGCCCAGCAGCAGGACGAAGACGATGCCGACGGCCATGATGCCCTGGCCTGCGACGTAGATACCGATGTTGGAGAGGCTGTCGGCGGACAGGAAGCTTTCGTCCAGCGACTGGAAGATGACACCGATGACGATCAGGCCGAGGATGACGGGGATCGAGCCCAGCTCACCGCCCCGGACCTTCCGCTTGAACTCGGTCAGGTAGCCCTTGAGGCCCTGCTCGCGGACGAGGAGGCGCGGGTCGACGACCGGGATCGGCGCCGCGCTGTCGTCGATGACGTCGGGGGACTTGGTGTCGCTCACTTGGTCACCTCCGCGGTGCGCGCCTGACGGCGCGTCACGGCGTTGTCCGTGGCGCCGGTGATGGCGGCGATGATCTCTTCATGGGAGGTGTCCTTCACGGTGAAGACACCGTTGTTGCGACCCAGCCGCAGCACGGCGACCTTGTCCGCGACCGCCTTGACGTCCTCCATGTTGTGGCTGATGAGGATGACGCCGAGGCCGCGCTCACGCAGCCGCTCGACCAGGTCGAGTACCTGCGCGGTCTGCTCGACACCGAGGGCGGCGGTGGGCTCGTCGAGGATGACGACCTTGGGCTCGCCGATCAGGGCACGGGCGATGGCGACGACCTGGCGCTGACCACCGGAGAGCGACGCAATCGGGATGCGCACGCTGGGGATGCGGATGGACAGGGTGTCCAGCAGCTCCTTGGCGCGCTTCTCCATCGCCACCTCGTCGATGACGCTCGCGCGCCGCAGCTCGCGGCCGAGGAAGAGGTTGGCGACGACATCGAGGTTGTCGCACAGGGCGAGGTCCTGGTACACGGTGGCGACGCCCAGGTCCTGGGCGTCGTGCGGCCGGTTGATGGCGACCCGCCGGCCTTCCCACTCGATGCCGCCCTCGTCGATCGGGTGCACGCCCGCGATCGTCTTGACCAAGGTGGACTTTCCGGCGCCGTTGTCGCCGACGAGGGCGACCACCTCGCCTGTGCGGATCTCCAGATCGACATCGGTGAGCGCCTGGACGGCACCGAACCGCTTGGAGACCCCGCGCAACGCCAGCACGGGCGTAGCGGACACGTGAATCATCTCCTTCACCGCCTGACCGGCGGGGACACCGCGCAGCTGAGTGTGCGCGGGGGATGCGAGAGCAAAAGGCGGGTTTTACTGGGGATTGTCCGGTACCCGCCCAGCCGGCGGGGTGATGGCGGGGCGGGTACCGGACGGGCTTCCGCCGTACGGCCCGTGGCCCGGGGGCCGGTGGACCTACGGCCTTGCGGTGGCTACTTGACGCCGGCCTTCGCGCACGCCGCCTTGAAGTCGGCGGTGCAGATCTGGTCGACCGAGTAGACCTTGTCCTTGATGATCGTGTCGTTGATGTTCTTGTCGGTCACGATCGTCGCGTCGTAGAGCTTGGTCGGGATGCCCTTCTTGCTCTTGCTGTCCATCTTCTCCGGGGCGATCGAGGCGATGTCCTCACCCTTGAGGAGCTTGACCGCGATCTCCGCGGTGGTCTCCGCCTCGGGCTTGATGCCCTTGTAGATGGTGAAAGCCTGGCTGCCGGAGAGGATCCGCTGCAGACCGGCGAGTTCGGCGTCCTGACCGCCGACCGGCACATTCTTGATGCCCGCGGACTTCAGCGCGGTGGTGATGCCGCCCGCCATGCCGTCGTTCGCGGAGTAGACGGCCTCGAAGCCGGTCTTGCCGAGCGAGGTGATGGCGGCGGCCATCTTCTTGTTGGCCTCGTCAGGCGACCAGTCCGGGATGTCCTGCTCGTAGACGACCTTCTTGACCTTGCCGTCGAGGACGCTGTGCGCACCGGACTTGAAGAGCGCGGCGTTCGGGTCGGTCGGCGAGCCGTTGATCATGACGACACGGCTGTCCTTGGCCCTGTCCCCGAGCGCGTTCAGGACGCCCTGGCCCTGGAGCTGGCCGATCTTCTCGTTGTCGTAGGAGACGTACGCGGAGATGTCGCCCTCGGCCAGCCGGTCGTAGGCCACGACCTTGACGCCCTTCTTGGCGGCCGCGTCGACCCAGGACTTGGTCGCGGTGGCGTCTACCGCGTCGAGGATGATCACCTTGACACCCTTGGTGATCAGAGCGTCGAACTGCTTCTTCTGGGTCTCGGTGTCCTGGTTGGCGTTGTTGTACGCCACGTCGCACTCGTCGCAGAGCGCCTTGATCTTCTTCTCCATGAACGGACGGTCGAAGGTCTCGTACCGGGTCGTCTTGTTCTCCGGCAGGAGAAGACCGATCGTCTTGTTGTCGCTGTCACCGCTGTCGCTGCCGGCCTTGCCGCACGCGGCCATGGACAGAGCCATGGACACCGCGGCCGTACCGATCACAACGCGACGCATCGTTGTGTTCATCCGTGGAACCTCCCTGACGAGGCCGCGGCGTTGCGGCCGAGGTGGCTGGAAGTCAACTCGGCCGCCACGTGAGCGTCAAGAAGTAAATTCTTAACGAGATGGCAACGGTGCCATTCGTTATCTAAGTGAAGGCGGGTGCGGGAGCCGCCAAGGATCCATCCAAAAGGGTTGAATCGCCCATCTCATTGAGGACGAGCGCCAGCGCGCCCAGCACCTCCGCACGGCTTCCGAGTGCTCCGGGCACCACCGAAAGCTGCCGGGCCGCGCTCGGGATGGCGTAACGCGCCACCGATTCCCGTATGGGCACGAGCACCAGATCGCCGGCCTCCGCGAGATCCCCGCCGAGCACCACCCGGCTGGGGTTGAGGAGATTGCACAGGTTCGCGACCCCGCTGCCGATGTGGCGCCCCACGTCGGCGACGACCCTCCGGCAGCCCGGGTCGCCCTCGCGCGCGAGCTGCACCATGCGCTCCACGGTGAGGCCGGGTCCATGGCTCGAATGCAGCAGGCCGAGGATGTACCGGGCGGCGGTGAAGGTTTCCAGACAGCCGCGGTTGCCGCAGCGGCAGACCGGTCCGGACTCGTCCAGCGTGATGTGTCCGATCTCCCCGGCCGTACCTCCGGGGCCGCGGTAGATCTGCCCGTTGATCACCAGACCGGCACCGACACCGCTGGCCACCTTGATGTACGCGAGGTCCTGCACACCTCGGCCGCTGCCCCAGACCAGCTCGCCGAGGGCGCCGAGGTTGGCGTCGTTGTCCACGTGCACGGGCACACCGAGCCGCCCGGTCAGCTCCTCGCGCGGGTTCGTCCCCACCCAGCCCGGCAGGATCGCGCTGGAGCCCAGCGTCCCGGACTCGACGTCGATCGGGCCCGGTACGCCGAGCCCCACACCGATGACCTTCTCCTGACCGATGCCGGTCGCCGCGACCAGCCGGTTCACCAGAGACTCCGCGCGGTCGAAGCCCTGGGCCGCCGAGGCGTCCACGTCCAGCGGCTCGGCCTCCTCGGCGAGCACCTGGTGGGCCAGATTGCCGACCGCGACGCGCAGATGGGTGTGGCCGAAGTCCACGCCGACGACGATGCCGGCGTCACCGCTGAGCGAGACGCTGCGGGCCCGCCTGCCGCCGACCGACGTGGGCGTCACCTCGACCGTTCCGCTGTCCTTCAACTCCCGGACGATATTGGAGACCGTGGCGGCGGACAGCCCGGTGCTCCGGGCGATTTCCGCCTGTGTGAGGGAACCGGCCAGCCGAACCGCACGCACGACCCTTTCCAGATTGGCCCGGTGCAGCGACGACTGCGATCCCGGAGTCTCCACCACGGTCTGATCACTCCCAGCGGGGCAGGACGGAGCCGCCACGGTGAGACCCCGTCGTGTACAACATGTGAACTCTAAGATGAGCCCCAGAGGTTGTCTCCCGTCAAGGCCTTGAGCGGGGCAGGCGTCGAATGAGCGCTATCACACGCCGAACCCCGTAAGCGCCCCGGTCGGGGGCCCGTAGACACTCTCGTGCACCAGCCGACGTACGGGCCTACGGGCAGGCGCACGAGTGTCCGCACCGCGCGCTGGGGCACCGGGCATCCAGCGACCGGTGCAACGGCGAGCGACGCGACGGCGAGCGACGCGAGGCGACGGCCTCCGGCTCGACCGTGACCGGCGCCGTGACGTCCTACTTCAGAGCACCCGCCCTACTTCAGGGCACCCGCCGTCAGACCCGCGACGACCTGCCGCTGGAAGACGATGTACGCAGCCAGCACCGGCAGCATCGCCATCACCAGACCCGCGAAGAGCCCCGACCAGTCGCCCTTGTAACCCTGGCTGACCGCGAGCTGCACCAGGCCCTGGGAGAGCACCTTCTTCTCCGGCTCGGAGTTGAGCACCGTCGGCAGCATGTACTGGTTCCACTGGCCGAGGAAGTTGAAGATCCCGACGCTGATCAGACCCGGCTTCGCCATCGGCAGCATCACCTGGAAGAAGGTCCGGGTGTGCGACGCGCCGTCCATGAAGGCCGCCTCCGCAACCGACGTGGGCAGCGTCCGGAAGAAGGCCGTGAGGAAGAAGACCGTGAACGGCAGGGAGTACGCGATGTAGACGAGGATCAGACCGTGGAGGGTGTTGAGCAGCGCCATGTTGTTCATCACGTAGAACAGCGGCACCAGCGCCAAGATGATCGGGAAGCTCATCCCCCCGATGAAGAGGAAGTAGATGAAGCGGTTCCCCGGGAAGGTGAACCGGGCCAGGACGTACGCGGCCATGGACCCCAGGAGCATCGTGCCGATGAGCGAGCCGCCGACCACGAGCACCGTGTTGAGGAAGTAGTCACTCATGTGCGCCTGCGTCCAGGCGCGCGACCAGTTGCCGAACTCCAGGGAGGTCGGCAGCGACCACGGCGAGGTGAAGATCTCCCGGTCCGTCTTGAAGGATGTCATCACCGCCCAGAGCAGCGGCATGACGACCATGAACGCCCAGAGGATGAGCATCCCGTGGGAGAAGACGTTGAGGACCTTGCCCTCGCGCCTCTCCCCCGTACCCTCCGGCGCGGGGCCGGTCTTCGTCATGGGCGGGCGGTCTCCCGTGACGCCGGCGGGAGGGGTGTCGGTCGTCTTCATCAGTACTCCAGCCGCTCGCGCCGGCCCAGCCGCATCACAACGGCAGCGAAGGCCAGCGTGACGATGAGCAGGGCGACACCGATCGTCGTCGCGTAGGCCGCCTGGCCGTCGCGGAATGCCTTTTGGTAGACGTACAGCGGGAGCACCGTCGTGGAGTAGTCGGGGCCGCCCCCGTTCGGGCCCACGGTCATGATCTGCACAACGGCGAAGGACTCCGCCCCCAGCGCCAGGATGCCCATGTAGACCCATCCCGACTGCACGGTGTCCCAGAGCAGCGGCAGCGTGATCCGGAAGAACGTGGTCACGCGGTTTGCCCCGTCGAGCAGTGCCGCCTCGTAGAAGTCGTTGGGAATCGATGACATGCCGGCGGAGAAGAGCACGACGAAGAAGCCGACGGTGCTCCAGACCAGGACAGCCATCACGCACCACAGCGCGAGGTCCGGGTCGCCCAGCCAGTTCGGCTGGACCGAGCCCAGCCCGACCGCATCCAGTGCGGAGTTCAGTGCGCCGCTGTTGGGGTTGTACGCGAACTGGAACAGCAGGGCGACGATCGCGATCGACAGCACCTGCGGGAAGAAGTACACGATCTTGTAGAAGGCGCTGCCCCGCACACCGGCGACGGCCGAGCCCTTTCCGTGCCGTCCGCCGACGTTCAGCATGAACGCGAAGAACAGCGCGAGGCCGATCGTGACCAGCGGCAGCAGCAGCACGAACAGCGCGCTGTGCTGGAACGACTTCCAGAAGACGGTGTCGTCGAGCATCCGGCCGTAGTTGTCGAAGCCGACCATCACGAAGTCCGGGCTCAGACCGCTCCAGTCCGTGAACGAGTAGTAGATGGACTGGATGAACGGCCAGATGACGAAGAGGACGTAGATCGTCAGGGGGGCCGCCAGGAACCCCACGATGAACCGGTACTTACCGTGCTGCATTGACCGACCCCGATCTCCCTGCGGGTGCTGCCGCCGGCACTGTGCCGGGCCGGAGGCCCCCCGCGGGCAGCGCGCCGACCGGCCTCCCCCGGCCCCGCCGCCCGGGGAGGATCCCCCCGGCCCCGGCCTCACTGGTGCTTGTAGTGCTTGATGGAGCTGTCCTTGGCCGCCTCGTCGGCGAAGCCCTGGATCTTCTGAATGGCCTCGGCAGGAGTGAGGCGGCCGGCCATCATCTCCCCGAGACCGGCGACGCCGATCTTCTCCTTCTGCAGCGCGACGTACCAGTCCTGGATCCGCGGGTTGAGGACGTTCTTCCCCGCCTTCTCCAGGGCCGCGATCGCGGAGGTCAGCCCGGGCGGCAGGGTCAGGCCGTCGGTGCCCCCGTCGAACGACGTCAGGGAGGCGACCTGCCGGGTGAAGTTCTTCGACGACGCCTCACTGAGCATGATGCGGAGCTGTTCCATGCCGCCGTCGGGGTTCTTCGCCTTGGCCGGGACGATGAAGGGCTCGCCGCCGGAGGCCCAGATCGTGCCGAAGGGCAGCTTGTCGGAGCTGTCCAGGCTGGACGGGGCCGCGACCCGCATCTCGAAGTCCTTCGGCGTGGTCTTCTTCGCCTCGTTCTCCACCCAGGAGCCGTTGGGGATGAACAGCGCCTTGCCCTCGTTCCATGCGGTCTGGGACTGGATGTGGTCCAGGCCCGGGGTGCCCCTGAGGATGTAGCCCTTCTTGTAGAGCTCGTAGTACGCCTCGAAGGCCGCCTTGACCGCCGGGTGCTTCCAGGCGCCCGGCTCCAGGTTGTCGATCGCGTCGAGCACCTCCCGGCCACCGATCTTGCCGATGAACGGGTAGAGGCTGAACGGGATGTAGTACGGGTGCTTGCCCGCGTACGTCCAGCCCGCGATGCCCTTCTTCTTGGCCTTCGCGCAGAGCGCGAGCATGTCGTCCCAGGTCTCCGGGTACTCCGCGTCGAGCTTCTCGAGTGCGGTCTGGGAGTACCACACACCGTAGACGGTGTAGGCGTAGTACATGATCCAAACCGGGTCGCCGTCGAACTGCCCCATTTCGACGACACCGGGGCGCAGGGTGTCGCGGACCTTCTTCTTCGGATCGTCGATGGAGGGGGCGTCCAGCAGCGGGGTGAGGTCGGTGAGCTGCTTCTTGCCGACCAGGACGCCCATGTCCATCTGCTCGGCGCCGGAGTTGTCGATGAGGTCCGGCGGGGTGCCGCCGTTGAAGCGCGGCTGCAGCACGGACTGGATCTTCTGGGTGGACGAGAACTTGACCTTGGCCTTCTTGTAGGTCTTCTCGTAGACGGCCTTGGCATCCTCGGCGTACTTGGTGCCGAAACCGCCGTCGAAGATGACGATCTCGAGAGGTGCGCCCCCATTGACGCCCAGCGGATTCTTGTCGGTCTTCTCGCCCTTCTCGACCTTGTTGTCGGCGCCGCTGTCACTGCTGGCGCACGAGGCGAGAAAACTCATCGTGGGGACGGATATCAAACCGATGGCAGCGGAACGCTTGATCAGATCGCGACGGCCGAAGCCGTCGTCGGTGTGGCCGGAGGTGGATCCCATGCTCAAGTCCTCGCCTTCTCCAGGACTCAGGCGGTGTACTGGTCGCCCGTACGGATTCGCCTCCGGCGAAGGGCCCCGCCACCGCGGTCATATTGAAGCTGGGGTCGTGCAGGGTGCCGCGGGAACGGCTTCAGGGCCCGGCAGTTGACGCGATCAACGCCTCCCCCGCCGTCGCCCCTCCGCTCCCTCGTGGCCCGCGGCCGGAGCCAAACGGCCATGCGGACGCCGACAGGTATAGTCCACTTCCGCCGGGGCGGGCAAGATCGAATGCAGGTTTGCCCGGCAGTCTTTCCCGAGTTGAGACCTCCGGGAAAAACGGACGATCGGTCACTGGATAAAACGGGGCCGAACGACACCCAACGGACGCCTTTTGATGACCCGTCGGAGTGGCATCCCCAACTGCCTTGACACCGTCGGCCCCATGAACCATTACTTAATTCTGCGCAACCGGGTTGACAACGTTGTCAAGATCGTGAAGGGACTGGAGATGCAGCGCAGACGATGCCGCGGGCTCGGACGCACGGTCGCCATGGTGGCGACCGTTGTGTTGGCTGTGACGTCCCAGGGCTCAGCGGTGGCGCTCTCCCCACGCGAACCGGTGCGATCCCCGCAGGAATTTGCATCCTCCTTCGAGTCCGGCGATCCCCAGCCAAGTTGGAACAATACCGTCGAAACCAGCCCTGATGGCAAGAAAAAATCCTCAGGTGTCGACGGAGGCGACAGCTCCGGCATTCCGGGCAATGTGACAGGCAAGGTCACCGAGGTCCGCGCGAGCGCGGAGAACACCGACGGCGGCGAGATCAAGGAGAACCTGGTCGACGGCGAGGCCACCACCAAATGGCTGGCCTTCGAGCAGACCGCGTGGCTGGAGTTCGAACTCGACGAGCCGGTCGAGGTCGTCCGCTACGCCCTGACCTCCGCCAACGACGAAGCGGGCCGCGACCCCAAGGACTGGACCCTTCAGGGCTCGAACGACGGGACGAGCTGGAAGGACCTGGACACCCGCGAGGGCGAGACCTTCGACGAGCGCCACGAGACCCGCGAGTTCGACGCCGACAACTCCACCGCGTACCGGCACTACCGGCTCGACGTCACCGCCAACAACGGCGACGACCTCACCCAGCTCGCCGAACTCCAGCTCGCGCGCGAGGACACCGGCGAACCCGTCCCCTCCGACATGCGCACCCACGCCGAACGCGGCCCCTCCGGCGGCCCCACCGCAAAGGCCAATACCGGCTTCACGGGCCTGCGCTCCCTCCGCTACGCGGGCACCCACCGGGCCGAGGGCCGGGGGTACTCGTACAACAAGGTCTTCGACGTCAACACTCCGGTGACGGCCCGGACCCTGCTCTCGTACCGAGTCCATCCCTCGATGAGCGAGAAGACCGACCTCAAGTACCCGGCCACCTATGTCTCGCTCGACCTGGCCTTCACCGACGGGACGTATCTGAGCGACCTCGCCGCCACCGACCAGCACGGCGCACGGCTCACCCCGCGGGGCCAGGGCGATTCCAAGACCCTGTACGTCAACCAGTGGAACCACAAGGAGTCGCTGATCGGGCGGGTCGCCGCGGGCAGGACCATCGACCGCGTCCTCGTCGCGTACGACGCCCCCAAGGGCCCGGCGAAGTTCCGCGGGTGGGTGGACGACATCTCCATCGCGCCCGAGCCGAACGCGAAACCGCCCGCCCACCTCTCGGACTACGCCTCGACCACCCGCGGTACGAACTCCAGCGGCAGCTTCTCGCGCGGCAACAACATCCCGGCCACCGCGATGCCGAACGGCTTCAACTTCTGGACGCCGATGACCAATGCCGGCTCGACGGGCTGGCTGTACGAGTACGCCAAGGACAACAACGCCGACAACCTCCCCACCCTCCAGGCCTTCGGCGCCTCCCATGAACCGAGCCCCTGGATGGGCGACCGGCAAACCTTCCAGGTGATGCCGTCGGCCGCCTCAGGCACCCCCGACGCCGGACGCAAGGCGCGCGCCCAGCCTTTCCGGCACGAGAACGAGACTGCCCGCCCGCACTACTACGGCGTGACGTTCGAGAACGGCCTGAAGACCGAGATCGTGCCCACTGACCACGCCGCGATGATGCGCTTCACCTTCCCCGGTGCCGACGCGAGCGTGATCTTCGACAACGTCAACAACTCGGGCGGGCTGAGCCTCGATCCCGACAGCGGAGTCGTGACCGGCTACTCGGATGTGAGGAGCGGTCTGTCCACGGGCGCCACCCGGATGTTCGTCTACGGCGTCTTCGACACGCCTGTCATCGACAGCGGCAAGCTGTCCGGTGGTGGCGGCAAGGACGTCACCGGCTACATGCGGTTCGCTCCCGGCGCGGACCGAACCGTCGCGCTGCGCCTGGCCACCTCCTTGATCGGCGTCGACCAGGCCAAGGCCAACCTCGCGCAGGAAATCGCCGCCTCCGACACCCTGGAATCGGTCAGGGCCCGGGCCCAGAAAGCCTGGGACGACATCCTCGGCCGTGTCGAGGTCGAGGGCGCCACCCGCGACCAGCTCACCACGCTCTACTCCAGCCTCTATCGGCTCTACCTTTATCCGAACTCGGGCCACGAGAACACGGGAAGCCGGCAGAAGCCGCGGTACCGGTACGCCAGCCCCTTCTCCAAGGCCACCGGCGAGGACACCCCGACCCGTACCGGAGCAAAGATCGTCGACGGCAAGGTCTTCGTCAACAACGGCTTCTGGGACACCTACCGGACGACCTGGCCGGCGTACTCCCTCCTCACCCCGGACCGGGCCGCGACGATGGCCGACGGCTTCATCCAGCAGTACAAGGACGGCGGCTGGATCTCCCGCTGGTCGTCGCCCGGCTTCGCCGACCTGATGACCGGTACCAGTTCGGACGTGGCCTTCGCCGACGCGTACCTCAAGGGCGTGGGCCTGGACGCCGAGGCCGCTTACGAGGCCGCGCTGAAGAACGCGACCGTCGCTCCGTCCTCCCCGGGCGTGGGACGCAAGGGCATGGAGACCTCGGTCTTCCGGGGCTTCACGAGCACCGATACCCGCGAGGGCCTGTCCTGGGCGCTGGAGGGCTATCTCAACGACTTCGGTCTGGCGCGGATGGGCGAGGCGCTCTACACGAAGACGAAGAAGGCCCGCTACAAGGAGGAATCTGCCTACTTCCTCAATCGCGCGCAGAACTACGTCCACCACTTCGACCCCGGCATCGGCTTCTTCCAGGGCAAGCGCCCGGGCGGCGATTGGCGGGTGAAGCCGGGCGACTACGACCCGCGCGTGTGGGGGCACGACTACACCGAGACCAACGGCTGGAACTTCGCCTTCACCGCCCCGCAGGACACCCGTGGTCTGGCGAATCTCCACGGCGGTCGGTCCGCCTTCGCCAAGAAACTGGACACCTTCTTCTCCACGCCCGAGACTGCCGACCCCGACCTCGCCGGGTCCTACGGCGGCGTCATCCACGAGATGACCGAGGCGCGGGACGTCCGGATGGGGATGTACGGGCACAGCAACCAGGTCTCGCACCACATCCCGTACATGTACGACGCGGCAGGACAGCCGTGGAAGACGCAGGAGAAGGTCCGCGACGTCCTCTCCCGTCTCTACCTCGGGAGCGAGATCGGCCAGGGTTACCCGGGCGACGAGGACAACGGCGAGATGTCGGCGTGGTACGTCTTCAGCGCCCTGGGCTTCTACCCGCTGGTGATGGGCAGTCCCGAATACGCCGTCGGCTCCCCGCTGTTCACCAAGGCCACCGTGCATCTGCCGGGCCGCGACCTGGTCGTCGAGGCCCCGCAGAACAGCGCGCGCAACGTCTACGTGCAGGGCCTGAAGGTGAACGGCAAGGCATGGAACTCCACCGCTCTGCCGCACTCCGCCATCGCACGGGGAGGGACGCTGGAGTTCACGATGGGCCCGAAGCCCTCGAAGTGGGGTACGGGCGCGGACGCCGGGCCCACCTCCCTCACCCAGGGCGACGCGAAGCCGTCCCCGATGCAGGACGTGACGGGGAACGACGGGTCGAAACTGACGGACGACACCTCGAAGACGGACGAGTCCTTCACAACGGCCGAACCGTCGCTGAAGTCCGGTTCCCGCGTCACGTACTACACGCTCACCTCTGCGAAGGCGGCCGACGCACCGGGGGGCTGGGTCTTGAAGGGCTCGGCCGACGGCAGGACGTGGAAGGAGATCGACCGCAGGTCCGGCGAGTCCTTCACCTGGGACCGGCAGACCAGGGCGTTCAAGGTGGCCAGACCCGCCCGCTACGAGCACTACCGGCTGGAAGCGGTCGGCGGTGCCACAACTCTGGCCGAATTCGAGCTGCTCTCCTAGGATCCAGGTCTCCGGACAAGGTTTCCGAAACCCCATGCGGCAGGGCCGCACCCCTCTTCGAGCAGGGGGTGCGGTCCTGCCGTATGCGTGATGCGGTGCGGGCTCCCGGAGAGACGCGAACGGGGCCGGGCCCCCGCGAAGGGAGCCCGCCCCGGACCGTGCGGCCGCCGTTACTTGCGGATCAGCGAGCGCAGCACGAACTGCATGATGCCGCCGTTGCGGTAGTAGTCCGCCTCACCCGGGGTGTCGATGCGCACCTTGGCGTCGAACTCCACCTCGCCCGCCCGGACCTTGACGGTCTCCGGGATTCCGCCGTCGTTCAGGGCGGTGATACCGGTGATGTCGAAGGTCTCCTCACCGGTCAGGCCGAGGCTGAGGGCCGAGGCGCCCTCGGGGAACTGCAGCGGCAGGACGCCCATGCCGATGAGGTTCGAGCGGTGGATGCGCTCGTACGACTCGGCGATGACGGCCTTGACGCCGAGCAGCGCGGTGCCCTTGGCGGCCCAGTCGCGGGAGGAGCCGGAGCCGTACTCCTTGCCGGCGAGCACGACCAAGGGGGTGCCCTGCGCGATGTAGTTGCGCGAGGCGTCGTAGATGAAGGAGACCGGTCCGCCGTCCTGGGTGAAGTCGCGGGTGTAGCCGCCCTCGGTGCCCGGCGCGATCTGGTTGCGCAGGCGGATGTTAGCGAAGGTGCCGCGGATCATGACCTCGTGGTTGCCGCGACGGGAGCCGTAGGAGTTGAAGTCACGCCGCTCGACGCCGTGCTCGGTGAGGTACGTGCCGGCCGGGGTGTCGGCCTTGATCGCACCGGCCGGGGAGATGTGGTCGGTGGTGACGGAGTCGCCCAGCTTGGCGAGCACGCGGGCGCCCGCGATGTCCTCGATGGGGGTGGTCTCCATCGTCAGGCCCTCGAAGTACGGGGGCTTGCGGACGTAGGTGGACTCCGGGTCCCATTCGAAGGTGTTGCCCGTCGGGACGGGGAGCGCCTGCCACTGGGCGTCGCCGGCGAAGACGTCGGCGTAGCTGGTGGAGAACATCTCCTGGCCGATCGCGGAGGCCACGACCTCCTCGACCTCCTTCTCGGAGGGCCAGATGTCCTCGAGGTGGACCGGGTTGCCGTCCTTGTCGGTGCCCAGGGCGTCCTTGGTGATGTCCACCTTCATGGAGCCGGCGATGGCGTATGCGACGACGAGCGGTGGGGACGCCAGGTAGTTCATCTTGACGTCAGGGTTGATCCGGCCCTCGAAGTTGCGGTTGCCGGACAGCACGGAGACAACGGCGAGGTCGGCGTCGTTGACGGCCTTGGAGACCTCGTCCGGCAGCGGACCGGAGTTGCCGATGCAGGTGGTGCAGCCGTAGCCGACGAGGTTGAAGCCCAGCTTGTCGAGGTACGGGGTGAGGCCGGCGCGGTCGTAGTAGTCCATGACGACCTTGGACCCGGGGGCCAGGGTGGTCTTGACCCACGGCTTGCGGGTGAGGCCCTTCTCGACCGCCTTCTTGGCCACCAGCGCGGCGGCGACCATGACGTACGGGTTCGAGGTGTTGGTGCAGGAGGTGATCGCGGCTACGGTGACGGCGCCGTGGTCGATCTCGTACTGGCTGCCGTCGGGGGCGATCACCGGGGTGGGCTTGGTCGGCATGCCGTTGGTGACGGCCGGGGCGTCGGAGGCCGGGAAGGACTCGATGCCCGCCTCGTCGAGGTCGGCGACGGGGACGTAGTTGCGGACGTCCTGCGCGAACTTCTCGGCGGCCTCGGCCAGGACGATGCGGTCCTGCGGGCGCTTCGGGCCGGCGATCGAGGGGACGACCGTGGAGAGGTCCAGCTCCAGCTTCTCGGAGAAGTCGGGCTCCGCGGTAAGGGCATCCCCGCCGGAGGCAGGGGAAGGGTCGAGCCACAGGCCCTGCTCCTTGGCGTACGCCTCGACGAGCGCGAGCTGCTCCTGCGAACGACCGGTGAGCTTCAGGTAGTTGATGGTCTCGGCGTCGATCGGGAACATCGCGGCGGTGGAGCCGAACTCCGGCGACATGTTGCCGATGGTGGCGCGGTTGGCCAGCGGCACGGACGCGACGCCCTCACCGTAGAACTCGACGAACTTGCCGACGACGCCGTGCTTGCGCAGCATCTCGGTGATCGTGAGGACGAGGTCGGTGGCGGTGGTGCCGGTGGGCAGCTCACCGGTCAGCTTGAAGCCGACGACGCGCGGGATGAGCATCGAGACCGGCTGGCCGAGCATCGCGGCCTCGGCCTCGATGCCACCGACGCCCCAGCCGAGGACTCCCAGGCCGTTGACCATGGTGGTGTGCGAGTCGGTGCCGACGAGGGTGTCGGGGTAGGCCTGGCCGTTCCGGACCATGACGGTGCGGGCCAAGTGCTCGATGTTGACCTGGTGGACGATGCCGGTGCCGGGGGGCACGACCTTGAATTCGTCGAAGGCCGTCTGGCCCCAGCGCAGGAACTGGTAGCGCTCCTTGTTGCGGCCGTACTCCAGCTCCACGTTCTGGACGAAGGCGTCGGGGGTGCCGAAGCGGTCGGCGATGACGGAGTGGTCGATGACCAGCTCGGCCGGGGCCAGCGGGTTGATCTTCGCCGGGTCGCCGCCGAGCTCCTTGACGGCCTCGCGCATGGTGGCGAGGTCGACCACGCACGGCACACCGGTGAAGTCCTGCATGATCACGCGGGCCGGGGTGAACTGGATCTCCTGGCTGGGCTGGGCGCTCGCGTCCCAGCTGCCCAGCGCGCGGATGTGGTCGGCGGTGATGTTCGCGCCGTCCTCGGTGCGGAGCAGGTTCTCCAGCAGCACCTTCAGGCTGTACGGCAGGCGGGCGGAGCCCTCGACCTTGTCCAGCCGGAAAATCTCGTACGACTCGTCGCCCACGCGCAGTGTGCTGCGGGCGTCGAAGCTGTTCGCCGACACGACAGTCTCCTTCATCAATTGCGCGTTACTCACGCGATCCTGCCGCCCCGGCTCATGGCCGATCCGCTAAGGTAAGGCTAAGTTAGGTAACCCTTACCGATGGGCGGCGGCGGTGCGCCTCTCGCAAGATATCTCGATGTCGAGATAACTCTAGTACATCACCGCTGCCCGGTCATGCCCCCACCGCTGGCCAGGCACGAAGCGCGCGGCACTCACGGCGCCCCTCGGTGCCCCCCGTATCCCAGGCGAGGACGGGGGCCGTCGCGGGCGCGCCCATGCGGGACGCAACCGGCCACACCTCCCGGAACCGTGCGGACCGTGCGGACCGTGCGGACCGTGCGGACCGTGCGGTGAAAGCATCGTGACACGCATTGTGCCGACATCAAGAGCCGCAAGAGGAGGTCGCTTTATACCGTTGCGACCGAAACACACCACGACACGATGTCATCCTCATCTCATATCTGAGATAGTCTCGACCTCATGGCAGACGACTACCTCGTACGCATCGGCAAGCTCATCCGTGACGCGCGGCAGCACCGGGGGTGGACGCAGACGCAACTCGCCGAGGCACTGGGCACCAGCCAAAGCGCCGTCAATCGGATCGAGCGCGGGAACCAGAACATCAGCCTGGAGATGATCGCCCGCATCGGTGAGGCGCTCGACAGCGAGATCGTCTCCCTCGGCTACGCGGGCCCGATGCACTTGCGGGTCGTCGGCGGGCGCCCCCTGTCCGGCAGCATCGACGTGAAGACGAGCAAGAACGCGTGCGTGGCGCTGCTGTGCGGTTCGCTGCTCAACTCCGGCCGCACCACGCTCCGCCGGGTCGCGCGGATCGAGGAGGTCTATCGCATCCTCGAGGTGCTGGGCAGCATCGGCGTCCGCACGCGGTGGCTCAACGACGACGGCGACCTGGAGATCGTCCCGCCGGCCAAACTCGATCTCGACGCGATGGACATGGCGGCGGCGCGCAGGACCCGGAGCGTCATCATGTTCCTGGGCCCGTTGCTGCACCGCACGGAGCAATTCCGCCTTCCGTACGCGGGCGGCTGCGACCTCGGAACCCGCACCGTACAGCCCCATATGACGGCCCTTCGGCACTTCGGTCTCGAAGTCACCGCGACCGAAGGCACCTACCACGCCCGGGTCGACCGCACCGTCACGCCCGGCCGCCCCATCGTGCTGACCGAGCGCGGCGACACCGTGACCGAGAACGCACTGCTGGCCGCGGCACGCCACGACGGTGTGACGGTCATCCGCAACGCCAGCTCCAACTACATGGTCCAGGACCTGTGCTTCTTCCTGGAGCAGCTGGGTGTCAAGGTCGAGGGCATCGGCACCACGACCCTCACCGTGCACGGCACGTCGGCCATTGACCGCGATGTGGACTACGCGCCGTCCGAGGACCCGGTGGAGGCGATGAGCCTGCTGGCCGCGGCCGTGGTCACGGAGTCGGAACTGACCATCCGTCGCGTGCCGGTGGAGTTCCTGGAGATCGAACTTGCCGTTCTGGAGGAGATGGGCCTCGACACGGAGCGCACGGCGGAGTACGCGGCGGACAACGGCCGCACCCGGCTGACCGACCTCACCGTACGGCCGTCAAAGCTGCGGGCGCCGATCGACAAGATCCACCCGATGCCGTTCCCCGGCGTGAACATCGACAACGTGCCGTTCTTCGCGGCGATCGCCGCAACGGCCGAGGGCTCGACCCTGATCCACGACTGGGTCTACGACAACCGGGCCATCTATCTGACGGACCTCAACCGCCTCGGCGCGGACGTCAAACTCCTCGACCCGCACCGCCTGCTGGTCGAGGGCCCGACGCGCTGGCGTGCGGCCGAGATGATGTGCCCGCCGGCGCTGCGACCCGCCGTGGTCGTCCTGCTGGCGATGATGGCCGCGGAAGGCACGTCCGTCCTGCGCAACGTCTATGTCATCAACCGGGGTTACGAGGACCTGGCGGAGCGGCTGAATTCCGTGGGCGCGCAGATCGAGATCTTCCGCGACATCTGAACGGCGCGTGCCGCCGCACCTGGCTGACCTGCTGCTTAGCGCGTCAGACAACGTGCGGCGGCATCTCTGGGACTGGAGTTTTGGGCCTGCGGCGGGCTGCGGGCCACGCTCCGGGGCCCTACCTACGGCTACGCGAAAACCGCGTCGATGGCGGCGCTGCCCCGTGCGCCGGCGCGGGGCAGGAAGTGGGAGTACTTCCGCAGCGTGAAGCCGGGGTCCGAGTGCCCAAGCCAGCGTGCCAGGGAGACGACCGATTCGCCAGCCTCCAGTTCCTCGGAGGCGTAGAAGTGGCGCAGGGCGTGGAAGCCGTGCTCCCGGGACGGCTCCCACACGCGAGCACCGTCGATGCTGCCCTCGTCCAGCGGGGCGATCACTCCCGCCGTGGCCAGAGCGGGCTTCCACACGTAGGAGTTGAAGTAGTTCCGGTTGATGGTCTTCCGCTCGCGTCCCGTCACCAGGAGGCTGTAGGTCCTCGGCCGCCGGTGTTTGGCCTCCACCGGCGTCTCGGCCGGAGTCGGGTCGTCCCAGGGCAGCGTGACCGGCACCGGCGCGAACAGCTCCATATGCTGCTGGATGGCCCGGGCCACGCTGGTCGGCAACGGCACGTCCCGGACCTTGCGGCCCTTGGGGAGTGCGAAACACACCTTCACCGCACCACCTTGACCTGCCGCCGGACGTGCACGACTTCCTTCTCGAAGTCGATGTCGTCCGCCGAGAGACCGAGCGCCTCCCCTTGGCGGAGCACGAGACCTGCTCCGATCACGAGAAGGAGCCGGTACCGGTCCGGCAGGGCCTCCCGTACCGCCAGAACCCGTTCGGGCGGCCACGCTTCGACCCTTCCGGGTGCGGCGGCCCGAGGGCCGACCGTGCTGGACCGGCATGGGTTGCGTCCCAGGCGTCGGTCCTCGACCGCAGCCCGGAGGACGCTGGAGAGAGTCGCCCAGACCAGACGGATGGAGGTCGGACCGAGGTCCTTCTCCAGCCGCTTCTTCCAGTGAGCCTTTTCCAACCTCAGTTTGAGCAGGTCAGGTGCAGGGTGAGGACGGCTTGAACGAGGTTGGTGATGCGGGTTGTGGAGCATCGCGGCTTGCGCAGGAGCCGCCAGGTCTTGAGGGTGGCCGTGGCTTGCTCGACGAGTGCGCGGATCTTCGCGTGCGAGCGGTTGACGGCCTGCTGACCTGTGGAAAGCGTCTCCCAGCGACCCCAGTAGGGCACCCGTATGCTGCCGCCGGCGCCTCGGTAGGCCTTGTCGGCCCAACACTCCACGGCGGCTTCCTCCAGGGCGTCGATGATGCCGTGGGTTCGCGCGGCCTTGATGTCGTGGACTGCTCCAGGCAACGCGAGCGATGCCCACAGCAGCCGCCCCGCCGGATCGGTGATCACCTGCACGTTCATGCCGTGCTTCTTGTGTTTCCCGGAGTAGAAGGGCCGGTCGGCGGCGATCCGGTCGATCGGCAGCAGCGTCCCGTCGAGGATCACGAATGCCTTGGTGGACGCGGTCTTCATCGCTTCGGCGAGGGTCGGTGCGAGGGCGGCCAGGACATCGATGGCCTCGGCGATGTACCGGTAGGCAGTCGTGGTGCCGACGCGAATCCGACGGCGAGTTGAGCGTAGGTATGGCCGGAGCGCAGGTGCGCGAGGACAAGCAGGGCCTGACCCCCCACGCTCACCCGGCGCCAACGTGTTCCGCGTTCCTGGCGGCGGGCCCGCAGGTGAGCGGACAGGAAGCGCAGGGTCGAGGTGGACACATCGATGCCGGACGGTAGACAAGCACGCGGAAGCTCCTGATGGACAGGCGATCTTGGTCGTGAACCCGTCTACCAGGAGCTTCTTCACGTCCGGACACCGCCCTCCAGCCCAACTACCCACCCATCCAGCCAGGTTGGAAAAGGCTCATTGAAGTGGACGACTTCGGCCCGGCCCTCGCTGATGGCCACCTCCTTGGACACAGCGACGGATGCCGAAACGCCACAGCGGTGAAACGTGTGACGGCACCGATCCGATCGAGGGACGGGAACCAGCAGGACGCCGGCTCTCGCATGTCACCGGCCGCCACCTCGTTGGGTGCATGAGGACTCCAGCCCTTCAGATACGGCTGGAGTTCATCTGGTGTCGGAGCACGCAGAGTCGGCATGCCCGGAGGATGCCAAGGAAAGATCGGCCGCATCCTGCTGACCGCGTGGATCGCCAAGGAGTGCCTGCGCAACCTCCTCGCCCTGGCCCGCACCGGCGCCGACCGCCACCCCATCGGCCACGCGCGGTGGAGGTTCCTGACCTGGTACGCGGACGCCGATATCCCCGAAGTCCGCCGGCTCGCCGTCACCGTCGGCCGCTGGTGGACCGAGATCTCCGCGTTCATCGACTCCGGCCACAGCAACGCCAAAGCCAAGGGATCAACCGCGTGATCAAGCTCGGGCACCTCCGCACCGCTCAACTTTGAAGACCCGCGTTGTCAGGGGAGAGCCGCGCGGCGTGCCGGTTCGGCGACGACGAGCCGCCCCCTTCCGGGTCGGCCGGTGCAGGGCCTGCGGGGCCACCGGGGTGGGGCGAGGTCCCGCCCCCACCACACTCCCACCGGCAACGACGACAGCGGGCACGCCTTCCTGGGTGAGCCGCCACCGCTGCACCCGCGAATTCCCCTTCTTCCGCATGCCACTCCCCTACGTCACGGCCTGCGGGCGGTCCTCAATGACATGGACCACCCCTGGTCCCGGTCGGCTGCTCGGGCCAGGGGTGGCCCTTTTGTCCGAAGCGTTCCCACTCTCCCCTCGGCGGGTGGGAACGGCACCGGATGACTTCTGGCTTGGCTGGCTGACGCAAGGAAGAGCCGCGAAGACCTCAGCTCCTGGAACGAGGAGCCCCCAGCGGCGGTTTCACTTCGCTAGGCCATTGGGGTCCCGTCCCCTGGACCAGCCAGTGTTGACCCCCTTGTGGGACAAGCCCGAGGTCGGTGGTGTCAGCCCCGCTTTACCGGTTGGTTGTGCGGATGTTGGTGGAGTGGTCGATGGCGGTGCAGTGGGTGTGCGTGGTGCTGCTGCCGGTGGTGGAAAGGGTGAGGTTGTTGGGGTTGGCGCAGGCGTTGTCCTGCCGGCCTTCCTGGGCGATGTTCTGCTGGAACAGCCCGGCCGTGCTGGAGCCGCCTTCAGCCTGGGCGCCGCCGCCGATCTCTGCGGTGCCCAGATTCGCGGAGTGGTCCAGCGTCTTGCAGCCCACCCTCGACCGGCCACCGTTCCCGGTGATATCCGTTTCGTTGGGGTTGTCGCAGGCGTTGTTCTGCCGGCCTTCCTGGGCGATGTTCTGCTGGCTCACGGTGGCGCCTGTGCTGGAGCCGCCTTCGGCTCGAGCGCCGCCGGTGACCTTCTTTGTTCCCAGGTTCTCGGACTCATCGGTTGTCTTGCAGCGGCTCTCAAGCCGGCCCTCGGTCGCCGTAATTGGCGAGTTGTTGAAGTTGGCGCAGGCGTTGTTCTGCCGGCCTTCCTGAGCGATGTTCTGCTGAACCACGGCGCCGCCTGTGCTGGAGCCGCCTTCGACGCGGGCGCCACCGCTCTTGACCAGCACCTTCTTGCTGAAGGAGCGGTCTTTGTTGCCGCAGTTGCGGTCCAGGCGGTTGTCGGTCACCACAAAAGGCGATTGGTTGAGGTTGGCGCAGGCGTTGTTCTGCCGGCCTTCCTGGGCGATGTTCTGCTGGTTCAGCAGACCTGTGCCGGAGCCGCCTTCGACGCGGGCGCCACCGCTCTTGACCAGCACCTTCTTGCTGAAGGAATGGTCCTTGTTGTGGCACGTACGGTCCAGCCGACTGCGGGTCACACTGAATTCAGTAGCGTCGTTGAGGTTGGCGCAGGCGTTGTTCTGCCGGCCTTCCTGGGCGATGTTCTGCTGATTCGCGTTGCCAGCGGTGCTGGAGCCGCCTTCGACGCGGGTGCCACCGCTCTTGACCAGCACCTTCTTGCTGTACGAGTGGTCCTTGTTGCCGCACCGGTTCTTCACCTGGACATCCTCCAGCACAAAATCGGTGCTGTTGGGTGACGCACAGGTGTTGTTCTGCCGGCCTTCCTGCGCGATGTTCTGCTGCTCGAGGGCAATGGCTGTGGCTGAGCCGCCGTTGGCCTTGGCACCGCCGTTCTTGACCATCACCTTCTTGCTGTACGAGCGGTCCTTGTTCCCGCAACGGTCATCCACCTGGCCACGGTTCAGGTCGTCGAAGAAGCTCCTGTTGAGGTTGGAGCAGTTGTTGTTCTGCCGCCCTTCCTGCGCCACGTTCCTCTGCCTGGCCACCGTTGGCCCGCGCCCCCCGTTGGCCTCGGCACCGCCGCTCTTGTTCACCGTGTGCTTGCTGAACGAGTGGTCCTTGTTCCCGCAACGGCTTACAAATCGGGCATCGATGATACTGATGAAACTGTCGTTGGGGTTGGAGCAGTTGTTGTTCTGCCGCCCTTCCTGCGCCATGTTCTGCTGGTTCACGTTGCTGGCTGAGCCGCCTTGGGCTCGCGCACCCCCGCCCTTGTTCACGGTGTGCTTGCTGAACGAGTGGTCCTTGTTCCCGCAATGGCTGTCCAGCCGGCTCCTCGTCAGTCTGATGTCCGTGCCGGCGTTGGTGTTACCGCAGGTGTTGTTCTGCCGGCCTTCCTGAGCGATGTTCTGCTGGCTCAGCGCGGCTGTTGCGCTGCCGCCGTTGGCTCGGGCGCCACCGCCCTTGGAATAGGTGTGCTTGCTGAAGGAGTGGTCCTTGTTCCCGCAACGGCCCTCCCGCCGACCCTCCGTCACAACGATGGCAAACAGCTCGTCGTTGGTGTTGCTGCACGTGTTGTTCTGGCGGCCTTCCTGCGCGATGTTCTGCTGGATCAGGCTGTTGGCTGAGCCGCCGTCTGCTCGCGCACCGCCGCCCTTGATATGGGTGTGCTTACTGAAGGAGAAGTCCTGGTCCGCACAGCGGCCCTCGACCCGGGTCTCCGTCAGGTCCACAAACGGGACGTTGGGGTTGCTGCAGATGTTGTTCTGCCGGCCTTCCTGCGCGATGTTCTGCTGATTCACATCGGCTCCCTCGCCTGTGGCTGAGCCGCCTTGGGCTCGGGCGCCGCCCCCCTTGATACGGGTGTGCTTGCTGAACGAGGCGTCCTTGGTCCGGCAGTGGCTTGTTTCCTGGCTGCCCGCTAGCGTGTTGGTGAGCGCGGCGTTGGTGTTGTTGCAGGTGTTGTTCTGCCGGCCCTCCTGCGCGATGTTCTGCTGGTCCACGCTGTTGGCTGAGCCGCCTTGGGCTCGGGCGCCGCCCCCCTTGATACGGGTGTGCTTGCTGAACGAAGTGTCCTTATTCCGGCAGTGGCTTGTTTCCCGGCTGCCCCCCTCCACCGTGACCGGGGAGTTGTTGGGGTTGTTGCAGGTGTTGTTCTGCCGGCCCTCCTGCGCGATGTTCTGCTGGTTGACGTCACTGAGTGTGCCGGAGCCGCCTTCGGCTCGGGCACCGCCCCCCTTGATACGGGTGTGCTTGCTGAACGAGAAGTCCTTGTTCCCGCAACGGCTCCTCTCCTGGCCACCGGTGAGGCTGGAGAGGTTACGGTTGTTGCAGGTGTTGTTCTGGCGGCCCTCCTGCGCGACGTTCTGCTGTTCCACGAAGCTGGCTGCGCTACTTCCGCCCTCGGCTCGCGCGCCGCCGCCCTTGATACGGGTGTACTTGTTGAGGGAGCCGTCCTTGTTCCCGCAACGCAGGACCTGGCTGCCGTCTGTCAGCGCGAGGTTCGCGTCGTCGGGGTTGTTGCAGTTGTTGTTCTGCCGGCCTTCCTGCGCCACGTTCTGCTGGATCATGGGAACGGCGGCGTTAGAACCGCCTTCTGCCCGGGCGCCACCCCCCTTGATACGCGAATGCGTGCTCAGCGAAATGTCCTGGTCTGTGCAGCGGCCCTCCACCCGGCTGCTGTCCAGCGTGATGGACGACTCGTTGACGTTGTTGCAGCTGTTGTTCTGCCGTCCGCGCTGGGCGATGTTCTGCTGAACCACGCTTGCGGTCGATGAACCGCCTTGGGCGTGGGCGGGACCGTTGTGGACGCGGGAGAGCGCTGTCAGGGAACCGTCGGTGGTCACGCACCGGCCCGTTGCCCGGCTATCGGTGAGCGTCACCGCTCGTGGTCCGAATACACCCCCCGTGTTGGGGTTGTTGCAGTTGTTGTTCTGCCGGGCGGACTGCGCGAAGTTCTGCTGGAAGAGATCCGCGCCGGTGGACGATCCTCCCTCCGCCCTGGCCCTCGCCTTCCCATGGGCAGGGCCTTTGTCGGCAGCCTTCGCCTTCCCGTCATGCGCGGGGCCCTTGTCGGCGAATGCCGTCGTGGATCCTGCTACTCCCCATCCGCTTACTGCCAGGACCAGCATGGTGGCGGTCGCGATCTTGTTTGCTCGCATCCCCGATCTCCCTTGTGTCATCAGCCGGGCAAGCCATTCCCCCTTCCTTGTTCAACGTCGTTCCGGCCTTTTCTGACATGGCACTACCGCGTCCCTCACCCTGACAGCCCAGCCCCTTCCCCCGGATGCGATGTGCCTTGCGGTAATAGCTGTAACGCGTCACCCATCCGGCGGTCTTTGGGAACTTCTCTACCGCGTCAGGTAGTTCTGGTGCCGACGGCTGCGGCGGGCTTCACCGCCGGGCCGTGCAACGACCAGTGCGATCAGTGAAAGAGCGGCACCGTCATGGTGTTCAACGGCTGCTCCGGGCCTTCGGTGTGGGCGGTCCTCGGTGGACACGGTGCTGGACGGCGATGCCGTGCCGCCGGGCGGGGCACTGTCGGGGAAGGTGCATCTGCAGGGCGGCGGTTCGGCCGTGGAGATCGAGCACATGACCCTGGAGCTCGTCGCCCGGGTCGAAGCCGAACACGAGGAGGGCGAGAGCGAGGGCTTCGTCGTCTTCGAGCGGTGCACTGTCGGCGGCGGGTCCCGGCTCGGTGAGGAGGAGCACCGCACCGTGCCGTTCAGTGTGACGCCGCCGTGGGAGACGCCGGTGAGCGAGCTGTACGGGCAGCCGCTGGGCATTGTGCTCGGCGTGCGCACCGAGCTGGCCGTGGCCGGCGCGGAGGAAAAGGCGACCTCGACGCGCTCACCTCCGCCCGCTGCCCTGTTCACCTTCGGCCGTGAGGACAGCTCGACCGCGGCGCGGTCAGGCGCCTCGTCGCGTCTCTTTATCGAAGCTGCTGGAGCCGGGTGACGCGCTGGCCGCGACCGCAGCGTCGGACCTGGAGTTCGTCTCCTCGGTGCCGTTCGGCGGCACCTACGTCCTCGACCACCTGTGGCACCAGTTGAAGATCGACCAGATCGTGGGCCGGGTCGGACAGCCCAAGCATGGCCGTCGCCGGGACATGACGGCCACCGAGCGGGTGCTGTTCGCCCTGGTCGCCAACCGGGCGCTGGCGCCTTCGTCCAAGCTCGCCGCCGCGGACTGGATCACCCATGACGCGCGCATCGACCGCCTGGCCGAGATCGGCGAGCAGTCCTGCTATCGGGCGATGGACTGGCTCCATGAAGTGACCGACGACCTGGAGAAGCAGGTCTTAAGACAAGGTCGCCAACCTCCTGTAGCTGGATGTGGCCGAGTAGCCAGGGGGATCTCACCCCTCGGCTCTCACAGATCCGTACGTGACAGTCTCCCGTCATACGGCTCTTGTCGTTCTGATCATCAGACCGATACGGCGTGCATGGTCAGACGCCATTGGGCGAACACGCGGGCGTATCGCCGGGCGATCTCCTGCATCTTCGCGACGGCCTTCCGTTTGGCCACGAGCCGCTCGTACTTCTGGCGGATCCAGCGCACAGGTCTGCATGGGGGCCTCGAAGGCAACGTGTGGCCGAGACCAAGAAGCACTCCTGGGTCCGCATCCCCCGCTTCGACTACAACCCCTCCGACCGCCTGCGCTTCATCCCTCCGCGGCGAATCCCCACCGAGCCAGCGAATGGGCCGACACCCCCGACCGCCCCCTGGGAGGCCAACTCGCAGAGATCGCACAGGAAGTGACCCTCCTCGGAGTAGCCGCCGAACGCAAGCGGCTGGCAGACCTGGAGACGGCCAGACAGCAGAGACTGCGTTGGGAAGCGGCGATGCAGCAGGCTCGCCTCGACTACGCCGAGGCATGCCACGTGAAGCACCTCGAGATCCAGGCGGAAGCATGGCACCACGCGACGCGGCTGGCCGAATACGTGGCCTCCGTCCGAGCCCAAGTAGAAGCCCTGCCGGCCGGGCAGGAAAGGACCAAAGCCGAGGCATGGCTCGGGTTCGCCTACGCACATCTCGAGCGCCTGAACCCTCCGAGTACGGCTCCCTGGCTACCCGATGTCCCGGAACCCCGGCCTGACGACCTGCGGCCCTTCCTCCACCACTGGAGCCCGCACGGCCCCAACTCCTACTGACTCGGCAATGTTCCGGCAAAGCCCTCGGCCAGATCCCAGCCCTCGCGGGCTACTGACCTGCAGCCCAACACCTGACGACACGTCAGGACGTGCGTCAGACATGCGCCGTATGCGTCAAACGTGCGTCAAGGTATCGTCCGTAACGCGCATAACGCGCATAACGCGCACCACACGGGCGGTCGTCGCCGACGACCAGGCCATGGTGCGCAGTGCCTTTGTGAATCTGCTGGCGACGCAGGACGACATCGACGTGGTCGGTGAGGCGCGGAACGGGGAGGAAGCGGTCCGGGTGGTGGCCGAGCGGCGCCCGGACGTCGCACTGCTCGACATCCGAATGCCGGGGATGAACGGCATCGAGGCCGCCCGCACGATCCTGGCCCCGCCCTCCGGGGGGACGAAGGTCCTGATGCTCACCACCTTCGGCCTGGACGAGTACGTCTACGACGCCCTGGCCGCAGGGGCCAGCGGCTTTCTGCTCAAGGACGCGACCTTCGCCGAACTGCTCCATGCGGTACGGGTGGTCGCGGACGGCAACGCCCTGCTGGCCCCCGAGGTGACGAAACGCCTCATCGCCGACTACGTCCGCCGGCGGCGTCCCGGGCCTCCCGCGGCCTCCACCGGGGATCTCACGGCGCGCGAGGTCGAGGTGCTGACCCTCATCGGCCAAGGCCTGTCCAACGCCGAGATCGCTCAGGCCCTCACGATCAGCGACAACACGCTGAAGACACACATCAACCGGCTGTTCGGCAAGATGCGGCTGCGGGACCGGGCGCAGGCGGTGATCCTCGCCTACGAGCTGCGTCTGGTCGTCCCGGGCGCGGCGGACTGACCCCACGCCCCGCCCGGTTCCGTACGGCCACACGCCCCGTTCCGGACTGCCACACGCCCCCCGGTCCCGTACGGTCACACGCCCCCCCGGTCCCGTACGGCCACATGCCCCGCCCGGTTCCGTACGTCCGCGGGCCGCCGCGCGCCGGTTGTTCCGACCATGGGCGTTGTTGACGCTCGCGGGGGCTGATCAAGGGTGAAGACCTCCGGCGTGGTTGAGGTGTCCGGGCGCCACACCACGCGCTGAGGTCTTCATGTCGCACCGTAATGCCCGGCTGACCGTGCACGGGCGGCTGCTGGTCGATCGCGTCCGGTCGGGCGGCGCTACGGCAGGACCGCGAACCCGTCCACCTCCACCATCGCCTGCTCGTCCCACAGCCTGACCACCCCGATCACCGCCATCGCCGGGTAGTCCCGCCCCGCCAACCGCCGCCAGATACGGCCGATTTCGGCCGCGTGGCGGCGGTAGGCGGCGACGTCCGTGGCGTAGACCGTGACGCGCGCCAGGTGCTCCGGTCCCCCGCCCGCGGCACGCAGGGCCGCGAGGAGGTTGGTGAGCGCCGTCCCGAACTGCTCCGGCAGCGTGTCCCCCACGACTTTGCCGTCGCCGTCGAGGGCCGTCTGACCGGCCAGGAAGACCAGTCGGCCGCCGGTCGCCTGCACGGCGTGGCTGAAGCCGGTCGGAGGGGACAGCTCGGGCGGATTGACACGCGTCAGGGCGGGACCGACCGGTCCGCCGTCCGTGTGCTCGCTCATCGGTACAGCTCCTTCGCGATGATGGTGCGCTGGACCTCGGTGGCGCCCTCATAGATTCGCGGGGCCCGGACCTCGCGATAGAGGTGCTCCAGCAGATGCCCTGTTTGCAGGGCACGGGCGCCGTGGATCTGGACCGCCGTGTCGACCACGTACTGCGCCGTCTCCGTGGCGAGCAGCTTGGCCATGGCCGAACGCTTGGCGACATCGGGGGCGCCGCTGTCGTACGCGGCCGCGGCGGCGTGGACGAGCAGCCGCGCCGCCTCCGTACGCGTGGCCATCTCGGCGAGCTGGTGGGAGACGGACTGGAGGTCCTTCAGCGGCCCGCCGAACGCGGTGCGCCGCGCCGCATGCGCCAGGGCGGCGTCCAGCGCGGCCTGCGCCATCCCGACGGCGAACGCGCCGACGCTCGGGCGGAAGAGGTTGAGGGTCCGCATGGCGACGCCGAAGCCCTGGCCGGGTTCGCCAAGGACATCGGCGGCGGTGACCGGAACGCCGTCGAAACGCACCGCGCCGATGGGGTGCGGGGAGAGCATGTCGAGCCGTTCGCCCGACAGGCCAGGGCGGTCGGCGGGCACGAGGAATGCCGTGATGCCCCGGGCGGCCGCGCCCTCACCCGTGCGGGCGAAGACGCTGTAGAAATCGGCCTCGGGGGCGTTGGAGATCCAGCACTTCTCGCCGTTCAGCCGCCAAGCACCGTCTCCGTCGGGTTCCGCCGCCAGCTCCAGCGCCGCCGCGTCGGAGCCCGCGCCCGGCTCGCTCAGCGCGAACGCGGCGACCGCCCGCCCGGCCACCACCCCGGGGATCCAACGCTCCCGCTGCTCGTCACTGCCCGCCTGGACCACCGGGTACGCGCCCAGACCCTGCAGGGCGAGCGCGGTCTCCGCCTCCGTGCACTCCCGGGCCAGGGACTCGCGCAGCAGGCACAGGTCCAGGGCGGAGACGCGCCGTCCCTCCGCGGGGACGCCCGACGGCGCGCCCGGCTGCCGTCCGGGGAACACCCGCTCCAGCAGGCCGAGTTCGCCGAGGGCCGCCACCAAGGGCCGGTTCACCCGCCCGGGCTCGCCCTTCTCCGCGAGCGGCCGCAGCCGTTCCGCGGCCAGGCCGCGCACCTGCGCGCACCATTCCTCTTGCTCCGGATCGAGCGCGAACACGGGCATCTGCACCCTCTTCTCGTATCGCGGGCTGTTGACTGTCGTCACCATCACGTTACGCTCGTCTGCAACCGCACGGGCCTGAATCCACCCCATTCCAGGACCGGCGTTCGAGGGGGCGCATCCGCCATGGAGCTCAAGCCGTCAGCTCACCAGGACACCTTCGCACGCGATCATCTGCCGCCGCCGGACCAGTGGCCGGAGCTGCACTTCGACCTGCCCGCTCTGCGCTACCCGGACCGGCTCAACTGCGGCGCCGAGCTGCTGGACGCCACGGTGGAGCGGTTCGGCGCCGACCGGCCGGCGTTCGTCGGCGGCGCGGGCGAGGTCTGGTCGTACGGCGAGCTGCGCGCCCGGGTCGACCGGATCGCGCATGTCCTCACCTCCGATCTCGGCCTCGTACCGGGCAATCGCGTCCTGCTGCGCGGCCCCACCACGCCCCATCTCGCCGCCTGCTGGCTCGCCGTGATGAAGGCGGGCGGGGTCGCCGTCACCGTACTCGCCTCGCAGCGCCCGCTGGAGCTCGCCGGCATCTGCGAGAAGGCCCGGGTCCGGCACGCGCTGTGCGACATCCGCTCCGTGGACGACCTGGTCAAGGCCGAGGTCCCGGACCTGCGGATCTGCACCTACGGCGGGGAGGGGTCCGAGGACCTGCTCTCCCGGAGCGCGTCCTACCCCGAGGTCTACGAGGCGGTCGCCACCTCCGCGGACGACGTGGCGCTCATCGCCTTCACGTCCGGCACCACGGGACGGCCCAAGGGGTGCATGCACTTCCACCGCGATGTGCTCGCCATCGCGGACACCTTCTCCGAGCACGTCCTCAAGCCGCGGCCCGACGACCGGTTCGCGGGCAGCCCGCCGCTCGGTTTCACCTTCGGCCTCGGCGGGCTGGTGATCTTCCCGATGCGGGCCGGGGCAAGTGCGCTGCTGCTGGAGCAGGCCGGACCGCGGCAGCTCCCGGAGGCGATCGAACGCCACCGGGTGTCGGTCCTCTTCACCGCCCCCACCGCGTACCGGGTAATGCTCGACCTGCTCGACACCCACGATCTGTCCTCGCTGCGCCGCTGCGTCTCGGCCGGGGAGAACCTGCCCGAGGCCGTCTGGAGCGCCTGGCGCGAGCGGACCGGGATCCCCGTCATCAACGGCATCGGCGCGACCGAACTGCTGCACATCTTCATCTCGGCCGCCGACGAGCTGATCCGGCCCGGTACCACCGGTGTCCTCGTGCCCGGCTTCCAGGCCCGGGTCGTCGGCGCGGACGGACTGCCCGTCCCGGACGGGGAGCCCGGGCTGCTCGCGGTCCGCGGCCCGACGGGCTGCCGCTATCTGGCCGACGAGCGGCAGCAGGAATACGTCCGGGACGGCTGGAACATGACCGGCGACACCTATGTACGGGAGCCCGACGGCTGGTTCCGCTACGTGGCCCGCGCCGACGACATGATCATTTCCGCCGGGTACAACATTGCCGGACCCGAGGTCGAGGACGCCCTGCTCCGCCACCCCGACGTCCTGGAGGCGGCGGTCGTCGGCCGCCCGGACGAGGAGCGCGGCCAGGTCGTCGTGGCCTACGCGGTCCTGCGCGAGGGCGCGCGCCGCGACGGACAAGCCGTGTCCTCCCTGCGGGAGTTCGTCAAGGCGGGGATAGCGCCGTACAAGTGCCCGCGCGAGATCGTCTTCCTCGACGCGCTGCCCCGTACGGCGACCGGCAAGCTGCAGCGCTTCCGGCTCCGCGACGCGAACGGCGGGCCGGCGGCTACGGAAACCGGACGGGCGGGGGCGGACGCCCGACGGACAACCGCACCGTCCGCTCACCCTCTAAAGTGATCACGTGGCCGAGCACACCCCGCGTTCCCTGATCGTCACGCTCTACGGTGCGTACGGGCGCGGGCGCGCACCCGGGGACGGACCGTTGCCGATCGCCGCGCTGATCCGCCTCCTGGGAGCGGTCGATGTCGACCCGCCGTCGGTGCGCTCAGCCGTCTCCCGGCTGAAGCGGCGCGGGCTGCTGGTCCCGGCCCGTACGCCCGGCGGCGCGGCCGGTTACATGCTCTCCGAGGGCGCCCGGCAGCTTCTGGACGACGGCGACCGCCGCATCTTCGGCCGCCGGTCCCCGCGGCTCTCCGACGGCTGGGTCCTGGCCGTCTTCTCGGTCCCCGAGCAGGAGCGCAACAAGCGCCATCTGCTCCGCTCGCGCCTGGCCCGGCTCGGCTTCGGCACGGCCGCACCCGGTGTGTGGATCGCCCCCGCGCATCTGCTGGAGGAGACCCGCCACACCCTCGACCGCCTCGAACTCGCCCCGTACGTCGACCTGTTCACCGGTACGCACACCGGCTTCGAGCCCACACCCGGTGCGGTGGCGCGCTGGTGGGACCTGGACGCTATCGCGAAACTGCACCGGGCGTTCCTGGACGAGCACGCGCCGCTGCTCCGGCGCTGGACGTCCCGCCGGACCGCGGACCGCGCGGAGGCGTACCGCGACCATCTGCTGATGCTCGACTCCTGGCGCCACCTCCCGTACGAGGACCCGGGCCTGCCTCCGGAGCTGCTTCCCGCCGACTGGCCGGGCGGGCGCAGCTCGGAGGTCTTCACGGCTCTCCACGCGAAACTCCGCACCCCGGCGGCGGCACACGCGAGGAGCGTGCTGTCGGAGGCGTGACCGCGGGCGCTGGTGATCGTTGGTTCATCCGACCGCTTCCCCGCGCGGGGACTGTTCTGACCATGTCGGGGCGGACCTTTGGTGACCAGGAGGGAGCAGCGATGGCGATGCCCGCAATGGAGCATTCCGGCCAGGCAGAGGGGGACTCCATGCTTGCTGCCTTCCTCGAACTCACGGTTCCCGAGGGCTACCGCGCCGAGCTCATCGAGGGGGAGATCGTCGTGACCCCGCCGCCCGACGGAGACCACGAGGACATGGTCGGCCGACTGATCGGGCAGATCAGCCGACATTCCGCTGCGGACCTCTACGCAGCGGGCACCAAGAGGCTCATCACGCCACTGGGTCGGTTCATCCCGATGCCACCATCGGCCCCACCGGTACGTTCCGCGGCATGGATGCATGGGCAAAACCCGAGGGCGTCGTGATGACGGTGGAGGTCACGTCCCCCCGCCCCGACAAGGACCGTGGCCCCAAGCGGCGCGGCTACGCGGCCGCGGGCATCCCCTTCTACCTGCTCGTCGACCGTTCGGACGGCACCGTGACACTGCATGCCGAGCCTCATGACGGCGACTCCAAGCAGTCCACCCGCGTACCCTTCGGCAAGCCCTTGGACCTGCCCGAGGCGTTCGCCTTCGCCCTCGACACCGCGGTTTTCGCCTGATCCGTTGTTCCGTCAGCTGCTCCGGCCCGTGCCCAGGCTCAGCCTCGGCTTCGGGGCGTCCGTGCGGCCCGTCGGCGGGGTGCGGCTGCCTGCCTGGTACGGCAGGGGCCAGGGGGCGCCGGGGCCGGTGTAGCCCTGTTCGGCCGCGGCGTGAAGCGTCCAGTGCGGGTCGTAGAGGTGCGGGCGGGCGAGGGCGCAGAGGTCGGCGCGGCCTGCGAGCACCAGTGAATTGACGTCGTCCCAGGAGGAGATGGCGCCGACCGCGATGACCGGAATGCCCAGGGTGTTGCGGATCCGGTCGGCGTACGGCGTCTGGTATGAGCGACCGTACTCCGGCCGCTCCTCGGGCACGACCTGTCCGGTGGAGACGTCGATGGCATCCGCCCCGTGGGCGGCGAAGGCGCGGGCGATTCCGATCGCGTCCTCGCTCGTGGTGCCGCCCTCCGCCCAGTCCGTGGCCGAGATCCTGACGGTCATCGGACGGTCGTCCGGCCACACCGACCGTACGGCGTCGAAGACTTCGAGGGGGAAGCGAAGCCGGGCGGTGAGGTCGCCGCCGTAGGCGTCGGTGCGCCGGTTGGTCAGCGGGGAGAGGAAGCTGGAGAGCAAATAGCCGTGGGCGCAGTGGAGTTCGAGGAGATCGAAGCCTGCGTCCGCGGCGCGGCGGGCCGAGGCCGTGAACTGTTCGCGGATGTCCGCCAGTTCAAAGGCGCCCAGCGCATGCGGCACCTGGTTGACGCCAGCCCGGTACGGCAGCGGCGAGGGGGCGACCACCGGCCAGTTGCCGTCCGGGAGCGGCTGGTCGATGCCCTCCCACATCAGCCGGGTGGAGCCCTTGCGGCCGGAGTGACCGAGCTGGACGCCGATCGCCGTGCCCGGCGACGCGGCGTGCACGAAGTCGGTGACGCGCCGCCACGCCGCCTCGTGCCCGGGCTCGTACAGGCCCGCGCAGCCCGGGGTGATGCGCCCCTCGCGGCTCACGCACACCATCTCGGTCATGACCAGTCCGGCGCCTCCGAGGGCGCGCGCCCCGAGGTGGACGAGGTGGAAGTCGCCCGGGACGCCGTCACCGGCGGAGTACATGTCCATGGGCGAGACGACGACGCGGTTGCGCAGGGTCAGACCGCGGAGCCGGAACGGCGTGAACATCGGCGGTGTGCCGGGTTCCACGCCCTCGTCGCGCTCGACGGCGGCGACGAACCCCGGGTCGCGCAGCCGCAGATTGTCATGGGTGATGCGGCGGCTTCGGGTGAGCAGGTTGAACGCGAACTGCCGCGGCGGCTGGCCGAGATACGTGCCGAGGTCCTCGAACCACTCCAGGCTCGCGCGGGCGGCGCGCTGCGTCGACTCGACGACGGGGCGCCGCTCGGCCTCGTAGGCGGCCAGTGCGGCGGGCAGGTCGGGCTGCTCCTCCAGGCATGCGGCGAGCGCGAGGGCGTCCTCGACTGCGAGCTTGGTGCCGGAGCCGATGGAGAAGTGGGCGGTGTGGGCCGCATCGCCGAGGAGCACGGTATTGCCGTGCGACCAGCGCTCGTTGACGACCGTGCGGAAGGCGATCCAGCTCGAGTTGTTGCCCCGGAGCGGGCGGCCGCCGAGTGCGTCGGCGAAGATCTTGGCGCACGCTTCCGTGGACTCGGTCTCGTCGAACCGGTCGAGGCCGGCGCCGCGCCAGACCTCCTCCCGCATCTCGACGATGACGGTGGACGCACCGTCGGGGTGCGCGCCCGTGCCGGGGCGTGCGTAGGGGTAGCCGTGGAGTTGCATGACGCCGTGCTCGGTCTCGGCGATCTCGAAGCGGAAGGCGTCGAAGGCGAAGTCGACGGCGAGCCAGATGTAGCGGCAGCGGTGGGTCTCGATACGGGGGCGGTACGCGTCGCGGTGCGCGTCCCGCGTCAGGCTGTGCACCCCGTCGGCGGCGATCACCAGGTCGTGGCTCGCGGCGAGTTCGGCCGCGGGCGGCGCCTCGGCGCGGAAGCGCAGCTCGACCCCGAGGCCGCGGCAGCGCTCGTGGAGGATTTCCAGCAGCCGGCGGCGCCCGAGGGAGGCGAAGCCGTGACCGCCGGAGGAGAGGGTGCTTCCGCGGTGCACGACGTCGATGGCGTCCCAACGGACGAACTCGGCCTGGAGCGCGCGGTGGACGACGGGATCGGCGTCCTCGATGCCGCCGAGCGTCTCGTCGGAGAGGACGACACCGAAGCCGAAGGTGTCGTCGGGCGCGTTGCGCTCCCAGACGGTGACGTTCCGCGCCGGGTCGAGGCGTTTGAGGAGCGCGGCAGCGTACAGCCCGCCGGGCCCGCCCCCGATGACGGCGACCCTCATCGGACCCGGCACGGCTACTTGCCCTGCCACTTGGGTTGCCGCTTCTCGGTGAACGCGGCGTGGAATTCGGCGTAGTCGTCGCTGTTCATCAGGAGCGCCTGGGTCGAGGCGTCCATCTCGATCGAGGCGGCGAGCGGCATGTCGAGCTCGGCCGTGAGCAGGGCCTTGGTCTGCGCGTGGGCCAGGGCCGGGCCGTCGGCGAGCCGCCGGGCGAGGGCGCTCGCCTCGGCATGGGCCTGCCCCTCCTCGGCGAGCATGCTGATGAGACCGATACGTTCGGCCTCGGGCGCGCGCACCGGCTCGCCGAGCATCAGCAGCCGGGTGGCGTGCCCGAGCCCGACCACGCGCGGCAGCAGATAGGCCGCGCCCATGTCCCCGCCCGACAGCCCGACCTTGGTGAACAGGAACGCGAAACGGGCCGACGGATCGGCGACCCGGAAGTCGGCGGCGAGCGCCAGGACCGCGCCCGCGCCCGCAGCGACGCCGTGCACCGCGGCGACCACCGGGAACGGGCACTCGCGGAGCGCCCGAACGACCTGCCCGGTCATGCGGTTGAAGTCGAGCAGTCCGGAGGTGTCCATGGAGAGCGTGGAGCCGATGATCTCGTCGACATCGCCGCCCGAGCAGAAGCCCCGGCCCTCTCCGCCGAGCACCAGGGCGTGTACGGACCCGTCGCGGGCGAGTTCGGCGATGAGGTCGCGGAGGTCGGCGTACGCCTCGAAGGTCAGGGCGTTCAGTTTGTCGGGCCGGTCGAGCGTGACGGTCGCGACTCCCTCGTCCCGGGTGAGGCGGAAGTGCCGCCACTCCTCGGTCGCTCGGGCGGAACCGGTGAACGGGCTCATGGAGTGCGGCCTCCTTCGGCCGGACGGCTGTTGCCTGCCCACCGAAGCTATCACCTCTTCATGACCATCGTCACGAGTACGCGATACGACGACCGAGACCGGTGCCCGCTCCGGGAACAGGGTGATGCAGCACGGGACGGGTCACGGTAGGCGCGGCCGCGGGCGGCCCGATCGAGCAAAGGAGCAGCCGGGCCGGCCGGCAGAACCGACCATCGGCAGAACGTCGGGCCGTACGGTCAGGCCACGGGCCCGGCGAGTGTGGCGACCAGCACCGCCTTGATCGTGTGCATCCGATTCTCGGCCTCGTCGAAGACCACCGAGTGCTCCGACTCGAAGACCTCGTCGGTCACCTCGAGCGAGGTCAGCCCGTGCCGCGCGTGGATCTCCCGGCCGAGCGCCGTGCCGAGGTCGTGGAAGGCGGGCAGGCAGTGCAGGAACTTCACGTCCGGGCGGCCGGTGGCGCGCAGCACGTCCATCGTGACCGCGTACGGCCCGAGCAGTTCGATCCGCTCGTCCCAGACCTCCTTCGGCTCCCCCATCGACACCCAGACGTCGGTGGCGATGAAGTCCGCTCCCCGCACGCCCTCGGTCACGTCCTCGGTGAGGGTGACCCGCGCGCCGGATGCGGCAGCCAGGTCGCGGGCCCGGGCGATGATCCCGTCCGCGGGCCACAGCCGGCGGGGCGCCACGATCCGTACGTCCATGCCGAGCAGCGCCCCGGTGACGAGGTAGGAGTTGCCCATGTTGTTCCGCGCGTCGCCGAGGTAGGCGAGGGCGAGCGACTCCAGCGGGGCCTCGCCGTGCTCGGTCATGGTGAGCACATCGGCGAGCATCTGGGTGGGGTGCCAGGTGTCGGTGAGGCCGTTGAGGACCGGGACCCCGGCGTACTCCGCCAGCTCCTCCACGACGTCCTGGCCATGGCCCCGGTACTCGATGGCGTCAAACATCCGGCCCAGTACGCGGGCGGTGTCCTTCACCGACTCCTTGTGCCCGATCTGCGAGCCGGCGGGGTCGAGATAGGTGGTGGAGGCGCCCTGGTCGGCCGCGGCGACCTCGAAGGCGCAGCGGGTCCGCGTGGAGGTCTTCTCGAAGACCAGGGCGATGTTCCGGCCCCGCAGCCGCGGCACTTCGTCACCGGCGCGCTTGGCCGCCTTCAGCTCCGCCGCCAGTTCGACGAGATGACGGAACTCCTCGGCGGTGAAGTCCAGCTCCTTGAGGAAGTGGCGGCCCGTGAGGTCTGTCGCCATCTGAGGGCTCCTCGGTCACGACTGGGAAAGGTTCGATGGAAGTGTATACGACGATTCGCATTCCTATACGAGCCCCTCCACGGGCCGCCTGCCGCGGCCGCCTACTGCACGGGGTCCCGCTCCACGGGACAGCTCATACACCGCGGCCCGCCCCGCCCCCGCCCCAGCTCGCCGCCGGGGATCTCTATCACCTCGATACCGTGCTTTCGCAGGAAGGTGTTGGTGGTCGCGTTGCGGTCGTAGGCCACGACCACACCGGGCTCGACCGCCAGCACATTGCACCCGTCGTCCCACTGCTCCCGCTCCGCAGAGTGCACGTCCTGCGTCGCGGTGAGGACTTTGATGCCGTCGAGTCCGAGCGCGGCCGCGATGGCCCGGTGCATGTGCTCCGGCGGATGGTCGGTCACCTTCAGCTCCTGGTCGCCCGCGCCGGGCTCGATGGTGTACGAGCGCAGCATCCCCAGGCCCGCGTACTGCGTGAAGGTGTCCCCGTCGATCATCGTCATGACCGTGTCCAGGTGCATGAACGCCCTGGCCTTCGGCATGTCGAGCGCCACGATCGTGTGCGCGGAGCCCGCCGCGAAGAGCCCGCGGGCCAGCATCTCCACCGCCTGCGGCGCGGTCCGCTCGCTCATCCCGATGAGCACCGCGCCGTTGCCGATCACCAGGACGTCTCCGCCCTCGATCGTCGACGGATAGGCGCTCTGCCCCTCCGACCAGACGTGGAAGGCCCCGGACTGGGTGAACAGCGGGTGGTGCCGGTAGATCGCCTCGGCATGCACCGTCTCCCGCTGCCGGGCGGGCCAGCGCATGGCGTTGATCGACACACCGTCGTAGACCCAGGCGGAGGTGTCCCGGGTGAAGAGGTGGTTGGGCAGCGGAGCGAGCAGGAAGTCGTCCATGTCCATCACGTGGAACCGGACGGAGACCGGCTCGGGGTGCCGCTCCAGGAACTCCCGCTTGGTCATGCCGCCGATCAGCGCTTCGACGAGCTCGGGTATCGGCAGGTGCTCGAAGGCGGCTCGCAGATGTTCGGTGGCCAGCGGGCCGTACTCCTTCTCGTCGAAGACCCGGTCCAGCACCAGCTTGCGCGCCTCGGGGACCTCCAGGCTCTCGGTCAGCAGATCGCCGAGAAGGTGGACCTCGACGCCGAGCTCGCGGAGCACATCCGCGAAGCCGTCGTGCTCCTGCCGCGCCCGTCGCACCCACAGCAGGTCGTCGAAGAGCAGTGCGTCCTTGTTGGACGGAGTGAGCCGCTTCAGTTCCAGGTCCGGGCGGTGCAGGATGACGCGGCGCAGCCGCCCGGCCTCGGAATCCACATGGAATGCCATGCACCCATCCTGGCCGAGGCGGGCGGCCTGCGCGGCTTTACTCAGGCCTTCTTTTCGTACACCGCCCTCAGGGCCTCATCTCACGGCTTCATCTCGTACGCGCCCGAAAGCGCCTCGACCCGGGCCCAGACACGGGCTGAGCGTTCGGCGTCGGTGACGGGGCGGCGGACCGCGCCCAGCGCCCACTCCTGCTGTGCCTCGGTGGCCGAGTCCTTGCCGTGCAGTTCGACGGCGTGGGCGGAGAAGTCGCGGACGAGCACGGAGAACAGCTCGTCGAGGACGTCCCGGTCCAGGCCGGTGAGCTCGGCCTGCTCCAGGATGAGCTGGCCGTGGACGACGAGCGCGAAGAGCTGGCCGAGGGCCAGGAGCAGGTCGAGGTCCTTGGCCTGCTCGGCGTCGGGGGCTGCGGTGGTGATGAGCGTGCACAGCGCATCGGCCTGCTCGCGGAGGCGGGCGACGTTGGGCAGCTCGGCGTGGGCGTCGTAGGCCGCGCGCCAGTCGTGGAACTGGATGGCGCCCAGCCCGCGGGCCGGGCCCTGGCGGAAGAGGAAGTCGTCGTCCGCCGCGTCGTGGCGCGTGGGGACCGGCGCGTACTCGGCCGGGTTGAGGAGGTAGTTCCCCATGAACTTCAGGATCAGGGCGAGGTTGACGTGGACCGTGCCCTCCAGCTTGGGCAGGCCGCGGATCTCGACGGCGGCCTGGGAGAAGTAGGTGTCCTTCTCGAAGCCCTTGGCGGCGATGACGTCCCACAGGAGGTCGATGACCTTCTCGCCCTCGGTGGTCACCTTCATCTTCGTCATCGGGTTGAAGAGGAGGTAGCGGCGGTCCGCGGCGCTCGCGCTGCGGAAGTAGTCCACGGCCCGGTCGCTGAACAGCTTCATCCCGACGAGTCGGACGTAGGCGTCGGTCATCTCCCGGCGCACATGGGCGAAGTCGGTGACGCGGCGGCCGTAGAGGATGCGGTTGTGGGCGTGGGTCACGGCCTCGTACATCGCGTGCTCGCAGATGCCGACGGCGCCCGTGCACAGGTTGAACTTGCCGACGTTGACGGTGTTGAGCGCGGCGTCGAAGGCGGCGCGGCCCGTGTGCAGTACGTCCTCGGGGCGCACGGGGTAGCGCTCCAGCCGGAACTCGCTCACGTACTTGCCGGAGTCGACGACGTTCTTGACCAGGTGGTAGTCGGGGTGGCGGCTGTCCGCGGCGAAGAAGACGTAGCCCTCGGGGCCCTCGATGTCGGAGCGGCGGCCGAAGACGGAGACCAGCCCGGCCGCGTTGCCGTTGCCGATGTAGTACTTGGAGCCGGTTGCGTGGAAACCGCCGTCGGCTTCCGGGGTGAGGATCATGTCGGTGCTGTAGATGTCGGCGCCGTGCGACTTCTCCGACAGGCCGAACGCGAACACCTCGCCTTGGTCGAGGAGTTCGGCGGCACGGGCGCGGGCGCCGGCGTTGTCGCTCTGCCAGACCGGGCCGAGGCCGAGGATGGTGACCTGCCAGGCGTACCAGTAGTCCAGCCCGTAGAAGCCGAATATCTCGTTGAGGGCAGCGATCCGGGCGGTGTCCCAGCGCTTGTCCTCCTGGCCCGCCGCGTCGGCAGCCGGGGTGAGGAACGTGGCGAAGAGGCGCTCCTTGGCGGCGAACGCGAGGAAGTCCTCCAGCCAGACACGGCTGCGGTAGTCCTCGATCAGCCGCCGCTTGCCGCGCTCCTCGAACCAGTCGACGGTGGCGCGCAGCAGACGGCGCGTCTCGGGGTCGAAGTGGGCGGGGTCGTACGTGCCGGGGTTGAACAGCAGGGCATCGGCCATGGTGCGAGCGCCTTCCTGGGCGAGGTGAGAGGGGCGTGCTGAGGTGAGCGGATGACGGACTGGTGCCGGCCCCGCCGAGGTCCGCCCGGTGGCGAGCGTTCTGGTGCGGTCGGATGCAAGGCACCGGACCGGCCTCGTAGTGGGCCCGCTCGGCCGATCCGGTAACGCAGCAGACGGCCGTGCCAGGGCGGCGAGCGGGGGCAACCTTGGCGGGGCGGCATGAGCGGCGGGGATGGCACTAGGCGCGGCCGCCGATACGGCGCAGGGTCGCCAGGACGTCGTCGAGCCAGTCGAGGGACATGCGTTCGTAGGCGATGCCGCCGCGCAGGACGACGTGCTGGAGCTCCTGGCCGGTGTCGAGTGCACCGGGGTCCGGGAAGTCCCGTTTCTCCCCGGAGAGATAGCGCGCGAGCCGTTCGGCATGGCCGGCCCGGTGGCGTTCCACCTCGGCGATGAGCGCCGTGGGATCGTCGAACGCGGCACCGCGGACCTTGACCGCCAGGTCGTGGCGGACGCTTTCGGGCTCCACGGGTTCGTGCAGCCAGACCGAGAGCGCGGCCCGGCCCTCGTCGGCGACGGAGTAGACCTTCTTGTCCGGCCTGCCGTCCTGCTGCACATCGCGGACGTCGATCCACCCGTCGCTCTCCATGCGTTTGAGCACGCGGTAGATCTGCTGGTGGGTCGCCGTCCAGAAGTGCCCGATGGACCGGTCGAACCGCCGGGCCAGCTCGTATCCCGAACCGGGCTGCTCCAGCAGGGAGACGAGGATCGCGTGCTCGAGGGCCATGCCCGCAGTCTGCTATGCAACTCGTTGCATAGACAAGAGTGCGGCCGTCCGGTGAGACACGGCTCACTCGGGCGGATCGTGTCCGCGGCGGTGTCGGCTCGGCCGACGGCTCACGTCGGCCGACGGCTCGGCCGGCGGATCGCGGCTCGGATGTCGCGGCTCGGCCGGCGGATCTCGCGGCCCGGATGTCGCGGCTCGGCCGGCGGATCTCGCGGCCCGGATGTCGCGGCTCGGCCGGCGGATCTCGCGGCCCGGATGTCGCCGGTCACCGGTCGAGCTCGCGGGTCGGAGGTCACCGATAGGAGGTCGCCTCAAGAGGGCGTGAACGCCGTGGGGCCGGAACGCACCTCCGCTCCGGCCCCACATGTCCACCACTACAGTCGCGGGTCCACCGGCTCCGACTCCAGTGCCAGCACCGCGAAGACCGCCTCGTGGACCCGCCACAGCGGCTCACCGTCCGCAAGCCGGTCGAGGGCCTCCAGCCCGAGGGCGTACTCGCGCAGGGCCAGCGAGCGCTTGTGGCCCAGATGCCGAGCGCGCAGCCGCTCCAGATTCTCCGGCCGGGTGTACTCGGGTCCGTAGATGATCCGCAGGTACTCGCGGCCCCGGCACTTGATTCCCGGCTGGACGAGCCGCCCCGAGGCATCGCGCACGAGCGCCTGCAGCGGCTTGACGACGATCCCTTCGCCGCCCGCCTCCGTCAGTTCCAGCCACCAGTCCGTGCCCGCCCGCACCGAGCCCTCGTCACCGGTGTCGACCATCAGACGCCGCGTGGTCTGCAGCAGCCCGGAGGCGTCGTGGTCGATCAGCCGGTCGATCAGGGCCAGTTGTTCGTCGTGCGGGAGCCCGGCGAGGCTACGGCCCTGGACGGCGAGGATCTGGAACGGCGCGAGCCGCACCCCGTCGAGGCCGACCGTGGTCCAGCAGTAGCGCCGGTACGCCTGGGTGAACGCGGCGGCGTCCGCGGCCCGTTCGCGCTGAGCTGCCTCCAGGCCTCCGACGTCCACGCCGCGCGCGGCCGCCGCGCCGAGCGCGGCGAGCGCGGCCGGGAAGGCGGCGCCGGAGGCGGCGCCCACCGCTGCGTACTGTGTGCGCAGCAGGCCCGACGCCTTCAGCGACCACGGCATCAGCTCCGCGTCCAGCAGCACCCAGTCGGTGGAGAGCTCCTCCCACAGACCGGCGCCAGTCACGGCGGCGCGGAGCGTTGCGAGGATCTCCTCGGTCACGGCCGCGTCGTCGAAGAACGGGCGGCCGGTACGGGTGTGCAGCGCGCCGGTCGGGCCGGACCCACCACCGGCCGGGTCCGGAAGGCCGAAGTGCCGCGCGGCCGCGTCGGCGTCACGGCACACCAGCGCCACCGCCCGCGACCCCATGTGCTTCTCCTCGCACACGACCTGCCCGACACCGTCCGCCCGGTAGGAGGCGAAAGCCTCCTCCGGGTGCTCCAGAAAGCCCTCCCGCTTCGATGTCGCGGTCGGCGCCATGGTCGGCGGCAGATGGGCGAGCAGCCGCGGGTCGACGGCGAACCTGCTCATGACTTCCAGCGCCGCGGCCGCGCTCTCCTCGCGCACCGCGATCCGCCCCGCGTACCGGGTCTCCACCACCCGTCGCCCGTGGACGTCGGCGAGGTCGAGCGGCCGGCCTTCGTGGCCGCCGGGGGCCTGCGGTTCGAGCGGCTTCGCAGGCTCGTACCAGACCTGCTCGGCGGGCGTGTCGACGATCTCGCGCTCCGGCCAGCGCAGCGCGGTCAGTCGGCCGCCGAAGACCGCCCCGGTGTCCAGGCAGATCGTGTTGTTGATCCATGAGGTGTTCGGGACGGGCGTGTGGCCGTAGACCACGGTGGCGCGGCCGCGGTAGTCCTCGGCCCACGGGTAGCGCACCGGCAGGCCGAACTCGTCCGTCTCGCCCGTGGTGTCGCCGTAGAGGGCGTGCGAGCGGACCCGTCCCGAGGTACGGCCGTGGTACTTCTCGGGCAGCCCGGCGTGGCAGACGACGAGCCTGCCCTCGTCCAGCACGTAATGGCTGACCAGGGAGTCGATGAACTCCCGTACGCGCTGGCGGAATTCACCGTCCTCGCGTCCGAACTGCTCGATCGTCTCGGCCAGTCCGTGGGTGTGCCGGACCGTGCGGCCCTTCAGATACCGGCCCAGCTTGTTCTCGTGGTTGCCGGGCACGCACAGCGCCGTGCCCGCCTCGACCATGCCCATCACCAGGCGCAGCACGCCCGGGCTGTCCGGGCCGCGGTCGACCAGGTCGCCGACGAACACGGCCCTACGGCCCGGCGGCGGCACGGCGCCCACGGGGCGGCCCAGCTCGTCCCGCTCGATGCCGTAGCCCAGTCTGCCGAGCAGGGTCTCGAGCTCGGAGCGGCAGCCGTGGATGTCGCCGATGATGTCGAACGGCCCGGTGAGGTGGCGCAGGTCGTTGTAGCGGCGTACGAAGGTGATCTCCGCGGCCTCGATCTCCTCGGTACCGCGCAGGACATGCACCTTGCGGAAGCCCTCCCGCTCCAAGTGCCGCAGCGAACGGTGCAGTTCGCGGCGGTGGCGGCGGATGACGTGCCGGGACAGGGCGGCCCGGTCGGGCCGGGCCGCGTTGCGCTCCGCACAGACCTCCTCGGGCACGTCGAGGACGATGGCGACCGGCAGGACGTCGTGTTCGCGCGCCAGACGGACGAGCTGTTTGCGGCTGTCGGACTGGACGTTCGTCGCGTCGATCACCGTCAGCCGTCCGGCCGCGAGCCGCTTGCCCGCGATGTAGTGCAGGACGTCGAAGGCGTCGCGGCTGGCGCTCTGGTCGTTCTCGTCGTCGCTGACCAGCCCGCGGCAGAAGTCCGACGAGATCACGGAGGTGGGCGTGAAGTGCCGGGCCGCGAAGGTGGACTTGCCGGAACCTGTGGCGCCGACGAGGACGACCAGGGAGAGGTCCGTGACGGGCAGCGTGCGGCTACCCCTCCGGCGTGTGCGCTCCCCTGTGGTGGTCTCGGTGGACTCCGCGGCACTCTCTTCCGTCGTCATACGGTCTTCCCCTCCTTCGTGGTCTCGCGGCCGCCGGCGCCTGCGGCCGGGCGCGCGGTCTCGTGATGTTCGGCCCGGTGGAAGACCGCCATCTGGGTCGGCGGCCCCACCTCCGGGTCATCGTCCCCGACGGGGGTGAACCCGACGCCGTAGCCATACCGTTCGGCCACTTTCCTCGACCAGGCGCGGAACTCCTCCCGCGTCCACTCGAAGCGGTGGTCCGCGTGGCGCAGGTGCCCGGCCGGGAGAGATTCCCAGCGCACGTTGTACTCGGCGTTCGGGGTGGTGACGAGGACGGTCCCCGGGCGGGCGGCGCCGAAGACCGCGTACTCCAGGGCGGGCAGCCGCGGCGGGTCGACATGCTCGATGACCTCGCTCAGCACGGCCGCGTCGTATCCCCTGAGCCGTGGGTCGGTGTACGCGAGCGAGCCCTGCAGCAGCCTCACCCGCTCCGCCTGGCGCTCTCCCATCCGCTCCAGCCGCAGCCGGCGGGCGGCCGCCGTCAGCGCGCGCACGGACACGTCCATGCCCACGATCTCGGTGAACCGGCCGTCCTGGTGCAGCGCCTGCACCAACTGGCCCTGTCCGCAGCCGAGATCCAGCACTCGGCGCGCTCCGCACTCCCGCAGCGCGGCGACGATCGCCTCACGCCGCCGGACGGCCAACGGCACCGGCTTCTCCTCGGTGTCCGTCGCCTCGTCGACCGCGTTGTCGATCTCCTCGACCTCGGTGTCGTCGGCGTCGGCGAGCCGGACGAGTTCCAGCCGCTCCATCGCCTCCCGGGTCAGGCCGCTGCGGCGCGCGAGATAGCGGCTGGTGATCAGCTGCTGCTCCGGATGCACGGGCAGCCAGCCGTCGCCCGCACGCAGCAGCTTGTCCACCTCGTCCGGGGCGACCCAGTAGTGCTTGACGTCGTCGAGCACGGGGAGCAGGACGTAGAGGTGGCGCAGCGCGTCGGCGAGCGGCACCTCGCCCTCCAGGGTCAGCCGTACGTAGCGCGAGTCGCCCCACTCGGGGAACGCCGTGTCCAGCGGCACGGCTTCGGCCGTCACGGTCCAGCCCAGCGGCGCGAACAGGCGCGTGACGAGCTCGGGGCCGCCCCTGGCGGGCAGCGCGGGCACCTCGATGCGCAACGGCAGCGGCCGGTCCGGCAGTTCGGGCCTGGCCTTGCACTGTCCCTTGATCGCGCTGGCGAAGACACTCCTGAGCACGACGGCCAGCAGCGACGAGGCGGTGTACGGGCGGTCGTTGACGTACTGGGCGATTGCCGTGTCGGGTGCTCCGCCCCACCCTTTGGCCCTGCCGCGGCGCACCAGGGCCACCGGGTCCACCACCAGCAGCAGCGCGGCGGTGCAACGCTCGGCCGTCGCCTCGGGATAGAGGACGTGTGCGGTGCCGTGCGCGGTGGAGAACGCCTGCGCCTTGCCGGGATGCTTGTGCAGCAGGAATCCCAGGTCGGTCGCGGGGCGTTCAGGGCTGCCTGTGGTACTGATCGTCAGGAACACATGTCCGAGTATGGACGGATGCGCACTGCGGCAACCAGGAGTTTTCCTACTCAGGCGCGAGGCCCCGGGATCACGGCGGCGCTGCGGCGGAGCGCGACCGGCGCGTCGCGCCGGTCGCGTACGAGGAGCGGTTCGCGCCGCGGGCGAGGGCAGTCCTCCCGCCCGTACGAGGAGCTCGGGCCTGCCGCGGGCAGCGCCCGGTTCACCGTCCGAGAGTCCGCGCGACGTCGGCGATCAGGTCCGGTCCGACCCGGCAGCAGCCGCCGATGAGCCTGGCCCCCCCGTCGCGCCAGTCCGCCGCGCGCGCGGGATCGTAGGTGACACCTCCGCGCCATCCACGCGCGTGCGCGTCCCACGCCTCGCCGCTGTTGGGGTAGACGACCACCGGCTTGCCGGTGACCTCGGCGGCGATCCGCACCGCGCCGTCCGCGTCGTACGGATCGCAGCAGTTGACACCGGCCGCGATGACCTGCTGACGGTCCGCGGCGAGGGCCAGCGCCTCCGTCAGGGGCTGACCGGCGCGGGTGGCCTCCCCCCGGACCGTGTACGAAAGCCAGACCGGCACCCCCGTCCCCTCGGCCGCCCGCAGCAGCGCCTCCGCCTCGTCGGTGTCCGGCACGGTCTCCAGGGCGAGCACATCGGGCCCGGCCTCGCACAGCGCCTCGATCCGTGGACGGTGGAAGCGCTCCAACTCGCGTACGCTCAGCCCGTAGCGACCGCGGTACTCGCTGCCGTCGGCGAGCATCGCGCCGTACGGGCCGACGGAGGCGGCGATCCATACCTCGTCGTCCCGGCACGCGGCCGCATGCCGCGCGAGTGCCACGCTGCGCCGCAACAGCGCGGAGGTCTCCTTCCGCCCCAGCCCCCGCCGGGCGAAGCCCTCGTACGTCGCCTGGTAGCTCGCGGTGATGAGCACCCGCGCCCCAGCCGCCGCATACGCGGTGTGCGCCGCCTCGATCTGCGCGGGCGCGTCGGCCAGCAGCCGCGCCGACCAGAGCGCGTCGGACAGATCGCAGCCCTGGTCGGCGAGCCGGTTGGAGAGCCCGCCGTCCAGGACTACCGGTCCTTCGGCGAGGGCGGCGGCAAGTGAACGGGCGCGGACGCGGGCGGACATGACGGCTCCTCAGCCGATCTGGGACTGCACCTGTGAGGCGATGAGCTCCAGATGGTCGAGGTCGTGGAGGTCGAGGAGCTGGCAGTAGATCCGGGAGGAGCCGACCGCCGCGTACCGCCCGATTTTGTCGACGACTTCGTCGGGGGAACCCGCGAGCCCGTTCTCCTTGAGCTCGCCGACCTCCCGGCCGATGGCCGCGGCCCTGCGCGCCACCTCGGCGTCGTCCCGGCCGACGCAGACGACGAGTGCGTTGGAGTACACGAGGTCGCCGCCGGGGCGGCCAACCGCCTCGGCTGCAGCCCTGACCCGCCCGAACTGCTGCTTGCTGGTCTCCACGGACACGAACGGGACGTTGAACTCGTCGGCGTACTTGGCGGCGAGCTTCGGCGTCCGAGATGCGCCGAGGCCGCCGATCAGCACCGGCACCTTGGCCTGTGCGGGCTTCGGCAGCGCGGGCGAGTTCTCGAGCTGGTAGTACGTGCCCTGGTAGCCGAAGGTCTTGCCCACCTCCGTGGCCCAGAGGCCGGTGACGATCTCGAGCTGCTCCTCCAGGCGGGCGATCTTCTCCTTGGGGAACGGGATGCCGTACGCCCTGTGCTCGTCCTCGAACCAGCCCGAACCCAGGCCCAGTTCCACCCGTCCACCGGACATCTGGTCGACCTGGGCGACCTGGATGGCGAGCACGCCGGGCAGCCGGAACGTGCCGGCGGTCATCAGCGTGCCCAGCCGGATCCGCCGCGTCTCGCGGGCGAGACCGGCCAGGGTGATCCAGGCGTCCGTGGGGCCCGGGAGCCCGTCGACCGAACCCATGCGGAGATAATGGTCGGAGCGGAAGAAGGCGTCGAATCCGAGGTCCTCGGCGGCCCTGGCGACAGAGAGCAGCGTGTCGTAGCTCGCCCCTTGCTGGGGCTCGGTGAAGATGCGCAGATCCATGCATCCATCCTGCACCGGGCCTGTGCCGGTCCCCCACCGCGTCAGGACGGTTCCGCCGCGATGTCCGGCTGCAGCCGCTCCCGGGCCTCCAACTGGCGCAGCAGTCCCCGCACCCGGTCGCTCGACTCGTCGGCGGCGTCGATGGCCTCGATGCACTGCCAGTAGAGCGACTCCTCGTCCGCCCCGCATGCCACCGCGACAAGCGCTATCCCCACTTCCCCGAGCAGCCCGCCGAGCCTCTGCAGAACGGTGCGCGCATCCTGCACTCCGGTCAGCTCGGCCGCCCGCGCCCGGCCGCCGGGAGGGCTGCGGAGGGCCCCGCACGCCCGGCCACCCGCCTCGCTCAGCCCCCGTGCCTCCGACCGCAGCTCCAGCGGCCCGTTGACCGCGAGGTGGCTGCCCACGGCCTCCGCCAGGGCCTGCGCCTGCCACGCCTCGGCCACGATGTCCTCGACCTGCCGCGTCCGCGCCAGGGCATGGCGGGTGGCTCCGATCAGTCCAACCGCATCCATCCGCGCGTCCCCCTTACGCTCCGTGCTGACCTCCGGTCGAGGTCGTTACCCAACCACTACCCAGCGTGATGGATAATCATCAGAAAAGCCAGGGGGATTCCGCAAATTGTGGACAACTAAGCGCTGTCATGACCGCTCTCACTCCAGAGAGTGACGATGAGTCCGCTCACTCTGCGAAACCGGGAAGCGGTGCTCATTGCGGTCGATCTTCACCGACAGGGCCCCGAGCGCGTCGATCCCCAACACCTCGCAGAACTGCAGCAGATACGCCATCACATCCGCCACCTCGTCGGTCACGCGGTGAGCCGTCCCCGGATCCTCCATCACCCGCGCGGACTCCTCGGGCGTGAGCCACTGGAAGATCTCCAGCAGCTCCGACGCCTCGACACTCAGTGCTGTCGCCAGGTTCTTCGGCGTGTGGTACGGCTGCCAGCCCCGCGCCTCCGCGAACGCGGCCAGCCGGCGCTGCAGCGACGCCGGATCGCCGGGTCCGTCTCTCCTACCGGTCTCGGATGTCTCGTTCACGCACCCAGGTCTACCACCGACACCCCCGGCACCGCCGAGGCCGCCTCGGCGTCCCGCACCGACCCCACCAGCTGTACGTGACCGCGCTCCCCCATCCGTACGGCCAGCGCGAGGAGTTCACGCGCCTGCCGCCGGTCCATGCAGCGGTCCAGCCCGTCCGCGAGCACCGTCAGCGTCTGGCGTGCGGGCAACACCTCGGCAGCCGGGTCCATCTCCAGCACACCGGGGCCGGTCAGCAGCACCAGCGCCAGGGCCAGGTACCTCAACTCCCCGTCACCCAGCCGCCCGACGGGTGTGACGCCCTGTGCCCCCCGGTCCAGCACGGCCCGTACGTTCCCGTCGCCCAGCCACTCCGCGGCCAGATCCTCCACCGCTCCCCCGCAGCCCGCCCGGCAGGCGGCGACGAGAGCCGCGTGCCGGGTCGCGCACTCCGCGCGCGTACGCCGCAGCACTTCGGCCAGATTCCCGCAGCCGCGCCACAGGCGTCCCTCCCCCACCGCGACAGGCGCGCGCATCGTCTCCGGCTGCGGGTCGCAGACGAATGCCGCGCGCAATGCCACGACGGTCTGCTCAGCGGCGGCCAGGACCATGCGCTGGCCGGCGGTCTTGCCGGCGACACGCAACGGCAGCAGTGCCGTACCCAGCCGGTCATCCGGCAGCGGGGCCCGCGTCACCGGTACGGCGCCCGCGGTGTGCCAGGCCGCCTGGACCGTGCTGCGCCCCGGGTCGCGCAGCGCGGTGGACAGCAGGATCTGCCCGTCGCAGGTCAACCTCTCGCCCACCACCCGCAGTTCGGGCTCGGCCTGGACGGCGACATCGAGACGGACCACGCCGGCGGGCCCCCCGACCGTGCAGCCGATCCGGAAGCCGCGGCGGTGCTGGGCGTCCGGCCGGGCCCGCTCGGGCACACACGCGGCGGCATCGGGGAACACCTCGCCGAGCGTGGCGCCTCCGCCGAGCCGCGACAGCGCGGCGTACGCCTCCAGGGCGGTGGACTTGCCGCTGCCACTGGGCCCGGCTAAGACGGTCAGCGGACCGAGGGTGAAGACGGTGCCCCGGTGCGACTTGTAGGAGGAGAGCCGTAGTTCGGTCACGGTCGGCCGGTCGGCCGCAACCGCAGGCCGCGGCCCTGGTGTCGGCGCGGCCGGGACGGGGGCCGTGGTGGTGACGGTGCGGTCGGCAGGAGCATTGGCGAGGGTTCCGCAGAGGTGGGATGTGTCCATGAACCGGACCGTAAGCAGGGGCAGTTCCGCCGAACCGTTCCACCGCCACCGCCTTCCCACGATCGGGGTACCCGGTCAGTCGACGGCCGCAGCTCCCAGAGGAGGCGCCTCGACTTCCGTCCCGGCCGGGGTCAGCAGGAAGACATTGGTGTCGACGCGGTGCATCCGGGCCCCCAGACCGAAGGCGACACCACTGGAGAAGTCGAGGACGCGCTTGGCGACGCCCGGCTCCGCGGCCGTCAGGTCCACCAGCACCGGCGACTGCTCCATCAGGCAGTCCGCGATCTCGCGCGCGTCGGCGAAGCACTGCACCCTGAGCACGACGAAGCGCCGGTCCGGTCCGGTCTCCGCCCGCGGCCGCCCCCGTCCCGGCAGCGTGGGCTCGCCCGGCCAGGACGGCCAGGAGTCGCCGCCGCGCAGCGGTACGACGTCGGCGAGCCCCTCCCACTGCTCATCGGTGACGTCATGCCTGTTCACCGGACCTCCCCGCGGATGAACTCGCTGGATATCACCATTCGGCCCACCCTAGTGACCGCGGTCCGATGATCGGGCGGAGCAACACCAGGCACACCCGTAGGTGTGACAATGGCCATTCCCGGCGACACCGGAGCGGACCGTCACCAGCGGTACGACTGGGGGCGGTTGTGGTGGTGCCCGCCGGAAGTCCCATGCTCTGGAAAGGAGTTGGGCCGTCCCCGGTTCAGGGGACGGCCCAATTCCCGGTCGGCACGGCGCCGGCCGCGGATGTCAGACGTGCAGGGTGCGTTCCAGCCAGTCGAAGACCGTCTCGCAGTGCGTCTGCGGCGCCATCGGCGAGCAGTGGAGCTGTGCCCCCTGTGCGCGGGTGAGCTTGATGTACTTCTTCGGCGAGCGGAGCAGCTTGTACATCGCCTTCGGCTGGCCCGGGTAGAACTGCTCGTCGTCGTAGTCCAGGACCAGTGTCGGGCACTGGATCTGCGGTACGACCTTGGTGATGTCGAGCGCGATGACCCTCTGGGCGGGAGTCCAGAAGTCGGTGAAGATGCGGCCCTGCCGTGCCGCGCGCATCACCGCGGGGTCGAACGGCTGGAACCGCTTCTTGAGGAGGAAGGCCATCTCGGGGGTGAGCGTCGGGACGATCTCCTCGTTCCAGTACCGGTTGGTCTCCTCCTTGGTCGGCTTGAGGACGCTCCGGGCCTCGGGCGGGAAGGCCAGCCACGGGGAAAGGCAGCCCGGCATGCTGACCAGCGCGGCGATGCGGTGCTCGAAGGCAGCAGCCTGGCCGACGAGGTCACCGCCCATGCTCAGCCCCGTGAGGGCGATGCGCTTGTGGTCGACATCGCTGCGCTTGCTCAACCAGTTGACCAGCGGCTTCACCACATGGTCCCAACGCGGGGTGAAGAACGTCCCGTTGACGAAGAGCATCTGCCCCTGGCCCGGGCCGTCGTAGACCAGCGCGTTCCAGCCGCGCGCCATGGCGGCGGCGACACCGTAGGTCCACATGTCGACGTTCTGGCCGTCGCTGCCATTGGTGAGGATCACCGTGGGGCGGGGCCTGCCGGAGGTGTCGGGGCGGAAGAACCAGACAGGCATCGGTACCTTGCCCCAGTTCACGGTCGCCTGCTCGGCGGCCGGGCTCCAGTGCTGGGTGAAGGTGTCCCACTGCTCGCGGGTCGCCCAGTAGACGTTCTTCTCGGCGCCCGGGTCGTCGGTGCCCAGGACGTAGAACAGCGCCTGGGCGTAGTACTGGGACGCGCGGAGCGCCTGGGCCCGCTGCGTCTCGTGGTGCCCGCTCCTGCCGGCCGCCGCCGCGGAATCGGCCAGCCGGTCGCCCCAGGCGAGGAAGGTGTCGGTGTACGTCTGGTTGCTCAGGCCCGCCGCGTTGATGGCGTTGACCGCGGTGAGGACCTCACCGACCTGCGAGGCGCCGTACCCGGCTCCACCGAGCGCAAAGAGGCCGGTGAAGTTGAACCCGGGATCGTCGAAGAGCTGCATCGCTCCGGGGGTGGGGTTGTCGGCGGGCTTGGACGGAGCCGAGTGGCCGGCGGCGAGGGGCGTGGGCCGGGGGACGGGGGCGGCGAGCGCCGAACCGCCGATCGCGGCTGTGACGGCGGCCGTTCCCGCTCCCGCGACGAGACCCCGGAGAGCGACACGCCTGGTCGGGTCCTGGCCCGGAGGTGTGGAAGCGTTGATCATCCCGGCACCGTAGGAGGGCCTGCGACCCGGCCCCGGGCCGCCACTCGCGCCCTGCGCCGAATGGCCGCGCAGCGCACCCCTTTCGCGCTGCCGTACCGAACGAGTGCGGCGTTCGCGCAGGGCCCCCGTCACCGGTGGGGCGCGGGAAACCTTCGCGGAAGAGCCGTCGGCAGTCCCGGGGGAAGGACGCCGGACGTCACCCCGGGCCGTAGGCCTGCACGTGCGCGTGGGTGAGCTCCCCGTGGTGGAGGCGCTGCCACATCCACCGACGGCGTGGCTTGCCGCTCGAGGTCTTGCTGATGAGTCCGCGCCGGCCGGCGACCACGGTGATCGATGGCTCGGGACCGAGTTCGGTGCGGAGCAGTCCGACGACGTCGTCCGCCCATCGGCCCGGCCGGGTCTCGGCGAAGACCACGACACCGGCGCGGCCGCGGTCGACGGTGCTCACCACCAGGACACGGCTCCTGGCCAGCCCGGCGGTCGCGGCGACCTTGATGTCGAGGTCCTCGACGTACACATGGCGGCCGCGAAGCTTCAGGCTCTCCCCCATACGCCCCAGTACATACAGGTCGTCCCGGTGGAAGAAGCCCGCGTCGCCGGTGCGGAGTTCGCCGTCGACGAAGCGTGAGGACCCGGCCTCCCGCCCGGCGTGGTATCCGTCAGCGACCGAGCTGCCGGTGACGGCGATTTCACCGAGGTGCCCGTCGGGGAGCGTCCCTCCCCCGTCGTCGACGACGCGGATCCTGATGCCGTCCCGCTCCTGGGGGCGGCCGTGGCCGATCAGCCAGCCAGGACCGTGCTCGCCGGGCCACTCGCCGAGTCGGGCCTCCCCGACGATCGGGACTTCCGCGCCCATCCGCATCCCGCTCCACTCCGGGAGGACGATCCGGGGTACGCGGTCCACCGGTGGAGAGGTCACGGCCAGCGTGTTCTCGGCGAGGCCGTACGACGGCTGGAACGTATGTGCCGACAGTCCCGTACCGGCGGCCAGGCGGGCGAACGCTTCCAGTGCGGCCACGTCCGTCGTTTCCGCTCCCACGCAGACGGAGCGCCACTGTGACAGGTCCGCCCCCTCCAGCCACTGGGGGCGTACGCGGCGCGCGGCGTAGGCGAAGGCGAAGGAGGGCGACGCGGTGATGACGGCCTTGCCCGGGGTGAAACAGCCGAGCCACCGCTCCGGCCTCCTGATGAACTGCTCGGGGCGCATGAGCCACAGAGGGGCCTGGCGGGCGACCGGGAAGAGGAAACAGCCGATGAGCCCCATGTCGTGGTGGAGGGGTAGCCAGGACGCCACGCCGTCCCCCGGCTGCCAGCCCGAAATCCGCTCCAGAACCCGGAAGTTGGCGTGCAGGTTGTCCCAGGAGACCCGTACGCCCCTGGGTGCGCCGGTGGAGCCCGAGGTGAACTGCAGGAGAGCGATGTCGCCGGGGGCCCTGGGCTCCAGCTCGTCCCGTCCCTCTCTGAAACGCCACGGTGCGCCGGGGCGGCCCGCCCGTTCCATTGCCCCGGCGACCAGGGGGGCGAACTCGTCGGTGGTGACGGTGAGGACGGGCGCTGCCTGTTCGAGGATCGAGGCGACGTGGGCGATGTAGTCCTCGTCGGTCCGGAAGGACGGAGGGGCGACCGGGCAGATGGCGCCTCCCGCAGCGAACACCCCGAAGACGGCCGAGATCATCGGGTATCCGGTGGGCAGGAGCAGCGCGACGGCGTCCCCGGGGCGGACCCCGGCGCCGGCGAGTGCGGAGGCGACCCTGCGGGAGGAGGAGGCCAGTTCGGGATAGCCGCTGAAGTGCCAGCCCTCGGTGTCGGCGGCCAGATGCACACCCGTTTCGGGGGCGGGTGCGGTGAGCCATGCGGTGAGCGTGGACATCTCGGGCCTCCCCCGGTCTCAGCCGACGCCCGGACGCGGGAGGAAGCGCCCGGTGCGTTGCATGTAGCGGCGGTACTCGGACCCGAACTCCGAGGCCGAGAGCCGCTTCTCCTCCCGTCTTGCGGTGATGTCCAGACCGATGACCCCGTAGGCGAGGCATCCGATCGTCACCGGATGCGGAAATGCGGCCGCGCCGGCGAGGAAAGCGGCGATGAAGGACGCGTAGAAGGGGTGCCGGATCCAGCGGTACGCGCCGTGGGTGACGATGCTTCCGGGGGCGTCATTCTCCTGGTGCCACAGCGCGATCGGTGTGCGGTGCGTTCCCACGGTGAGGAAGGTCAGGGCGATCGAGGAGGCGCTCAGCGGAACCGCGACCAGCTGCAGCACGGGGGTCCAGCCGCCGGGCAGGGTCGGTACCCACCGCGCGGCGAAGGCGAAGGCGAGGAACACCGGTACCCCGAAGAACGGCAGGGCGGTCATCCACCAACGGGCGTTGAGCGAGCCGTCCTTGCGGAAGAAGACGCGCGGCAGCGCGCCGATGGCCAGGAAGTTGATCAGGAGCAGCAGGAGCACGGACGCGGTCATGGGATCGGTCCCCTATCTGTCGGATGTGCGGGTCATCGCCACGCCCGTGAGCGCGGGCCCGGGCTGCTGACGCCGGGCCTGGTCCGCCGCGGGGCCGGGCACAGGCGTCCGGGGGGCCGGATGCCGGACCGGTGAGGGCGGGCGGCGGCGCGGCATCCACCAGTTCCAGCGGCCCATCAGCTTCATCGACGCGGGCACGACGATGAGCCGTACGACGGTGGCGTCCAGCAGGATGCCGACGGCCAGGCCGAAGCCGAGTTGCTGGATCGGCATGATCCCGGTGAAGGTGAAGGCGCCGAACACGGCCAGCATCAGGAGCGCGGCACCCGTGATCAGCGGCGCCGTCCTGGACACCCCCCGGGCGACACTGGCGGTGTTGTCCTCGCCGGCCAGATACCCCTCGCGGACCCGGTTCAGCAGGAAGACCTCGTAGTCCGTGCTGAGGCTGACCAGGATGGCCAGGAGCAGGATGGGGACGAAGTTCTGCAGATATCCGAAGTCGTGTCCGCCGAGCAGGCCGAGTCCCAACCCGTGCTGGAAGACCAGGACGAGCACGCCGTACGTCGCGCCCACCGAGAGCAGGTTCATCACGATGGCCTTGACCGGCAGCAGGACGGACCGGAAGGTCGCCAGCAGCACCAGGTAGACCATGAGGAGCATGAGCGCGCCCACGGCCGGCAGCCCTTCGCTGATCACGGCGTTGGCGTCGACACCCTCCGCCGTCTCGCCGCCGACATCGGCACGTACGCCGCCGGAGAGGCGCTGTGCTTCGGTGCGGACCCGGGTCAGCAGGTGCCGGGTGCTTTCGCTCGACGCGAAGTCGTCCGCCACGACTTCGAGGACCGCGGTCCGCCGGTCGGTGGAGACGTAACGGTCGATCGTCCGGCGCGCGTCGGAGGGGAGGCGGGACAGTTCGGTCAGCGCGGAGAACGGCCGTTCCGGCCGGGCCTCCCGGAGCGCGGCCAGCGGCGAGTCGACGCGCCGGACATGGTCGAGCCCGGCCAACCTGCCCTCCAGAGCGGCGACTTGGCGGCCACCGCCGGAATCCAGGGGACGAGGCGACCGGACCACCACCTGGATCGGTGACGCCGTCCCGGGCCCGAACTGCTCCCGCATCGTCTCGAAACCCCAGCGCACCGGTGAGGACCGCGGCAGGATGCGCGCGTCCGGAGTGAAGCTGCGCAGGCTCAGGGCGGGCCCCGCGAGGGCCGCCAGGGCGAGGACGGAGACCATCAGGGAGAGCGCAGGGCGCCGCATGACCCGGTGGGCCAGGTCGTGCCACCGCCCGTCCTCGGTACGGCGGGCGTGCCGGCCGCGCCGCGCCCGGCGGACCGTGCCTTTGAAGATGCGGTCACCGAGCACGTACAGCAGGGCGGGGAGCACGACCACGCTGGCCAGGACGGCGAAGACGACCACGACGACGATGCCCAGCGCGATGGACCGGATGACGTTGAGGTCGACGAGGAAGAGGCTGGACATGGACAGCACGATGACCAGCCCGGAGAAGACCACCGTCTCACCGCTCGTACGCAGGGTGGTCTCCAGGGCGGCGAAACGGTCGCGGCCCTTCCGGAGCTCCTCCTGGAAGCGGGAGATGATGAAGAGCGCGTAGTCGATCCCGACGCCGAGCCCGATCATGAGCGCGGCGTTCTGCACGAAGATCGACAGCTCGAAGCCCCTGGCGATCAGGGACAGCACCCCGAACGCGAGCACCAGCGCGGTCATGCTGACCACGAACGAGGTGACCGTGGCGACGACTCCCCGGTACAGCCACAGAAGGATCAGCAGAATCAATGGGAACGCGATCGACTCGGCGGTACTGAGCCCCTTCTGGCTGAGTGCGTTGATCTCCCCCCAGAACGATCCTGCGCTGACCAGGGCGACGCGCAGGCCGTCCTCGGCGTACCGGTCGGCGACGGCGGCCTGGACGTCCGGCAGGACGCGCCGGGCCGTACCGTCGTCCAGGCGGAGACCGACCAGGGTCACCGCGGTGTGGCGGTCCTCGCCGACGAAGCGGGCGCGGCCGGACGCGGAGAGGGTGTTCCAGCCGTAGGAGCCGACGCTCTCCAGACGCCTGTCCCGCGTGACCTCCCGCATGACCGCCCCGACCCGCTTGCCGAACTGCGCGCTGCCGGCGGCGTGTCGGCCGTCGCGGACGACGAGAAGGATGTTGCTGGCACCCCGCCCGGCGAAGCCCGATTCCATCGCTGCGACCGCCTGCCGGGACTCGGAGCCGGGCACGTACCAGCCGCCGCCGCTGAGCCGGTCGGGAAGCGACAGTGCGGAGAAGCCCGCCGCGGCCAGCGCAACGATCCATACGATGACCAGCTGCCTGCGGAACCTGCGGAGCGCGGCGGCCGACCGTTCAGCCATCCATGCCTCCCGCGGTGCCGGATGGTGGTGCGTTCAGCAGATCGACGAGCTGACCGAGGGTGACGACCTGCCGGAGGTCCGCCTGGCTGAAGGTGGAGTCGAACTCCTCCTGCAGATCCACGGCCATTTCGACCAGCATGAAGCTGTCGGCCGCGAGTTCGTCGAGCGTGGTGTCCTCGGTGAGCTTCTCGCGCGGGGTCCTCAGCGTCTCGCTGATCCGCTCGGCCACGAGGTCGAAGGTGGCAGGCATGTCGCTCCTCAGGTGGTAGGCGTCCTCCGGTGGTTCGCCCTGTTCCCCGGCACGGTCCAGCGCGACCGCCACGGACATGTGCAGGCCCCGGCCGAGCAGGCCGCAGGTGTAGCCGAAGCGGTGTTCGGAGCCGGGGCGCCGGGCGATTCCGGCGCGCGCGGCCGGGTCGAGCGTCAGGTAGTCCCGCAGGAGGGTCCCGCTGTTGGCGGGGTCGGACTTGAACACGGCCTCCTTGACCGTCCACAGCCGTACGTACTCCGCGGCCCTCACATCGGGCGTCAGGCCGGCCAGCCAGTTCTGCTCCGGTTCGCTCAGGAAGAACCGGGCCGCCGACAGCCTCGCCTCCGTGCGGACCGGCTCCAGGTCGACGCCCACGCCCCGGGTCACAGGGCCGAACGCGGCGGCGGCGACGGCGTCGTGGTCCGTGTGGGTGAGGGACAGCCCGGGATGCGGGAACGCGTAGCGGCTCACATCCCGCGGCCGGCCGAGGAGGCCGAGCAGCACACGGAGCGCGTGCCGGGCCACCAGCCACTGCCGGCGCCGCTGCGCGCCGGCGGGGAGGGCATCGAGCAGGCCGCGTTCCCCCGGCGACAACGAGCCTTCCTCCAGCGGCCGGTCGGTCCTCACGGCAAGGACGGGCACTCTCATCCCGGGTGTCTCGCGTCGGTCTCGGAGAGGAAGGCGATGCGCTCGCCGAACTCGGCCAGTGTGGCGGCGTAGACCTCCTCGTCCGCCGCGGTGTAGCGCGTCAGCGTCTGCTCGATCGTGTCCCGGCCGTACTCCCCCGCCATGGACTCCAGCGCCTCCCGTACGTACTTCACGTGCCAGCGCTCGTCCAGCATGATCTTCTCGATGGTGCCGCGGACCAGGGGGTGGGTGCCGGAGTAGCGCTGCTGCAGGCGGTACTGGCCGATGACGCGCTTCTCGAAGACCTGGGTGATCGCCATGACCTCCATGAGGTTGGCGGGCACGCCCACCGCTTCCATGTACCGGTCCTGGTAGCTGCGGGACTGCCGTATCGGACGCAGATCCAGCGCGTCGATGCACTGCGTCCAGTACGAGGCGTGGTTGGCCTCGTCGGAGAAGTGGTGCGTCACGTCCACCACGAGTGGTCCCCGGATCGTCCGGGCCACCCGTCCGAAGAAGAGCGCGCCGTTGATCTCGGACGAGCGGTAATAGCTCATCAGCCACAGATCGTTCTCGGTGACGGACGGTGCCGGGCCCGGGGCGTCGTCGCTTCTGGTCACACGGCCTCCTCGGTTCGGCGGGCTGAGGGCCGACGGCCCCAACGGGTGGCGACCAGATGGCGGGTGACGGCTTCGGCCAGTCCGGCGGGGTCGGGGGCCTCGTAGCCGGGCCAGGCGGCGCGCAGAGCGTCGTTGCGGAAGGTCTTGGCCAGATACAGCTGAGTGCCGAAGGGGGCCAGGGAGGCCAGCGACTCCTCGATGGGACCGCCGCGGAGCCGCGAGGCGGCCTCGACCAGGTCCTCGAAGCCGTCCCGGTCGCACGGCAGGGGGCGCGGAAGGTGGCGCCTGCGGTAGTCCGGGTCCTGCTCGAAGACGTCGAAGACGACATCAAGCAGCCGGCCCAGCGTCAGGGTGTCGGCCGGGTCGGGACACAGGTGGTAGATCCCCTCAGGGCCGGCCGGATCCAGGAGATGGGTGACGGCCGATGCCGTGAAGGCGGCCGTGGCCAGGCTCAGCGGTGTCGATGGGTCACCGGGGACCAGCGAGAGCAGGCCGTAGAAGAAGAGCTTCACCGTGTTGTGGAAGGCGTTGTACTGCACCACGGTGCCGCTGTCGTCGTCGGCGATCACCGTGGGCAGCCGCAGGACCGACAGCGGCAGGTCACCCGCGGAGAAAGCGTGCTCCTCGGCAGCCCACTTGGACCACTCGTAGTGGTTGACGAAGCCGTTGTCGGTATGCCGCGCTTCGGCCACCGTCCCCTTGCGCCGGCCCGCGGTGTAGAGGGTGGAGAGCAGCGCGATCCGCTCAAGGCTCTCGCACCGGGCGGCGAAGGCGCACAAGCGCCGGGTGCCCTCCACATTGACGCTACCCGCCACCTCGGCCTCGACGTTGAACCGCGTCACGGCTGCCGCGTGCACGATGCGTCCGACGGTGCGCTGCGGTACGTCCGACAGGGGGTCGTCCCGCCGCAGGTCCGCCACCACGTAGGCCGTACGGTCCCGTGCCCCGGGGCCGAGTTCGGCCGCGAGCCGTGCACGCTTGTCCGCGAACTCCCCGGCGTGCTCCGCCCGGACGGCCAGGATCAGCTCGTCCTCGCAGGCCTCGAGCAGGGCGGCGGCCACCCGGCGGCCGAGGTAGCCGTCGGCACCCGTGATCAGCGTCGCGCGGCTCACAGCGATCCTCGCACCGTCTCCGCCGCGTCCCCGGGGCACGGCCAGGACGAGGGGTCCGCGCCGTGGCGGTCGGTGATCGCGTACAGCCAGCGCTCGACGCCGAAGGCCAGGCAGGCCGTATGGGCCGGCCGGCCGTCACGGACGATGCCGAAGGCCGTTCCGAAGTGGTCGTGGTGGAGGTTCAGCGAGGCGATGGCCAGATCGCCGCCGTAGGTGGCCTCGTGCTTGGTCGGCTGGAGCCGCTGCATGAGGAACTTGGGATTCTGCAGTGGCCGGAAGAACGGGTCTGTGGCGGGGAGGAATTCGGCCGGCAGCTCCATCGCCGAAAGGAAGGCGGAGAGGACCGTCGCGGCCTTCTCCAGGAAGGCGGCGCTCTCCTGGGCGCTTCCGATGCAGACGATTTCCCTCATGGAAAAGCTCCACTGCCGCCGGAGCGGCACGTACGCGGTCTCCTGGCGGAAACAGGTGTTGCGGGTAGTCAGATGGAGCGGAGCGGCGAGCCTTTCGTCCTGGTGGCTGCTGAACAGGTGGTAGCAGGCGGCCGGGGTGAGCACGTCGGAGACCGGAGCGAGCCGCCCGAGCCGCACCTCTCCGGCCTCCCCGAGCATCTCGCTCTCCAGGAAGCCGTCGAGATGCCCGGGGTCCATCCGGACCGGGAAAGTCGCCTGGTGAGGAAAGGAGTTGAGGTAGTCCACCCGCTGGAGGCGTTCGGCCGGGAGCGACGCCGGATGTCGCTCCTCCTGGGCCCGCCAGATCCCGGCCAGCCGCTGGAAGGCCCGGTCACAGTCCTCCGCCAGCGCGAGCAGCGGACCGCGCAACCCGGCCTGCCCGGAGGGATGCCAGCACAGGCCGAGACCGGTGAGCATCGCGTACCGATCCGGAACCGTTGTCGCGCTCATGACGGTGCCCGGGAGCGGACGAAGCGCCGTACGAGGGTGTCGATGTCACGGAAGTCCCCGGCGCGCATGTCCTCGACGTCGATCGGTTCACCGCGCAATCGCTCGAGAAGCAGTAGCAGTTCGGGCACGTGCAGGGAACGCAGATGGCGCCGTTCGAAGAGAGGCGTGGTGTCCGTCAGGGACCCGCCGTCGAGATCCTTCGCCTTGCCGAGCACCCAGGAGCGCAGCGTTTCCCGGATCTCCCGTTCAGAAGGGGGCATGAGGCTCCTCGGTGAGAATCCCGGTGGACACCAGATACCGCACGCACTTCGCGGACACCCTCCGCCGGTGCTCCCGCTGCGCGGGCGCCGCCCACGCCTCGTCGGCGAGTTGCCACGGCCGGTCGAGACCCGCGTCGGCATAGACGTCCGGGTTGTAGTACTCGCGCCAGCTCGCCACGAGGAAATCCGTCAGGTGGCCCCGGACATCGGCGGTCACGTCCGCGTCCCAACCGTCCGCGCAGGCATCCCACAGCGCCTGAACGATGCTCCGTCCGAAGACGAGGTGCCGTGACTCCTCGACGTGGTGGTTGTTGTTGATGAACCGCGCCACGGGATGCACCCGCTCGTCCCGGCCCTGGATCCAGTTGTAACGGTCGACGATCTCCTCGAAGATCATTGTCCTGGCGAAGAAGAGGAAATCCTCCACATCGCGGGGGCGGGAATGCTCCATCCAGATCTGGCGGCTGGGATAGACCCTGGCGTATCGCGTGCAGAATCCGCCGAAGAAGATGCTGTGCTTGTTCTCCTCGTCGAGGAAGTTGTGCAGATAGTCGGCGACGTCGGCCAGATCCCGGCGGTAGAGACGAGCGGCCAGCCCCTGCATCAAGCTCTTCTCACCGTGAATGTTCAGACTGAAGAAGTTGGCCGCTTCGTAAAACGCCAGCCGGCGCCGCGTCGGTTCGTCGAGCTGTTCCCATACGGGCGTCCCGTAGAGGCTCAGCAGTTCCGGCGAACCGAACCACTCCCGCTCGGGATCCACCGCAGCCGGCCATTCCACCGCCGTATACGGATTCTGGTACGAGCGCTGCGAGAGATGCGCGAGCCTTGCGGTGGTTTCGTGCATCGACGCAATCGCCTCGCTCAGGCGGGAGCGGGAGGGTGTCATGAACCCACCGCCTCGAGAACGAGGCACTGCCAGTTGAGGCCGAAGCCCGCCATCACCACGGCCAGGAGCTGCCCCGGGCGCAGCCGCCCGGACTCAACGAGCTGCACCAGATTGACGACGTTGTCGGCCGAGATGACGTGCCCGACATCCGGCATCGAGGGGCACCACACCCGCTCGAACGGCACCCCGAGCACCCGGCACAGGATCTGCCACGCCTTGCCGCTGGTGTTCTGCGGCACCACCCAGTCGATGTCCGCGGGGGTCAGCCCCGCGCGGGCGACGGCCTCGGTGAACACACGGTGCGTGTAGGAGAAGTAGGCCCCCACCGTCTCGTCGTCGCTCGCCTGCCCCAGCGCCCCGTTGGTGATCTGGTGGGAGGCGAGAAGCCGGAAACCCGACCTGCGGCGGCTGACGACACAGGCCGCACCGCCGTCGGAAATGAGGTTGTACGCCTGCTCGTAGAGCGCCCCGGGCGGAAAGCGGTCCGCCGTCACGCACAGCACACTTCGCCAGGCAGGCTCGGACAAGAGCATCGCCCCGGCCAGCCGAATCGAACCGGGCATCGCCGTGCACGCCTGCTGCGTCAGCCCCATGACGACGGCGTCGTCCAGACGGAAGTCGGCCTGCAGCCGGCCGGCCGGGAAATCCATCAGGTGCTTGACGTCCCGGGTGCGCTCCCATGCGGCGGAATCGCCGATGTTTGCATTGAGGGGAATGCACGTCGCGTAGACGATCGCATCGATATCGTCCAGCCGCCCGGCCCGTGCAAGCTGCTCGGTCGCTCCCCTGGCCAGTTCGTACGGACTGGTTTCGGGCTCACAGACGTGGTGCCACCGGAAACCGGCCGATTCCAGGTCCTCGGCCTCCGACCGCAACTTCCCGGCCGCGGCCGAGTCGGCCACGTGGATCTTCTGCTCACCGAGCGAGTAGGCGAAGGAATCGACGTGAACATCGTGCACGGTGATACCTCCTGAGCGAATTCCTGCCGAGGGAGACCAGGTGGTTGCGCGCGAAGAGGATTCACGCCCGGTGGCACGGCGACACGGTGAAGAAGGAGGGGCCGGGCCCGATCCGAAAGCCCCGGCTCATCCAGAGAGGACAACGGTGACAATTCTGATCCTGTCGGCCCTGGGGAATCACCTAGTCCGGCTCAGCGGGCCGAATCCCCGATACGGCGTCACCGTGTTCGACCGCCGGCGCAATGCCGCGTCCCCCGCCGCACGCGACCGGCCCCCCGCCGTCGCGGCTCCGGCGGGACGGCCCCGAGGCCGGTGCCGGCCCCGCCGAGGAGGGGCTCATCGCCTCACCGCGGCCGGTACGCGAAAGACCGCCGCTTCCTTCGAAACGGCGGTCTTTCGCGGCCGTGTTGATGCGCCGGGGGCCCAGGGGCATGCGTTCGGATCACCGAGCGGACCCGCCCCGCGTCCTGCGCTGCCCTCGTGCTGGTGCGGCCCTGGAAGACGACGGGTCGGAGAATCCGGAGTCCTCCGCGGCGCACGAGGACTGGACCCGAGCTTCGCCGCCACCGACGAAGCCGCCACTGACGCAAGTGCCTAGTCGTCGACGGACGACAGACGTGCCGCCTGCCCGGACCTGACCGTCTCGACGGCTCTTTGGTGCACGGCCCGGCCGGTCGTCTCGGTCTCGGCCGGAACCGGGCTGCCCGCCACGGTGTACCAGTCCTCCGCCCCGGTGTACTGGACCGCGACCGCCGCCTCCCCTTCCAGCCATGTCGTGTGCACGGTGAGGTCACCGGTGATCGTTCCGACCTCTTCGGTCAGCACTCCGCCCCGCCCGGCGATCACGCCGGCCGTCGTCCATGTCGCCCAGGTGTCCACGGCGTCAGACCTCGATGTGTGCGGGGACGGTGTCCGGGGCTCCGGCGGCGGAGCAGCGCCTCGCGCTGCCGGTGACCGTCCGGCGGCGGTGGCGGAACAGCGCGGCTCGGGCCGGGTCGCTCGGGCCCGGCTGCCGACCACGAGAAGGTGTGTACAAGGCAGCCATCTTCCTATTTTCACCCCGGCCCTGCCAGATTGCATCTCCTGGACCGGACGGGTTGCGCCGCGGGGGTCCGGAGACCGTACGGCCCCTCCGCGGCCGCCCGGGCCCTCCGTGCGACCGCCCCCGCCGGGGGGCTGTTCCGAGCCGGGGCGGCCGGGCGGTCGCCGGAGGCGGTCAGAGGAAGCTGACATTCTGCGCGAGTGCCAACTCGCTCGAGTAGTTGATGGTGTTGGTCGCCGGGCGCATGTACGCACGCCAGGAGTCGGACCCGGACTCGCGTCCCCCGCCGGTCTCCTTCTCGCCGCCGAAGGCCCCGCCGATCTCGGCACCCGAGGTGCCGATGTTCACGTTCACGATGCCGCAGTCCGAGCCCTCCGCGGACAGGAACCGCTCGGCCTCCTGCTGGTCGCGGGTGAAGATGCTGGACGAGAGCCCCTGGGGCACGTCGTTGTGCAGGTCAATGGCCTCCTGAAGGGTGTCGTAGGTCAGGACGTAGAGGATGGGCGCGAAGGTTTCCTCACGGACGACGGCGGTCTGCTGCTCCATCCGGACGACGGCGGGCTCGACGTATGCGGCACGCGGTGCCGTACCGGACGGGCGCCGGCCGCCGCCGGCGAGGACCGTGCCGCCCTCGGCCCGGGCCCGGGTCAGCGCGTCCTCCATGGCCTCCTGCGCCCCCTCGGAGATGAGCGGCCCGACCAGGGTGCTCTCCTCGAAGGGGTCGCCGATCGGGAGTTTGCGGTACGCGGTGGTGAGCCGGTCCACCAGGGTGTCGGCGATATCGCGGTGGACGATGAGGCGCCGCAGCGTCGTGCAGCGCTGGCCGGCGGTGCCCGCCGCGGCGAACACGATGCCCTGGACCGCGAGGTCGAGGTCCGCGGAAGGGGCGACCACCGCGGCGTTGTTCCCGCCGAGTTCGAGCAGGCCGCGCCCGAAGCGGGCCGCGACGCGCGGCCCGACCTCGCGCCCCATCCGGGTCGACCCGGTCGCACTGACGAGCGCCACACGGCGGTCGTCGACGAGCCGTTCGCCCAGATCCCGGTCGCCCAGCAGCAGGGCGTGCACGTCCGCGGGAGCGCCGACGTCGTGGGCAGCGCGGGCCAGCAGCCGACTTGAGGCGAGGGAGGTCAGCGGGGTCAGCTCGGAGGGCTTCCAGACCACGGTGTCGCCGCAGACCAGGGCGACCGCGGTGTTCCACGACCACACCGCGGCGGGGAAGTTGAACGCGGAGATCACGCCGACGACGCCGAGCGGGTGCCAGGTCTCGGCGAGGCGGTGGCCCGGGCGCTCGGACGCGATGGTGCGCCCGTAGAGCTGGCGGGAGAGGCCCACGGCGAAGTCGCAGATGTCGATCATCTCCTGGACCTCGCCGAGCGCCTCCGACCTGATCTTGCCCGCCTCGACGGTGATGAGGTCGGCGAGGTCCCTCTTGTGCTCGCGCAGCAACTCGCCCAGGCGCCGTACCAGTTCACCGCGGCGGGGAGCCGGGGTGACGCGCCAGGTGCGGAACGCCTCGGCGGCCGCCCGGACCGCCTCGTCCGCCTCGGTGGACGTGGTGGCCCGCAGACCGAAGAGGTCCTCGCCGGTGATCGGCGTCCGCGCCGCGAAGTCGCTCCCCTCGGGGGCCTCCGCGCCCACGCGCCGCAGGGCGGTGCGTGCCCGCTCGCGCAGGTCCTCGGTGGTCGGGAGGGTGACGTCTGTGGCGGTCATTCGGGGTCCTTTCGGGTTCCGTTGGGTGTGGACGGGTGGGCGGACGGCGTCAGGCCGTGGGTGGGCCCGGCATGTCCAGTTCCCGGGCCAGCTGTTCCAGAGACCGGTTCTGCTGCCGCTCGTACAGGGAGAAGGGGTCGAGCACCTCGCGACCGACGGCTCCGGAGAGCCAGTCGCTGTCGTAGCGGACCGCGGACAGGCTGTCGTTGCGCGAGCCCTGGTCGCTGAGGTTGGACTGGAAGATCCCGGCGGCCGACCGCGGCAGGAAGTCCTCGTAGACGATGGGCCGTGCCTCGGCCCAGCCCTGGTCGAGGAGGCCGGCCAGGTCGGCGGGAGGGCGGCTGCCGTCCCCGGGACGGCCGGGCACCGCGTGGTACGTGAAGAACGCCTGGCCGGATGCGGCCAGTTCGCGTTCGGTGGCGGGAAGGTTCTCCTCCCACAAGGCGCGGGCGATCTCCTGGCGGTCCCCGCCGTCCTTCGCCGCCCGGTCGTCGATACGGGTCAGCAGGTCGTCGTAGAGCACCCTGCCGCGCCGGGTGAGGGCGATGCCGCGGGCCTCGACCTCGCCGAAGCGCACTCGCAGCGCCCCGCTGATCACGCGGCCGTCCGCGGTGCGCATGGGGCGGGGTTCGGCCAGGGCGCGGAAAGAGGTCTGGCGCAGCAGGATGTCGGGGCCGCTCCAGCGGGGCGGCCCCTGGATGGTGTCGATCATCGTGATGCCGCGTTCGGTCATCCGGCGGTACAGCTCGTCGATGTCGAGGACGCGCGGAGTGAGGTGGTTGATGTGGGTGCTGCGAACGCCGCCGATGTCCGCGGCGACGGCGGAGACCCGCTCCAGGGTCTCGTACCAGCCCTGGTCCAGCGGCTCCGTGGACAGTTCGAAGGCCTGAACGGCGAGGTGGAGGAAGCACTCGGCCTCGACGTCGGGCAGCTCGCCCTCGGCCTCGGCGCGGTCGGCGAGGGCGAGCAGTTCGGGCGGGAAGAGCTGCCGTTCGGCGAGGAACCGCTCCAGGCGCTTGCGCAGTTCGGTGTCGAAGAACCGGGGGTCGGCGGGGGTGAGCATGGAGGTGAAGACGCGGAACGGGTTGCGGGCCAGCTCGTCGGCATCGACCGGGCGGAAGGCGGTGGAGACCACTGGCACGGCGCTGGCGGCGGCCTCGCGCAGGTCGTAGAACCCGACCGGGCGCATGCCCAGCGCCCCGAAGATCCGGGCGACCTGGTTCAGTTCGTCCGGGGTGCCGACCCGGATGGCGCCGTGGCGCTCGGCGGTGACGCGGCTGATGGAGCCGAGGCGTTCGGCGCCTGCGCCCTCGGCGCGCAGCACGTCCTCGTTGACCTCGCGGGAGACGTCGACGAGCGTCGTGTATGCGGGCACCTCCCGTCCGTACATCTCGGAGAGCCGGAACGCGAACGCCGCGCGCAGTTGCCACTGGCTGAACATGGGCTGGTCTCTGCCTTTCGGTCGGTACGGCTCAGACGATGTGGGCCTCGGGACGGATATCGGCACTGGGGGTGAACCGGTCGACGGCGAGCGGGGTGACGTCCACGACCGGCGTTCGGTCCAGATGCAGATCGCGCACGATCTCCCCGACGGCCGGGGCCTGCAGGAAGCCGTGGCCGGAGAAGCCGGTGGCGTAGAGGAAGTTCTCCGGTGAACGGGCGCGTCCGATGAGCGCGTTGTGATCGGGGGTCACCTCGTAGAGTCCGGCCCATCCGCCGGAGATCTCCACGTCCGCCAGTGCGGGCGCGCGGCGGCGGGCCGCGGCGCGGAACAGCTCCATCCATTCGGGCGTCCAGGTGGTGTCGAACCCCTCCTCCTCGTCCGGGTCGGCGAGCCCGAACAGCAGACCGTCGTCGCTGTTGTGGAAGTACGCGCTGGAGGAGAAGTCGATAGTGAAGGGGATGCGGGGGGCCGGCGGGTCGAACGGGACGCTGAAGGCGAGCTGGCGCCGTACGGGGCGGACCGGCATCTCGACCCCCGCCATCCGGCCGACCCCGGCCGACCACGCCCCGGCCGCGCAGACGACGGTGGAGCAGCGGACGGTTCCGCGGCTGGTGTGCACGGCCGTGACGCGCTCGCCGGTGGTGTCCATGCCGGTGACGGTGGTGTGCGGGGCGATCACGACGCCGGCCTCGGCAGCCGCCCCGGCGTACCCCTGGACGACCAGCCCGGGGCGGGCGTGGCCGTCGGCCGGGGACCAGGCGCCGGCGAGCAGGCCGTCGGTGCTCACGTACGGGCACAGGCGCCGCGCGTCGGCGGGGCCGATCATGCGGCTGGGGACGCCGAGTTCGTTCTGGATGCCGACGCTGATCCCGAAGTCGGCGGCCTGCCGCTCGGTGGTGAGCAGGAACAGATAGCCGACGGTGTCGAGGATGATGTTCGCGCCGGGGCGCCGGGGGAAGTCGCGGTAGGCGCGCAGGCTCCGGTCGCCGATCTCGATGTTGAGCGGGTCGGAGAACTGTGCGCGGACGCCGCCGATGGGCTTGCCGGAGCTTCCGCTGCCCAGCGCTCCCCGCTCGACGACGACGATGTCGGTGATCCCTGCTTCGGCGAGGTGGAAGGCGATGCTGGTGCCCATGACGCCCCCACCGACGATCACCACCTCGGCGGTTCCGGGGAGCGGGCCGGGCGTGGATGAGATGGACAAGACCGATCCCTCTCTGTGGCCTGGTGGCCCGCCGGGCCGGGGCCCGCGGGGCGCGGGGGGCAGCTCGCATGAGTACGTGCCGGGCTCGCCGGCGGTACGGGCCGGGACCCGCGGAGTGCGGCGCGGGGCCGGCAGGACGGGAGAGGTTGCTGCTCAGCGGCTCCGGGCCATCGTGTACCCCTCCGACCATTGACGTCCATGAACAGTTATTCCACTCGACCTATTAGCGTGGCTGTATGGAGTGGACGAGCGCGCAGTTGCGTTCGCTGGTCGAGCTGCCCCGCCGGGGCACCATCACCGCCGTGGCCCATGCCCTCGGCTACACCCCCGGCGGCGTCTCACAGCAGATCGCGGCGCTGGAGAAGTCGACGGGGATGCGGCTGCTGCGCAAGGTGGGCCGGCGGGTGGAGCTGACGGACGCCGGGGCCACGCTCGCCGCGCACGCCGAGCGGATCCTGGCCACCGAGGCCGAGGCCGTCGAGGCGATGGAGCGGGCGCGGGGCGAGATCGCGGGCGTGCTGCACGTGGGGCTGTTCGCGACCGCCGCGGCGGAGATCCTGCCGCTGGCGCTCCGCCGGGTCCGCGAACAGCACCCGGCCCTGAGCGTGCACAGCCAGGACATGGACGTCGACGAGGTCTTCGACGCGGTTGCCGCCGGGGCCGTCGACCTCGCGCTCGGGCTGGACTACCCGGACGTCCCCATCCCCCGCGACCCGGCGCTGCGGCTGCGCCGCCTCTACCGCGAGCGGTTCTCGCTGGCCGTACCGACCGGGACGATGCCCGGCCCCGGCCCGGTCGGGCTCGCCGACACCCGCGACCTCGGCTGGATCCTTCCGGCGGCCGACAGCTACTACGGGCGGGCGGTGCGGACCGCTTGCCGGCGCGCCGGCTTCGAGCCCGATGTACGGCATGTGGTGACGGATACGGCGGCCACGCTGGCGCTGATCGAGGCGGGCATCGGTGTCTCCACGGTGACGGAGCTGATGCTGCGGCTGCGTGCGTCGGCCTTCGACGTGGTGCCGCTGCGGGAGGATTTCGAGCGGCACATCGTCGTCGTGGTACGCGCTTCGGCCGAGTCCCGGCCGACGGTGGCGGCGCTCGTCGACATCCTGCGCGAACTCGCCGGTGACGAACGGCCGGGTGACTGACTGGCGGGTGACGAAAGAGCCCGGTGACGAAAGAGCCCGGTGACGAACGGCCGGGTGACGAACGGCCGGGTGACTAACTGCCGGGTGACGAAAGAGCCCGGTGACTAACTGCCGGGTGACGAACGGCCGGGTGACGAAGAGCCCGGTGACGAACGGCCGGGTGACGAATGAGGCCGTTGACGACGGAGGCGGTTGACGACGGAGGCGGTTGACGACGGAGGCGGTTGACGACGGAGGCCGTTGATGAGCGGCCAGGTGACCAACCGCTCGCCGGTGTCGTGGCCGTCCCCACCGCCTCCCCCACCGCCCACAGCGCCCCGCACGACCCGCCCGGCTCGACGTCGCCGCGCCGCTGCAGGCCCGGGAGGCGTAAGGCCCCCGCGGAGGAGTGGGTAATTCGACGTGCTCAGCAGGGGCCGCAGTCCCCGGAGTTGAGGCCGCAGGCAGCCGCACGGGAAAGGCGCACCGTCGGGCGCCGACCGCTCACCGCCGATCGACGCGCCGGCGGAAATTCCCTACCGTCACTGCCGTCAAGGGCGGAGACTCGTCCCCATGGCTGACATGGGGTCCTTCCGGGAGGCGGTCACCGCATGGGCGTCCGGTGGCCCCGGCGGCTCCGCGCGCGAGCTGGCCGCGCGGCTGCCCGTCCGGGCAGCCGTCCTGCTCGAAGGGCCCAGCGACGTCGCAGCGGTCAGCGCGCTGGCCGCGCGCCGCGACCGGAACCTGGAGGCCGAAGGGGTCTGCGTCCTGCCGATGGGCGGCGCAATGAGCGTCGGGCGCTTCGCGCACCTCCTCGGGCCACCCGGCCTGGGCCTCCGCCTCACGGGACTGTGCGACGAGGCGGAGCGTCGCCATTACGCCCGCGGCCTGGAGCGGGCCGGTGCAGGACAGCAGGGGTTCTTCGTCTGTGCGGCGGATCTGGAGGACGAGCTCATCCGCGCGCTGGGAGTGTCGCGCGTGGAGGAACTCGTCCGCGCGGAGGGCGACCTGCGCGCGCTGCAGACCTTCCTGCGCCAGCCCGCGCAGCAGGGCCGCACCTCACAGCAGCAGTTGCGGCGCTTCCTCGGCACGAAGAAGGGGCGGAAGATCCACTACGGCCGCGTCCTCGTCGAGGCCCTCGACCCCGACGACGTACCCGCCCCACTGGACGGCCTGCTCGCCGGCCTCTGACCGCCGCGCGACGTCACGGACGAACGGTCAGAGGACCCGAACGAGACCGCCTACCCCGGGACCATCACCGCGACCGCCCGGGGGACACAGCTCACCCGTGCCGGCAGGTTGCCCACGAACTCCCCGTCGGCGTAGCCGAAGACGCCCGGCGAGTCGATCTCCACCGTGCGGGCAGTGTACGTCCGCACCCGGGGGTGTGCGGTGTGCGCGCCCTTGTAGACGCGGGGGAAGACCTTGACCAGCTCCGTCCGCCCCACCGCCTCGACGACGGTGATCGCCAACTGCCCGCTGCCGAGGTCCGCTTCGGGGCACATCTTCATCCCGCCTCCGTAGTACGGGGCGTTCCCGACGGCCACCAACGTGGCGTCCAGCTGCACGGCCAGGCCGTCCAGCCGCAGGGAGAACGGCAGCGGCCGCAGCTTGGCCAGCTCGGCGAGGATCGCCAGGTTGTAGCGGGCCCGGCCGCGCGGCCAGGACATGGAGTTGGCGCGGTGGGTGACGAGCGAGTCGAAGCCCGAGGTCAGCACCGTCCCGAACCAGCGGTCCCCGCACCGACCCAGATCGACGTACCGGCGGGCACCCTCCGCGATCACCCGCGCCGCCGACGGGGCGTCGTCGCGCGGGATGCCCAGGGACCGGGCGAAGTCGTTGCCGGTGCCCGCCGGGATGACGGCCAGCGGGGTGTCGCTGCCGGCCACCGTCTGCAGGCCGATGCTGACCATGCCGTCGCCGCCGGCGACGGCGAGCACATCGACTCCGGACGCCACGCACTCCCGTGCCCGCGCACGGGAGTCGTCCGCATCCGTCCCGGTGACGACCCACGCCTGCCAGCCGGCCGAGCCCAGCACCCGTACGGCCTCGTCAGCGGCCCGTCGGGCGGCTCCTCGTCCCGCGGCCGGGTTGACCAGCACCGCGGCGCGACGTCCGGTCATGACGGCGTGGGGATGAGCTTGCCGGGGTTGAGGATGCCGAGCGGGTCCACGGCCTTCTTGACCGCCGTCAGCACCTCCACGCCGAGCGGACCGATCTCCGCCTCCATCCACGGGGCGTGGTCGACGCCCACCGCGTGATGGTGGGTGATCGTGGCCCCGCTCGCGGCGATGGCGTCGCTCGCGCTCCGCTTGGCGGCCCGCCACCGCTCCTCCGGTTCGGCCCCGGCGTCCGTGGCCACGGTGAAGTAGAGCGAGGCGCCTGCCGGGTAGGCGTGGGAGAGGTGGCAGAAGACCACCGGGGCCGGACCGTCCGCACCCAGGCTCTCGGTGAGGGCGGCCGTCACGCGCTCGCGCAGCGGGGCGAGACCGGACCAGATCGCCGCGGTCTCCAGGGTCTCGGTGAGGATGCCGGTGTCCAGCAGCGCGTCCCGCAGGTACGGGCCGGAGAAGCGGGAACGGCGCCAGTCACCGGCGGTGTCACCGCTGAGTGGAGTGGCATCGTGTTCACGGAGGACGGCGTCGACCGCGGCACGGCGTTCGGCGATCCGCTCCTCGGTGCCCTCGTAGCCGACGACGGCCAGACAGCCCGCGGGTGCGGAGGCTCCGGCGACGGCGGCGTTGACGAAGGTTTCGGTCTCGTCCGAGACACGGATCGAGGTGGGCAGCGCGCCGGACTGGGCGAGTGCGCGGACAGCCGCGACGCCACGGGCGAAGTCGGGGAACGACCAGGCGTCGTCGCGGCGTTCCTCCGGGACCCTGCGCACACGCACCGTCACCTCGGTGATGACGCCGAACGTGCCCTCGGAGCCGAGGAAGAGCTGACGGAGGTCGGGCCCGGCGGCGGACGCGGGGGCGCGCCCGAGATCCAGGGTGCCGCGCGGGGTGGCCACCCGCAGCCCGGTCACCATGTCGTCGAAGCGCCCGTAGCCGGCGGACGCCTGGCCGGAGGAACGGGTCGCGGCATACCCGCCGATGGTGGCGAACTCGTAGCTCTGCGGGAAGTGGCCGAGCGTGAACCCCTCGGCGTTCAGCAGCTCTTCGGCCTCCGGGGTGCGCAGACCCGCTTCCAGGGTTGCGGTCCCCGACTCGGTGTCGAGCTCGACCAGACGGTCCAGCCGCCGCAGGTCCAGGCTGACCAGGGAGCCGAACTCCCCGCGGAGCGGCTCGACCCCGCCGACCACGCTGGTGCCGCCGCCGAACGGCACGACGGCCACCCGGTGCCATGCGCAGGCAGCGAGCACCTCCTCCACCTCCTGGTGGGTGCCCGGCCGTACGACGGCGTCGGGCGCGGAGGCGACGTCTCCGGCTCGGCGGCGGAGCAGGTCGGGGGTGCTCTTGCCGCCGCTGCGCAGGACGCGCGTCCGGGCATCGGTGAGCACGTGCTCGGAGCCGACGACGGTGACGAGGGCCGCGCGGGCGGCGTCGGGCAGAGCGCTGGGCTCGAGGACGAGTCCGGCCTCCGGTACGGGGGCCTGGGCCTCGGTCGTGACGCTGAGCGCCTGGGTTATCAACTGGCGTACGGAGTCGTTGAGAGTGCGCGCCTGCCCGGGGTCGCCCCAGGCGTTCCAGGCCATCTCACCGACGCGGTGGTGGGGACGAGTCATGGAGTACAGTGTTACACATGACGTCAATGCGTAAAAGAGAGGACGCGATCCTCGACGCAGCCCGGCAGTGCATCGAGGCCTTCGGAGTCCGCCGCACCACGCTCACCGATGTCGCCCGTCGCGCCGGCGTCAGCCGCCCCACCGTCTACCGGCACTGGCCCGACATCTCCTCGCTGGTCGCCGATCTGCTCACCCGCGAACTGCGTGCGGTCTTCGACGCATGCGCCCTTGAGGCGGACGAGGCGACGGCCCGCGAGCGCCTGATCCACCAGTGCGGGGGCACGGTCGGCGCGCTCTGGGCCCATCCGCTCTTCAACCGCTTCGTGGACACCGAGACCGATGTGCTGGCCACGTACGTCTTCCACCGCTTCGGATCCAGCCAGCGCGCGGCCCTCGGCCTGATCCGCGCCGAGATCGAGGCCGGCCACGCCGACGGCTCCGTCCGGAAGGAGGACGCGGGGCGACTTGCCCGGCTGGTCCTCCTCACCGTCCAGGCCGTGACGACCTCGCGCCGCCTCGTCGCGGACACCCTCTCCGACGACCGGCTCCTGGAGGAGCTGCGTCTGCTCCTGGACGGATACCTGCGACCGCTGGAGGCCACGCGATGAACCGCCGCTCCGACCACCGGCCCGGCTCCCTCAACGCCGCACGTCGCGAACGCTCCCTGGACCACCTCACCCACCGGCCCGGCATCGACGTGCTCGTGATCGGCGGCGGCATCACCGGCACCGGCATCGCCCTGGACGCCGCCTCCCGCGGACTGAGCGTGGTCCTCGCCGAGCGCCACGACCTCGCCTTCGGCACCAGCCGCTGGAGTTCGAAGCTGATCCACGGCGGCCTGCGCTATCTCGCCACCGGCGACGTGGGCATCGCGTACGAGAGCGCCCGCGAGCGGGGCGTGCTGATGAGCCGCACCGCCCCCCACCTGGTGCGCGCCCTGCCCATGGTGCTGCCCGTCCACGACGACACCCCCTGCCTGCGGGCGGCCACCACGCGCGCGGGCTTCCTCGCCGGGGACCTACTGCGCCTGTCCGCACGGACCGGGGCCGGCGCCCTGCCGCACTCCCGCGGGATCTCCGCCGCCCTCACCCTCGCCCTCGCCCCCGCTCTGCGCCCCGCCGGCCTGCGCGGCGGGCAGCTCTCCTACGACGGGCAACTCATCGACGACGCACGGCTGGTGGTGGCACTCGCCCGTACGGCCGCGGCCCACGGCGCGCACATCATCACCCGGTGCGCGGCCGTCGAGCTGGACGGGAAGACGGCCGAACTGCGCGACGAGCTGACCGGCGAGACCCTCGACGTCCGCGCGCGGTGCGTCATCAACGCCACCGGCGTCTGGGCCGACACCCTGGCCCCCGGCGTGCGGCTGCGGCCCAGCCGTGGCAGCCACATCGTGCTGCCGGGTTCGGCGCTCGGGCATCCGCGCTCCGCGCTGACCGTTCCCGTGCCCGGCGAGACCAATCGCTTCGTCTTCGCGCTGCCCCAGGCCGACGGCCGGATCTACGCGGGTCTGACCGACGAGCCGCTGGACACCCCACTCCCCGACGTCCCCGAAGCGCCCGAGCGCGACGTCGACTTCCTGCTCGGCGTCCTGTCCCATGTGCTCGCCGCACCGCTGACCCGCGAGCAGGTCATCGGCACGTACGCGGGACTGCGTCCGCTGCTGGACTCCGGGACGGGGCGCAGCGCCGACCTCTCGCGGCGGCATGCCGTTCTGACCTCCTCCGCGGGGGTGATCACCGCGGTCGGCGGCAAGCTCACCACCTACCGGGCGATGGCCGAGGACGCCGTCGACGCAGGGCTGGCCGGGGCAGGGATCGCCGCTCGGCCCTGCCGTACGCGGTCACTGCCACTGATCGGCGCCGCAACTCCGGCCCGGCTCGCGGCGGTTGCCGCCCCGCCGCGCCTGGTCGCCCGGTACGGCACCGAGGCCGACGCCGTTCTGGCCGAGGCCGCGGGCGACCCCACGCTCCTCGAACCGGTCGCCGCGGGCATCACCGGCGCTGAGCTGCGCTGGGCCGTACGGCATGAAGGGGCCCTGGACGAGGACGACTTGCTGGACCGCCGGACGCGTATCGGCCTGGTGCCGGAGGACCGCGCGTGGGCGCTGCCGGCGGCGCGGGCGGCGCTCGGCGCCTGACGCGGCGGGAGGCGCTCGGCGCCTGACCCACCGGGCCCCTGCCGGCCTCCGGCGGCGGCCCCGCGACACGCGCGCCGCCCCTCCGGGGTGCTTTCCGGGAGGGGCGGCTGACGTGGGTCGCCGGGGAGAACGGTCATGCCGGGCGCGCCGGTTCGCGAGGCGGCCAGGTGCGAGCCCATTCAGGCACGCGCCCGTTCAGACACCGGCCCGTTCAGGCACGCGCCCGTTCGGACACACGCCCAAACACGCGCCCGTTCAGACGCGCGCCCCGGACCGGCGCCCGGCAGGGGCGTCAGGACAGAGCACCGTCGTAGTCGGGGAGTTTGAAGGTCTTTTCGGCGTGGCCGCCGACCATGTCGGTCGGGGTGTTGCCGATATTGGCGATGATCTTGTAGCCCTTGGCCTCGATCTCGGCGCGCTTGGCGGTCTTGTACTTGCTGACCTCCTCGAAGAGGTCGGGCAGATCACGCACGTACAGACCCGAGATCGGGAACCCGGTCTTCTCCAGGTTGCATTTGGTGAGCGAGTAGATGATGCCGGGTCGCGCCGTCACGAAGTACACCGCCACACCACGGGAGTCGGCGTAGCGGGCGAGATCCAGGGTCTGCTGGACCGGAGGCGTCGGGTACTCCCAGAGGGGGTGGAAGTGCGTCTCCAGCGAGGTGTTGTCGATGTCGAGGACTATCGCCATCTTCTCGCCGGAGCCCTGGGAGATGCGCTGTTCGAGGTAGGGGCGGGCGACGTCGGTCACCGCGCTGACATCGCGCTTCCAGGTCTCGTAGTCGACATCCGCGAGTCCGGCGTGGGCGCCTGCCGCGGGGGCCGGTGCCGTCGGCACGGCGTACGTGGCGGTCGCGCTCCGGGCGGCGGCCGGTGCGGATGCGGCTGTGGCCGGCGCCGCGCCGACCGCCGTCAGCGAGGTGACGGCCACCGCGGCGACGGATACCGCAATCCGTGTTGTCCAAGTGCGTCCATGCATGGGGGGTTCACTCCTGGGTCGCAGATTCCGACACGGGAAACTCCGGTCCTTCGGTTGGGTAGCCGAAGGACCGCTGGCATGTTCACGCCTCATCATGGACGGAAGAAGTCGTTCCGACTACTGTTCGGTAGCGAGAACTTGCTGTCATGCCGAGGACCGGGCCGCCGGACGCGATGCCCTTACCGGTGAGGGGCCCGTACCGCCGAGGCGTTCACGCTCCCGTGAACCGGTCCGCGGGCGCCGGGTCCCCGCCTCCGCCGAGTCGGGCGGCTCCGGGTCAGCGAGCGCCACGCGGGCGCCGGGTCCCCCGCGTCCGCCGAGTCCCCCAACCCGGGCCGTCCCGCGCCGAGTCCACGCCCCCACCCGCTCGGCGTCCCCTCAGGGGTTGAGCACCGGAACGCATGCGGAGTAGCCCGGAGTCCACCAGGTCTCCCCGTCCCCGGTGACCGCGAACGCCTCGACTCCCGCCATCCGCCCCACTCCCGTACGCGCCTCCTCCCCCATCGCGAACACCGCCGTGGCGAGCGCGTCGACCTCCGTGAGATGACGGCCCACCAGCGTGACCGAGGCGAGACCTGCCGCCGGTCGGCCCGTGCGGGGATCGATGATGTGGTGGCCGCGCTCGGCGATGCCCGACGTCGCGACCGCCACGTCCCGGCCGGACACCACGGTCGCCAACTCCCCGCGCCGCAGCGGGTGGGCGACGCCGATCCGCCAGGGGATTCCGGGCGCGGCCTCGCCCCGGCACTGCACGTCACCGCCGCCGTTGACGCTGTGATCGCGCGCGCCCGCGTCGTGGAGCATCTGCGACGCCCGCTCGATGGCCCAGCCCTTGACCATCGCCGAGGGGTCGAGGCGCCCCCCTGCGCGGGCGTCGAACCAGCCGCCGCTCAGGCGGGTGGCGCACCGGCACAGCTCCAGCACGGTGGCCACCTCCGGTTCGCACTCCGCCACCGTCAGCTCCCCCCGGTCCAGGCGGCTGATCCGGCTGTCCGGCCGGTAGGTCGAGAAGAGGGCGTCGACGTGGTGCAGCCAGGCGACGGAGCGGGCCAGCGCGTCGCGGGCCGCGGGCGTCGCGGGGCCGCGGACATCGAAGGAGAAGACGGTGCCCATGACGTGCTCCACGTGGCGCAGCCGCTCCGGCTCATGCATCGGCGCGGTCCAACGCGCTCTGCAGAGAGGTGATGTAGCCCTCACTGGTGTAGGTGGCCCCCGAGACGCTGTCGATGTCCGCGGACTGCGCGGTCAGGGTCGCCTGCTTGAGCTTCGGTACGGCTTCGGCGCTGGGGCCGCCCGCGTGGACGCCCTGGATCACGTCCACCGCCGTGATCCGTCCCTGGTCCAGCATGACCTTCACCTGCACCGGGCCGCGCTCGGTGTTCACCGTGTCCCCGGTGTAGGCGCCGCTGGCCCCCGCCTCCTGCGATGAGGAGGAACGGCCGCTCGCCGAGGCGCTGGGGCCGGGCTCGGCGGCGAGCGTTCCCGATGCGGTGGCCTCCGGCTCCTCGTGGGGCTTCAGCGAGAGCAGCAGGACCAGTCCCGCCACGGTCGCGGTCGTCGTGAGGACGAGTCGTTTCATGGTCGGCCTTTCGTGCGGATTCAGAACGCGAACGTCTCGTGGTGGATGCGGTGGCGCGGAACTCCCGTGCGGCGCAGGGCGGTCCGGGCCACCGCCGTCATCCCAGGGGGCCCGCACAGATAGACGTCGTGGCCCGCCAGGTCCGGCACCAGCGCGCTCAGCGATTCCGGTGTCAGGGCCACCGCGGCCCCGCCCGGCTCGTCCACCGCGTAGTGCACGCCCGCGCCACGGGCCGCCGCGATGTCGTCCAACTCCTGGCGCAGGGCGAGGTCCTGGAAGGTGCGCGCGAAGTACAGGAGCGTGACCGGTCCCGGCAGGGTCTCGAAGAGCGACCGCAGTGGTGTGATCCCCACCCCGCCCGCGACGAGCAGCACCTTCGTACGGCTGCGACGCTCCGGCGTGAAGGCGCCGTACGGGCCCTCGGCCCAGACGCGGGTACCGGGGCGCAGGGTGGACAGGGCCCGGCTGTGGCCGCCCGCCGCCTTGACCGTGATCCGGAGGAAGCCGGACTCGGCTGGTGCGGAGAGCGAGTACGGGTTCGCGGCCCACCAGTGGCCCGGCATCAGGAATCGCCAACGGAAGAACTGCCCGGGACGCGCTCGCAGCTTCTCGATGTGCCGGCCCGTGATGTGGACGGAGACGATGCCGGGAGCCTCGGGGTGGACCTCGGCCACCCGCAGCCGGTGGCGCAGAGCGCGCCGTACGGGGGTGAGGAAGCGGTGCCAGAGGAGTGCAGCGGCGACGCCGAGATACAGCGCGTACCAGGCGGTCCGCGCGGTGGCCCCGCCCGCGAAGTCCGTCCCGTTGGAGAGCTGGTGGAAGAAGGCGAGGAAAACCGCGAGATAGGTGAGGAAGTGCAGGTAGTGCCACGTCTCGTAGGAGAGCCTGCGGCGGGCGGCGCGCGCGGAGACGATCCCGACGGCCAGGAGGAGCGAGAACCCGATGGCGGCCCAGAGCATGTCCTCGTACTCGAAGACGAGGGTCGCCGTCCGATCGACGACGCCGGTCCCCGTGGTGACGGAGGAGCCCCAGATGATCAGCAGGGTGTGCGCGACGGCAAGGGAAACGGTGTAGCGCCCGCCCATCGCGTGCCAGCGGGCGAGCCGGTCGGACCCGACCGTACGGTCCAGGGCCGGTATCCGCGCCATCAGGCCCAGTAGGATCGCGCATGCGTATCCGGCGAGCAGTCCGGTCAGCCGGCCCGCGTTGCTCAGCCAGCCCCCGAGGCCCACCACCGACTCAGTGTTCCGCCACCACAGGGCGATCACGGCGGCGGCACCGGAGTGGACGAGCACCAGGACCGCGGCACCCGTCACGTACCAGGGCGGCCGGAAGCGGGGCGGAGCGTGCTGCGGGGCGCGCCGGGGGCCGGCGCCGGTGGTCTGCTGAGCGGTGGTCATCACTTCTCCCCGGGTCGGACGTGTCGCGGCCGCCGTCGCGGGCTCGGCTGCCCCGGGCGGCGGTCGGCCCACCGTCGCAGCGCATCCTCTGTGTTTCCTCTGAGCCGCCGGACCGGGGAACGGGCCCCGGCGAGGGTCACGGCGGGCTGGGCGGAGCTCGCGGCGGGCCGGAATCACGGGCGAGGGGCGGGCCGAGGGGCGTTTCCGGATCGGCCGGTGACCGGTATCCGGACTCATAGGAAACTCAGAGGCCGGACCGCGATACTGCCGAAACCATGAGTTCTTCCGAGACGCGCCGCACGCCCGAGACCCGCGCGCCCGAAGCCCGCCGCACGCCCGAGACGCGTACGACCGCCGCCGCCGGGCTGCATCACCCCGACGGCTCGCCGGTGCGTGTCCTCGTCGTCGACGACGAACCCGACCTGGCCGGCATCCTGGCCGATGTCCTGCGCAGCGAGGGCTTCGAGGTGAGGACGGCCGGCACGGGCGGGCAAGCGGTCGCCACCGCCACCGGATTCCGCCCCGACGCGGTGGTACTGGACGTGATGCTGCCCGACATCAACGGGCTGGAGGTGCTGCACCGGCTGCGGGCCGAAGCCCCGGGCGTGTGCGTGCTGTTCCTGACGGCGCGCGACGCGGTGGAGGACCGGATCGCCGGGATCACGGCGGGCGGCGACGACTACGTCACCAAGCCCTTCAGCCTGGAGGAGGTGCTCGCGCGGCTGCGCGGGCTGCTGCGCCGGGCAGGGATGACGCGGGCCACGGACGCTGCGAAGCTGCTGACCGTCGGAGACCTGGTGATGGACGAAGAGGCGCGCGAGGTCACCCGGGGCGGCCGCATCGTGGACCTGAGCCCGACCGAGTTCGAGCTGCTGCGCTTCCTGATGCGCAACCCGCGCCGTGTCCTCAGCAAGGCCCGGATCCTCGACCGCGTGTGGTCCTACGACTTCGGCGGCCAGGCGCACGTCGTGGAGCTCTACATCAGCTATCTGCGGAAGAAGATCGACCAGGGGCGCAGCCCGCTGATCCACACCGTCCGCGGCGTCGGCTACGTCCTCAAACCGGATCCGCGATGAGACTGCCACGCCCGCGTGCCCCACGGAGCCTGAGAGCCAGACTCACGCTCGGGCTGGTGGTGCTGCTCGCCCTGAGCTGCCTGGCCGTCGGCGTGGCGACCACCACCGCGCTCCAAGGGTTTCTGGTCCACCGGCTCGACCAGCAACTGACCGCGGTCGGCGGGCACTTCCCGGCGAGCCTGGACCCGGCGAAGAAGCGCACCTCGTACGGCGGTGGTCCCGACACCCGCGGGCAGGCGGCCGGCACCTTCGGCGCCTGTGTGCTGCGGGGCCGGGTGACCCGGGCGGCCGTGGTCCGCGACCGGTCCGAGCGCACCGTTTCGCTCACCGCCGCCGAGCGACGCGTCCTGGCGAAGGTGCCCGCGGACCGTGAGGGGCGCACGATCACGCTCGCCGCGCTCGGCGAGTATCGGGTGATGGGCGCCCGCGGACCGGCCGGCGACGTCCTCGTCACCGGCCTGCCGCTGGAACCGGTCGAGGACACCGTCCGCAGGCTGGAGTTGGTGGCGGCCGTCGTGTTCGGGGCGGCGCTGCTCGTCACCGGCGTGGCGGGCGCGGTGTGGGTACGGCTGTCCCTGCGGCCGCTGCGCCGTGTGGCCGCGACCGCGTCCGACGTCGCCCGGCTGCCGCTCTCCGACGGCGAGGTGGCCATGCCGCCACGGGTACCGGACACCGACACCCGCACCGAAGTGGGCCGCGTGGGCGGCGCGTTCAACCGGATGCTCCAGCACGTCGAGGAGTCGCTCACGCGCCGGCATGCCAGTGAGGAGCGGCTGCGCCGGTTCGCCGCGGACGCCAGCCACGAGCTGCGCACCCCGGTCGCATCGATCCGCGGGCATGCGGAGCTGGCCATGCGCCACTGCGGGCCGGTGCCGGACGAGGTCCGCCACGCCCTGGGCCGTATCCAGTGCGAGTCCGTACGGATGGGCGAGCTCGTCGACGACCTCCTGCTGCTGGCCCGCCTGGACGCGGGCCGCACGCTCGCGAGCGCACCCGTGGACCTGACCCGCCTTGTCCTGGACGCGGTCGGCGACGCCCGCGCCGCGGGCTCCGATCACCGCTGGGTGATGGACCTGCCGGAGGAGCCGGTGGTGGTGCACGGCGACGAGCGCGGACTGCAGCAGGTGCTGACGAATCTGCTGTCCAACGCCCGTACGCACACACCGTCCGGCACGCGCGTGAGGGTGGCGCTGGCCGAACGGGACGGCGCCGTGGAGGTCCTGGTCGAGGACGACGGCCCCGGCATACCGCGGGAGATGCAGTCCGGGATATTTGACCGCTTCGTCCGCTCCGACAACGGCCGTTCGCGCAGCGAGGGCGGCACGGGACTGGGCCTGGCCATCACCCACGCCGTCACCACCGCCCACCGCGGCGTGGTCGACCTCACGAGCAGTCCGGGCCGGACGGTCTTCCGCGTCCGCCTTCCGCGGGAGGCGGAGGGCTGAGGACGAAGGCCGCGCGTGCGGGCGGCACGGAGGGGCACGCGTGCGGGCGGCATGCGGGCGGCTCGGTGGGACGCCGCCCGCACGGGAACCTCCGCTGCGGCCCCGCGGGGCACGGGACCGGTCGCCGGGCCGGTGCCGCAGACATCAGAACGTCGCCAGACTCCAGGTCGTCACCTTGCCGTTCGTGCCGCCGGTGTGGTCGAGCACCTCCAGCGTGTACGTGCCCGCCTCGTCCTTCTCCAGCGGGACCGTGAACCGCTTCACCTTGGTGTGGACTGACAACGTCCCGGCCTTGGCCAGCGTGTGGACCTCGCCGCTGGGCGTACGGAGCCGCATGCTCAGGTCCGTGTTGCGCGGGTGGTCGAGTTCGACCTCGACATGGCCCAGACCGCCCGGGGTGTCCAGCCCCGGCGGCACCGTCACCGTGGTGCTGTACGGCCTGTCCTCGCTGCTTCCCGGGATCGGTCCCGCGCCGGGGTGGTGGAACTGCGGGGTGACGTCCGCGCGCATGTGCATCGCCGTCGGTGCGATGCCCGGCCCGCCGCTGCAGCGCACCGTGGTGTAGCTGCGCCGGTACGCCTTCTCCAGGCAGTTGCCGAGCGCCTTCTGACCGGAGGCGTTGGGGTGCAGGCTCTCCTGGCCGCCGTCGCCCTGGCCGTGGATGGTGAGCCAGTCGAGGAAGCGGTGGTCGTAGTCGAGGAACCGCCCCCACTCGGCCTTCTCGGGGTACTTGGCCGGTTCGCCCGTCACCCCGCGCACCGTGCGCTTGTCGCAGACCCCGTGGCCGTCGAAGGCGTCCCGGGTGTCGAGGAACGCGACGCCCGGCACCTGGTGGGCGGCCAGCCGCATGCTCGCGTTGAGGCGCGGCACGAAGCCCCCGTCCATGTAGTCGAAGTCCTCGTCCCAGAGCGGACAGTGCCCGGTGTAGGCGCGCCCCGGGCCGTGCTCCTTGTACGCCACGTTGCGGGCGTCGGGGAACACATTGGGGTAGCCCGTGAGGTAGAGGCGGTACTCCGACGGGCTCTTGCCCGCCTCCCTCATGACCGCTCTGATCTCCTTGAGGGACTTGACGACCTTCTCCCGCACCTGGGCGAAGCGGCTCTCGAACTCCTCGCGGATGTTGGCGCGGCAGCGGTTCTCCAGCCCGGGGGGAGTTGTCAGGTAGCCGCGGATGCAGATGTAGGCGATCTTGGCGAATCCCGCGTCGTTACCGCCGATGCCGAGGTAGATCGCCTTGATGTCATGGGTCTTGGCGACGGCGGCGAGCTGCTCGGCCTGGGGGGCTTCACCGCGCGTGGACTCGCCTCCCTTGCTGCTGCGCCAGACGTTCTTGGCGTTCGCGCCCGAACAGGCGAGGTTGATCCGCGCGTCGACGTCGATCGAGGGGGTCGACATGATGGCCGAATTGCCGGCGCGGTGGCAGCGGTTGTCGATGGAATCCATGGTGTAGACCCGGTTCTTGTCCGTACGCCACTTTCCGGCGGCATCACGGTATTTCGCGAGATCCGTTCCACGGAAGTTGTGGCTTCCCGGCTCGTCGGGTTCGCTCGTGTTCCCCGCCCAGCGTCCGCCTTCCCCCGAGGCATAGGAGTCGCCCATGTGCACGACGGCTGTGGGACGTGCTTCGGCGCGGGCGGGCGTCTGAGGGCCGAGGGCGGCGAGCGAGGAGGCGAGTACGCCCAGGAATGCGCAAGCGATCAGCGTGCGTCCGGGCCTGCGATGTCGGCGCGGGGCCGGTCGGTCGTCGTTCACTCCGTGATGTCCTTCCGTGTTCTCACCGAGGCGGTGCGCCTTGGCCGCGCACGGCACTGGCTGTACGGCTCGGGACGGGGAGGCGGTTCTCCCGGGGGCGGCGACTGGCGAGGGGCGACGGGCGCGGCGCGACCGGCGGGGCGCGACGGGCGCGACGCGACCGGCGGGGCGCGCCTGGCGCGTACCGACCGGGCGCGGGCGGCGCATGCCGGCCGGGCGCGGGGCCGGGGGCATCACGCCGGTCACGCCACCGGTGCGGGAGCCTCGGTGAGGAAGCCCCGGGTGAGGGAGCCCCCGGTGCGGGACTCCTCGTGCGGAAGCCCGGTGCGGGAGGCGGTGGCGGATCCTTGGAAGCCGTACCGCCCAATCCCGGTGGCCGGTCCACCGGGAAGGCCCGGAGTTGCGCAATTCAATCCCCGGGGCCCGCATTTCGAACACCTCGGAAGCGCGCCCGGGCCACGGCCTCACCGGCCCCGGAAGACCCCGGCCATTCTGACTGTTCTGTCAGCGGGGCGCGCTACGCGCGATGAAAGGTGTACGGGTCATGATTTCGGCCGCGGCGAATCCCGGCCTCTGCGATTCGGCGTACTCACCCACAGCCGGCACACTGCGCGGTATCACGGCCGAACCGGCGAAGTGCGGTAAGAATTTCGGCGAATTCGGGATCCCGTTCACCCTTTCCCTGCGTAGTGTCTGACGGCAGCGGCGCCAGGGCCGATACCCCGAGTGGAGGGCCCTGCCGCCATGGATTGTTCAGAGAGGTGGCCACCACATGGAGCGGCACCACCGGCCGGACCGGCTCACCCGGCCGCAGCGGGAGGCGATGCTGCGCAGTCTCACCAGCGGCCGGGGAGCACTGACGCGCAGAACCATGCTGCGTACGGCGGGCGGATTCGCGCTGGGCACGGCCGGGGCGGGGGCAGTCGTCGGCTGCGGCGAACCGGTCGGGAGGCAGAGCGCGAGCAGCAGCACCGAGGACTTCTCCGGCGACGAGAAGAGGGTCGACTTCTCCAACTGGCTCGGCTACATCGACGTCAGCGAGGACCGGAAGCGCCGTCCGACACTCGACACTTTCCGGCGCCGCACCGGCATCAAGGTCGAGTACACCGAGGACATCAACTCGAACCTCGAATTCTACGAGAAGCTCCGTCCGCGCCTGATCGCGGGCCGGGACACCGGGCGGGACCTGATCTGCCTCACCGATTGGATGGCCGCGCGATTCGTCCGCAACGGCTGGGTGCAGAAGCTGAACGTGAGCAATCTGCCCAACGCATATGCCAATCTCTCCGCGCAGTTCCGTGGGCTCGACTGGGATCCCGCACGCATTTATTCCTACGCCTGGACCGGAATTTTCGCGGTGATCGCGTACAACGAGAAGGCGACCGGCGGGCGCAAGGTCGACTCCATGGAGCAACTCCTGGAGGACGACCGCCTCGAGGGCAAAGTCGGTCTGCTGACGGAGATGCGCGACACCGTCGGCATGACGCTGCTCGACATGTCCCTGCGACCCGAGCAGTTCAGCACCGACGATTACGACGCCGCGCTCGCGCGGCTGCAGCGCTCGGTCGACCGAGGACAGGTCCGCCGCTTCACCGGCAACGACTACATCGGTGACCTCAAGAAGGGGAAGATCGCGGCCTGTCTGGCCTGGGCCGGTGACCTGGTCCAGCTCCAGACCGACCATCCGGAGATCAAGTTCGCGATACCCGACGCCGGTTACATGACCTCCACCGACAACCTGCTCATCCCCAACAAGGCGCGCCACAAGGAGAACGCCGAGCGGCTCATCGACTACTACTACGAGCCCAAGGTGGCTGCCCGTCTCGCCGCCTGGATCAACTTCGTGTGCCCGGTCGACGGCGTCCGGGAGGAGCTGGAGCAGATCGACCCCGATCTCGCGGACAACCCCCTGATCCTGCCGGACGAGGAGATGGCGGAGAAGTCGCACACGTTCCGCTCGCTGACCCAGGACGAGGAGACGGAGTACGAGAGGAAGTTCAGCCGGCTCATCGGCGCATGAGGCGTACCGGGTTCGCGGCGGCGGACGGCGGCCCAGCACCGGTGCCGCGTCCGCCGCCGCCCGGACGTCGCCTACCCGTACGCTCGCCCGCGCCCTACCCCGAGGGCGCCGAACTCGCCCCGCTTCAGCGGCGGGTGAGCGATCCCGCAGTCCGCGCACCTCGAGATAGCCGGCCGTACCGTCATGTCAGACGGGCACAGACCAGGGTCCCGGCGTCCCCGCCGTCACCCGCCCTGCTGCGAAGGGTGAAGACCGTCGCGATCCGGCTGACCGCGGAGCCCAGCGTCCCGGCGGCCGTGTACCCGTCGGAAACAGACACCGTTCGATACCTCGGGTATTCCGGCGCCGCGGTCCGCTGTGAGAATCCTCAGCCCGTCGCGGCCCGCCAGTGGCGGGCGCGGCGCTAGACCTGGGCGGGACGGGGGCGGTCGCCGGCGGGGCGGGAGACCTCCGCGGCCGTTCCGGTCAGGGTGCGCAGGAGCGTCGAACCCGCGATCACCAGAGCGGACACCGGCGTGCTCACCCATCGCGTCAGATCTCGCTCCAGGTCGGGAGCGACCTCGATGGTCACCCGGACGTACCGGCTGTTCAGCGTGGTGACCCTGGCCGGACGGGGGGCGGTCGCGAGCGGCTCCTCCCCGCGCTGCAGGGCGGCCCGGTACTTGTCCTTGCGCTGGTTCATACCGCTTCCTGACGCTCGATGAGTTCCTCGGCGACGTCCATGTACGCCGAGCCCTTCGCGTGCACCGGGCTCCCGAACGACTGCGCGTACAGATCGAGCCGGGCGATCTGGGTGTCCAGCACCTCGAAGCCCCACTCGGTCAGCGCCTCGCGGGCGTCGGCGTCAGGGCCGGTGCGCGTGGCGTCGGCCCGGTTCGTACGGTTCAGCAGCACTGCGGTACGGGCCGGCTCCGGCCGCAGTGACTGCACGTCACCCATCTCGCCGCGGATGGGAGCCATCCGGTCCAGTTCGATCGGGGCGGGGGTGACCGGCACGATCCATTCGCCCGCGTACCTCATGATGCTGCGGGCGATGCGCGGGTGGTCCTCGAGCTGTGGCGCGTCCAGCACGACGGCCTGCCGGTTGCCGAGGAAGTCGTTCACCCTGCGGTGCACGTCGCCCACGGGCAGGGCGACGACGGGAAACGGAAATCCGTCGGCCAGCTCGCTCCATCGCAGCGCGGAGGCGGCGGGATCGCCGTCGACGAGCAGCGGCGAGAAGCCGGACTCGTGCAGGGCGTGCGCCAGCCACACGGCGCTGGTCGTCTTCCCGACTCCGGGCTTGAGGTTCACGAATGCACAACTCAATAGCACGCGAGCCAACATAAGAGGCTCGCTCGGGCGACCGGGGGTTGGCGCGAGGGCGGAGGCTCCCCGTTCACTCGCACGCAGGCAGGCCCGGGGCCGCACGGCGGCGCCGGGCCTGCTCAGCCCTGCCGCGGGAGCTGGCAGCAAGGGGGCCTCGGTCCGGCGGAGCCGCGCGACGGCGACGCGGAGGACCGTACGGAGACCGGCGCGCCGTCCGCTCCCGCCACCATCGGCTCCCAGCTCCTACCTGCTGGCGGTGCGGACCCCGGAGTCAGGGCGGCGAAGACGACGAGGCCGGCGACGCCGAGGCCGAATCCCGGGTAGGCCAGGTAGGCCCTGTTCCCGTGTTGTGTGCGGTGCCGTGACACAGCGCAAGCGGCAGGGTCGAGGAAGGGCACGGCCGAGGGCCATCCGGCGTGACCGGGTGAGGACGATCACCGACGGTGGAAGGGCACGCCGGGCTACGCGTGGTGGTCGACCACGCCTCGTGGGGAGTTGCTTGCGCAGCCCGCACGGCCTCTTGGCCCAGTGCACACTCAGAAGCACCGGAGGCTGCCGTGGCCTGGTCCACGAGCCGATGCCGGTCGGATACGACGTCCCGGCCGGCTGAGGGCGGCGGCCGGCCCGCGCGGATTTCTGCCCACGAGGCGCGTCTCCGACGCTCCCGCTCATCCGCTGCTCATGCGTGATGAGCACTCCCCAACTGGCTTGCCACCACTAGGATTTGCTCCGAACTCATCACTGGCGGTGCTCGATTCGCGCGACCGGGTCGGGTCGCTGGAGCACATTGATCGAGGAGCGGGGACAGCACATGCGGGAAGGCCGGTGGACCGCGGTCACCGAGTCCGAGTTCGACCATGAGCACCGCGGTCTGGAAGCCATCAGACAACAACTGCCGGACGCCGACCCGTGGCGGGCCTGGTCGAATTTCACCTTCACTGCGAATACCGGCCACGTCCGCGAGGTCGACCTACTCGTCGTCGCCCCCGGCGGCGTATGCATGATCGAGCTGAAGAACTGGCACGGCGCCCTCACCAGCCAGAACGGCACCTGGGTCCAGACCACGTCCACTGGTTACCGCCGCACCCACGGCAATCCGCTGCACCTGGTCAACAAGAAGGCAAAGGAACTGGGCGGGCTCCTCGGCCAGAACGGCAAGCGCGTCCATGTCGGCGAGGCCGTCTGCTTCACCGAACGGTCCTTGCGCATCCGGCTTCCGGCCCATGACCAGAGCGGCGTCTACACCGTCGACGAGCTGATCGCGATACTGAAGGGGCCCCCGCGCGACGAACGCCACCGCATCACGGCGGCCGACTCCCGCCAGATCAAGGCCGCCCTGGAGCGCGTGGGCATCCGCCGCAGCGACGCCGAGTACAGGGTCGGCCCGTACCAACTGGAGCGCAGGGCCTTCGACTCCGGGCCTAGCTGGGCCGACTACCTCGCCCAGCACAGCGAGCTGCCCGAATCGGCTCGCGTCCGCGTCTACCTCCGCGAGCGGGGCTCCGACGCCACCATCCGGCAGTCGGTGGAGAACGCCGCCCGCCGTGAGGCCGCGGTCCTGCAGCGTTTCCAGCATGTGGGCGTCGTGCAGCTCAAGCAGTACCACCCCTCTGGGCACTCGACGGGCCCGGCGCTGATCTTCGACTACGACCCTCAGACCCTGCGCCTGGACGAGTACCTGCTCCAGTACGGGGAGAAGCTCGACATCCTCGGACGCATGGCGCTCGTACGGCAGTTGGCCGAGACGATGCGATCAGCCCATCGCAGCCGCATCTACCACCGCGCGCTGGCCGCCCGCTCCGTGCACGTCCTGCCCCACAACAGCGGGAAGCGGGGGCAGTCGATCGGCGAGGATGCCGCCTGGCGGGCCCCGGATCTCCAAATATCCGACTGGCAGATCGCCACGCAGCGCAGCGGTACCGGCAGCTCCGGAGCCGGCGGGCCCCGGCTCGCGCCGACGGCGCTGTCCACCACGCATCTGGCCGAGGGCTCCGACGCCTATCTCGCCCCCGAACTGCGGGCACTCAGCGCCGACCCCGTGTATCTGGACGTCTACGGCCTGGGCGTCCTCACCTATCTCCTCGTCACGGGCAGGCCACCGGGCGCGAGCCAGGCAGAGCTGCACGCCCGCCTCGAAGCCGGTGAAGGTCTGCGCCCCAGCTCCCTGGTGGACGGCCTGTCCGAGGACATCGACCAGCTGGTGCAGATGGCCACCGCCTACCGGCCCGAGCGACGCCTCTCCACGGTCGACGAGTTCCTGGAGATGCTGGAGCTCGTCGAGGACGCGCTCACCGCCCCCGCTGCCGCGCCCGCACCCGAGGCCCCCGAGAAGGACCCCCTCGAAGCGGTGGCCGGAGATGTCCTCGACGGCCGCTGGGAGGTGCGCCGCCGCCTCGGCACAGGTTCCACCAGCCGCGCCTTCCTCGTCCGCGATCTCGAGGCCGAGGCACGCAGGACCCGGCCCCTGGCCGTCCTGAAGGTCGCTCTCTCGCACAGCCGCGGCGAGGTCCTCATCCGGGAAGCGGAGGTGATGGGGCGGCTGCGCCCCCACTCCGGCGTCATCCGCCTCGTCGAGCCGCAGCCCCTGCGCATCGCCGACCGCACGGTCCTCGCCCTGGAGTACGTGGGCGATGAGCGCGAGGAGACCGGCGAGGGCGCCGAGTCCGCCGGCGGGCGCCGCCGCCGCGAGGAGACGGTGGCCCGCCAGCTCCGCGACGGGGGCCGGCTCCAGATGGACCAGCTGGAGGCGTACGGCGACTACCTGTTCAGCGCCGTGGACTTCCTGGAGGGCGAGAGTGTCTGGCACCGGGACATCAAGCCCGACAACATCGCGATACGCATCCGCCCGAACCGCACCCGCGAACTCGTCCTCATCGACTTCTCCCTCGCCGGCTACCCGGCGCGGGACTACGAGGCGGGCACGGACGGCTATCTCGACCCGTTCATCGGCACGCTGACCCGCACCGCCTACGACTCCCACGCCGAGCGGTACGCCGTCGCCGTCACCCTGCACCAGATGGCCTCGGGCGAGCTGCCCAAGTGGGGAGACGGCTCGGTCCTGCCCCGCCAGACGGACCCCGGGGAGTTCTCCCACCCGACCGTCGCCGCCGACGCCTTCGAACCCGCCGTACGGGACAGCCTGGTGGCCTTCTTCCGGAAGGCCCTGCACCGCGACGCCTCCCGCCGCTTCCCCGAGCTGAAACCGATGCGGGACGCCTGGAAGAAGATCTTCCTGGACGCCGCGCAGACCGTGTCCTCCGGCCACAGGGCCCGCTCCCCCGAAGCACTGGCCGAGGCCCCGCGCTCCGGTGGGCCCGCCATCGCGGACGCCGAACCGCTTACCGCGGAGCAGCAGCGCGACCAACTGGCCCTGCAGGTCAACCGGGACACGCACCTGTCGGCCGCGGGCCTCACCCCGGCCGCGGAGTCCTTCCTCTACGGCCTCGGCATCACCACGGTCGGCGGCCTCCTCGACTACAGCCGCCGCAAGCTCGTCAACGCCCCGGGCCTCGGCGCCAAGACCCGCAGCGAAGTGCAGCGCCGCCAGCGGGAATGGGGTCAACTGCTGCGCGAGGCGCCCGTCACTCCGCTCACCCCGCGCGGACGCGCGGAGGCCAAGGAAGAGCTCGCGCAGCTCACCGCCGCCGAGTCCGCCCTGCTCGACAGGCTCGCCACCAGCGACAAGGCCGACGGCATCCCCGGGTCCGCTCTGCGCTCGGTGAGCCTCGACACGCTCGCCACGATCCTCGTGCCGGAGTTGAACAACAACGGCTCCAACCGCAACAAGGTCGAAATGGTCCACCTCCTGCTGCGCCTCCCCGACGAGCAGGGCGCGCTACCGGACATCGGCGTCTGGCCCAAGCAGAAGGACGTGGCCGGCGCGCTGGGGCTGTCCGCGGGCCGCATCCCGCAGATGCTCAAGGAGGAGCGCAAGCGCTGGAAGAAGAACCCGGCCGTGCGGGCGCTGCGCCAGGAGATCGTGGATCTGCTGGCGGGCCTGGGCCGGGTCGCCTCCGCCGCCGAGATCGCCGACGCGCTCGCCGTACGCCGGGGCACGCAGCTTTCCAAACGGGAGCAGCGTCGCGCGCTCGCCCTCGCGGCCGTACGGGCGGTGGTGGAGATCGAGCAACTGGAGCCGCAGAACGCCCAGTTCCAGCACCAGCCGAACCGCAAGGCCACGGAAGAAGCGCTCGGTGCGGGCCTGCTCGCGCTGGACGTACGGGAGGCCGACGAGGACACGGGAACGGACGGCGACCCGCCGGACACCCCCACCGCCCCCGGTCTCCTCGACTACGCGACGCGCCTGGGCCGGACCGCCGACCGGCTCGCGAAGCTGGACACCCTGCCCACCGCGACGACCGTACTCGCCGAACTCAGCGCGCTCACGCCGCCGCCCGGCACGGTGGAGTGGGACGAACGGCGCCTGGTCGAACTGGCCGCATCCGCCTCCGTGAACGCGGCGGCGACACCGCGTCTGGAGATTTATCCGCGGGATCTGGACCTGGTGCGCGCCCTCCGGCTCACCCAGGCCGGCCTGGTCCGTCTGAATCACGGCATGCCCGAGGGGCGCCAGCCGGGTCTGACCGGCGAGGACGTGCACGAGCGGATACGGGCGCGCTTCCCGGAGCTGGTGGTACCGGACGGCCGCGGCGGGGCCGCGCACGACCTGCCGACCGGCGGCCCGCTGACGAAGGCGCTGCGGGACGCGGGCTTCGACCTCACCCTCTCGACCCGGGAGGACACCGGGACGCTGCGCTATCTGCCGACGCGGATGGACCACGCGTCCAGCTATCTGACGACCGACGCGTGGCGCCACTCCACCGACACCGGCGCGGTGACGCGGTACGCGGACGATCCGCTGCTGGCGGGTGCCGTGCGCGCCGAGGAACAGATCACGGCCTCGGCGCGCCGCGACGGCTACCGGGTTCTGACGGTACGCCAGGGTCTGGCCCAGGACGCCGTACGGGAGTTGGGAGCGGCGGGCGGCCGGATCGACGCCCGTGTGGTGTCGGTGACGGCCCTGTTCCTGGAGTCTCTGCACGCACTCGTCCCCCCGGGGACGAAGCCGACCTGGGAGACGCTGCTGAAGGCGGACGTGGCGGAGCCCGGGTCCCGGGGCGCGCTCAAGTTCGCGGAGTACGCGCGGACGGCGTGGGGATCGGTCGAACCGCGAGTGCGGGAGCTGCTGGGAGACCGCGATGCGGCGTCCGCCGGGTCGGCATCCACCAGGGGTGCGGGCGGAGGCCCGGTGCTGCTGACGGATGCCTCCGTCTTCGCCCGGTACGACGCGATGGGCGTCCTGGACCGGCTCGCGGAGGCAGCCCGCCAGGGCGGTCGGGGCCTGTGGCTGCTGGTCCCGCAGAGCGACCCTGCGCGAGAACCGAAGCTGGGGCAGGTCGCGGTGCCCTACCAGGCGGGCCTGGGCGAGTGGATCGACCTTCCGGACTCGTGGGTCCAGAACGCACACCGGGCAGGCGCGGCACGCAAGGGCGAGCGTGGGCGCGACGCAGGACGGGATGCCCAGGGTGGCACCGAAGGAACCGAGGGAGACGCCAAGTGATCGACCGCAAGGCTCTGTTAGATGACCTGAAGCAGCAGGTGAAGGCGGTCGAGACCGATCTCGCGAAACAGGTGAAGTTCGCCGGGGACATCGGCACGCGCCTGCGCGCCGAGTACGACCGGGCGCGGAAGCTGGGCCGTACGGCGGCGACGTGGAACGCGTGGCTCGATGAAAGGGTCACGCAGGTGGCGGTGGCGTGGGTGCTGGGCACGGTCTTCGTCCGCTTCTGCGAGGACAACCGGCTGATCCCGGAGCCGTATCTGACGGCTCCGGAGGACGACCGCCGGGACTTGGCGCTCGCACGGTACGAGGAGTACGTCGCGACGGCGGACGACCCCACGTATCGCGGTTGGCTGGAGCGGGCGTTCGCGGAACTGGGCGCCGGACAGGCGGGCCGCCTGTTGTTCGACCGCAGGCACAACCCGCTGTTCCAGATCCCGCTGTCCCACGACGGGGCACGGGACTTGGTCGAGTTCTGGCGGGGGCGTGACGAGGCGGGTGTCCTTGTCCACGACTTCACGGACCCACTGAACGAGGACGGCACGGAGGGCTGGGACACCAGGTTCCTAGGCGACCTGTACCAGGACCTGAGCGAGGCGGCCCGGAAGACGTACGCGCTGCTCCAGACGCCGGAGTTCGTGGAGGAGTTCATCCTCGACCGCACGATGGACCCGGCGGTGCGAGAGTTCGGCTACGAGGGCCTAAAGATGATCGACCCCACATGCGGGTCGGGCCACTTCGTGCTGGGGGCGTTTCGGCGGTTGGTGCGGCTGTGGGGGGAAGGGCAGCCGGGCAAGGAACTGCACGAACGGGTGCGCGCAGCGTTGGATTCGGTCCACGGGGTGGACTTGAATCCGTTCGCGGTAGCCATTGCCCGGTTCCGGTTGCTGGTTGCGGCGATGGCGGCGAGCGGAGTGCGGACCATGGCTGAGGCAAGTCAATACGAGTGGCCGGTGCACTTGGCTGTGGGGGATTCGCTCATCAAGGCACGGCAGTTGGAGCTGACGCTGGATGGGGGTAGGGATGGGGACGGGGAGGATGATCCGCTGGCCTCGTTTGCGTACGCCACAGAGGATGTGCACGAGCACCCTGGGATTTTGAAGCCGGGGCGGTATCACGTGGTGGTGGGCAACCCGCCTTATATCACGGTGAAGGACAAGAAGCTCAATGCGCTGTATCGGGAGTTGTACGACGCATGTGCGGGAAAGTACGCACTGTCCGTGCCATTCGCACAGCGGTTCTTTGAGCTGGCTGTGCAGGGTGATGCGGGCGGCCACGGGTACGGCGTGGTCGGTCAGATCACCGCAAACTCCTTCATGAAGCGGGAGTTCGGTACGAAGCTTATCGAGACGTTCTTCGGGCACGAGGTGGAACTGACCGAAGTAATCGACACCTCGGGGGCTTACATCCCTGGGCACGGGACGCCCACGGTCATCCTCGTAGGGAAGCGGCGTGCGGGTAATGATCGGTCCGGGACGATTCGTACGGTACGTAGTGTCCAGGGCGAGCCCAGCGCGCCTGAGAAGGGCGAAGAGGGCAAGGTTTGGAGGGCGATTGTCGATCAGATTGCCGAACCGGGTTCAGTGAGCCAGTGGGTGTCAGTCGATGACCTGGGACGTAAGCGCTACTTCGGCAAGCAGCCATGGGTTCTTACGGATGGCGGACTAGAGATGGTCGAGCAGCTCGAAGGAGCGGCGGAAAAGAAGCTCACAGCCATGACCGAATCCAGCGGCTTCTCAGCAATTACCGGCGACGATGAGGTCTATGCTTTTCCTAGGCCACTTGCCACTTGGGTGCCTGCCCGTGCCGGGCGTATGAGGCCCTTCCTAGAGGGCGATCAGGTTCGCGACTGGGACAGCGACCCTGTCACAGAAGTGATCTATCCAATCAACGCCGATTCAGCCGAGCGCAAGTTGTTGGAGACGGGTGTCCTGTGGCCTGGACGACACATCCTTCGCAACACCCTCTACTTCGCGAAGACCAAGGAAGAGCGTGGGATCCCCTGGTCAAACTACGCTTTCTACAAAGAAGACCGCCTCAATGCGGATCGTCTGATCACGTTCGCATTCGTCACGACGCACAATCACTTCGTCCTGGATCGGGGCGGGAAGGTGTTCAACCGTTCCGCCCCGGTAATCAAGCTGCGGGAGGGGGCAAGCGAGGAGGAACATCTGCGGCTACTTGGGCTGCTAAATAGCTCTATCGCCTGTTTCTGGCTTAAGCAGGTCAGCCATAACAAGGGAGGGCCAGGCGGGGGCTACTCGAAGGGAGAAAAGTGGCGCGACTTCTACGAGTTCACTGGCACCAAGCTCATGGACTTCCCGCTCCCCAACGGATACCCCACCAGGTTCGCCGCCGCCATCGACACCCTCGCTCAGCAGCTCGCGGCCACCAGCCCCTCCGCCATCGTGGCCAAGGCTACTCCCGCCGCGGCCACTCTCCGCGAGGCCCGCGCCACCTGGCACTCCATCCGCGCTCGCATGATCGCTCTCCAGGAAGAGATGGACTGGCAGGTGTACTTTCTCTACAATCTCCTCTCTGAGAATCTGCGCCTCCCCGACCCCTCCACTATCCCCGAACTCGCACTTGGCGAGCGCGCCTTCGAGATCATGTTGGCCCGACGCATTGCCGCAGGCGAAGCTTCGGACAGATGGTTCGTAGACCACGGGTCCACCCCGATCACTGAGATCCCCCCTCACTGGCCCGCCCATTATCGCGAGGTCGTCCAGAAGCGGATCGACGCAATCGAATCGAACCGTGCCATTGGCATGGTCGAACGCCCCGACTACAAGCGCCCCTGGGAAACCGAGGGCTGGGACGCGCTCCAGGAGAAGGCCCTCCGGGCCTGGTTGCTCGACAGGATCGAGAAGCGGGAGCACTGGTTCGACGAGAACGGGATGCCCGCCCTCGTCGCCCTCTCTCAGCTCACTGATGCCCTCGCCCGGGACGACGACTTCGTCTCCGTGGCCAAGATTTATGCTCCTCGCAAGGAACTCCCGGCCGTCGTCGCCGAGTTGATAACCGACGAGCACGTGCCATTCCTCGCCGCCCTCCGCTACAAGCCCTCCGGACTCAAGAAGCGTGAGGACTGGGAGCACGTCTGGGACCTTCAGCGGGAGGAGGACGCCGCGCCGGACGAGCCGACCAAGCGGAAGATCCGCGACTCCATACCCGTGCCGCCGAAGTACACCTCCGCCGACTTCCTCCGAGCCTCCTACTGGCGTGCGCGCGGCAAGCTCGACGTACCCAAGGAGCGTTTCATCTCGTATGGGCAGAGCAACGTCGCCACGCCCACCCTGTACGGCTGGGCCGGTTGGGACCACCGCGAGCAGGCGTACGCACTGGACGCCTACATCGCCTCCCACGAGACGCTGACCACCGAGGAGTTGACCCCGTTCCTCGCCGGGCTACTGGAACTCCAGCCCTGGCTTGACCAGTGGCACAACGAGTTCGACGCGACCTATGGAGCCTCGCCGGCCGCCTTCTTCCGAGGCGACCGGCAAATGGTCCAGGGCGAACACGCCCTAACTGACGACGACCTTCGCGCCTGGCGCCCCGCCGCCGCAGCGCGCGGACGTCGTAGGACCAAGAAGTAGTTCCGACGGCCAAGACCCGGCAGCCCCCGGCGGTACGGGAGGAGGGCGGTGTGGCGGGGTGTCCCCGCAGGGCGGCGAACGAACACGGTGGGAAAGCCGACAGAATTACCCGCACGTTCGCCGCCCGAGGAGATACCCCGGCGCGCCGCCCGACCCACGACGTACGCAAACCATCAAGTGGTCCGCCGGGGGGCGTCGCGCCTACCGGTTCAAGCGCCCAGCTCGCTTTTCTTCACGGCGTCGACGAACGACGACCAGCCGTCCGCAGGGAACACGAGCACCGGGCCGTGCGGGTCCTTGCTGTCACGCACAGGGACGACGGCGGCGAAGTCGTCGGAGACCTCGACGCACGCGCCACCGTCCGGGTTGCTGTAACTGCTCTTGCGCCATGTCGCGGCGCTCAGTTCGATGGATCGCACGGCACTTCCTCCAACATGCGCAGGACGAATTTCCGCGACTCGGGCGGGGACAGTGCCAGGTCGCGCAACGCATCGTACGCACGTTGCAAACGCTCGACCGATCCGTTTTCCTCCACCAGTTCGCCCCGGTAGGCGTTCTCCGCGTACGCCACGGTGCGCCCGTCCGGTAGCCGTAGGAACCATACGTCGGTGCCCACCAAGCCGTGCACCCCGACGCTGAACGGCAACACGTGAACCGTGACGTTCGGCCCCTCCGCAACCTCCCCCAGGTACTCCAACTGCCCCCGCCACTCCCCCACATCCCGCAACGGCGTCCTCAGCACCGCCTCTGACAGGATCGTCCGGAACAGCGGCGCATCGTCCCCCTCCAGCAGTTCCCGCCGACCCATCCGGGCTTCGACCTGCTGATCCAGCTCTTCCCCCTTGAGGCCACCCGCGGCCAGTACCTCCCGGGCGTACCCAGCCGTCTGGAGCAGGCCCGGCAGCACGCTCACCGCGAAGTGCCACAGGCTGGTGGCCTCCGCCTCCAGCGCCATGTAACGCCGGTATCGCTCGCGGAACTGGGTCTGGTCGCTCACCGCAAGCTCCCAGAGGGCAAGCAGCAGGCCCGGTGTCCCGTAGTGCTGGTCGAGGGCCTGGACGACTTCGGGGCCGCCCACCGTCTCGCCGTTCTCCATTTTCCCGAACAACGACCAGTCCCAGCCGAGCCGTTCACCGAGCTGCCGCAGGCTGTCGCCGCGCTGCGTCCGCAACAGCCGCAGCTCCTCGGCGAACCGCGCGCGTGGTTCCCGGCTGCGGCCCGTGACCGCTCGCCTCGTCGGCATGGTGCCCTCCGTGGAAGGTGTGGAACTTGTGCTGTCCTGCGGGGAAGCACATCCCCTCGACGGTGTGTCCGCCCGGATCCGGAGCCATTCTCGTAGCGCCCCCATCACGCACCGTAAGGCAGGTCGTACGGCCGGGGCAGCGAAATCCCACAAGGAACAGGCGAAGGAGCACCCCCATGTCGACCCGGCGTCCCGAAGTCCCCGAGGACCACGACCGAACAGACGTCGATCCCGACGCGACCACCGCGCCGGCCGCCGGGAGAGCCAAGATCCGGGAGGCGGTGCGGGCCCGCGACGCCCTCGCTTCCGCGCTCACTCGCGCGGGCATCCAGCTCCCCGCGATGGACGTCCGCACGCCCTGGCAGGACGTGGCGAGCGGATACGACCACGACTGCGAGGCCGGACGGGCCGCCCGCTACGCACTCGTCCACCTCGGCGTCTGCTCCGCCCCCGTCGCCCGCGCCCTGGCAGCTGTGATTGTGAAGGGCGCCGGGCGGTGACCGGCGGACCGCACGGCAGCCCGCAGCCCCCGCCGGGCAGCGGCCCGCGACCGGAACCGGCCGTCGGCGTCCCGGTCCGGGACACCCTGCTCGACCGGGTCGGTGTCGTCATGGGGCAGGAAGGCCCGTACCTGCGGCTCCGCCCACTCAGTGGCGGCCGCGAATGGGACGCCGACCCCGGCAGCATCCAACTGCTCACCCAGGCCGAGCTGTTGAGCGCTCGCGTCGCCGAGTTGAACGCACGCAGCCGGAAGGACGGCTGCTGAGCACGGCGGGCGGGAGAGCGGACAGACGCGCTCCCCGGCGGCCGGGGTTCACCCTGCCCGGAGCACCCCGTCGGATAACCGACGGTGTTCTCTGGGTAGGGTCCGCTCGGCATCTGCCGATTGCGTGATCTGACGGGGTCGGGGGATCTGCCGGACAGTCAGGAAGCGGGGGCGGCGGCAGTGGGGTGGCGCGAGGAGATCGTTGCGGCTCTGGGCGAGTTGCTTGCGATCATGGGTGGCACGGGTAAGGAGCCGCGCTGGCAGCGGGTGGGGCGCGCGGCCCACACCAAGGACGCGGGCTGGTACGCGGTGGACCTGCGCGGCTCCGACATCGGACCGGATCAGTTGGACGCGCTCCGGCTCGCCGGCCCGGAGCCGGACGGCATCGAGACCAAAGGTTTCGCTGTCTCGGAGACCGTGCAGAACGGCTCCCTGCTCACGCTGAAGGTCGCGAAGTTCGCCGACGTTACGGACCCGTATCTGTGGCTGCTCAAGCAGCCGCCGACCTTCCTGGTCGAGGCGTTACGCGACGGTATCGCCGGGCTTGGCGAGGCACCGCTGGCGAGTGCCCTGGCCGCGGGCTCGATCGGTGGTACGTCCTCACCCGATCCCAGCCCTCCGGGGTTCCACCCGGCGCAGGGGGACGCGTACCGCGCGTGCCTCGGCCAGGGCGTACACCTGGTGTGGGGTCCACCGGGCACAGGCAAGACCACGGTGCTGAAGCGGGCCATCGGCAACCTGATCGCCCGGGGCAACCGCGTGCTGCTGGTGTCCGCCACGAACATCGCCGTGGACAACGCCCTGTTGGGCGTCGTCAGGGAGAACCGGCACAGTCCGGGTGACATGGTCCGCGTGGGCCCGCCCCAACTGCGGGAGATCGCCGAGAATGCCGAGGTGTCCCTGCCGCTGATGGTGCGCGAGCGGCTGGCCGCGACGGCCGAGCGGCGACGCATCGTCGAGGCCACGCTCGTGGAGATCCGGACACGCGCTGCGCAGCTGTCTGCGCTGGACGCCACGCTCACCCGCTTCGACCCGGCCGCGTACTTCGGGGCGCTGGAGCTGCTGCGCACGCCGGGTCGGGACCCGGTGTCCGTCCGCGAGCGGGCGGAGACTGCGGTGGCCCGGCTGGAGGAGTCGAAGGCCGCCCGGGATGCGGCGGAGCGAGTCGCGGTGGCGGCCCGGCAGAGTCTGGAGGCGGCCGACGAGTCGCGCCGGAAGTGGGCCGAGGCCGGCCGGTTACGCACGGAGCAGTCCCGTATCCACAAGGCCGCTCAGAGGAAAGAAGCCGAGGCTTTGATCGCCGAGGACCGCTTGCGCGACCGGAGCGAGGAGTTGCGGCAGCTCGACTCCCAGCGGTCAGTTGCCCGGTGGCGTGCCAGGGACAAGCGGCAGGCCCTACGGGATCAACTGGCCGCCGCCGAGCAGGAGGCGGCCCGCGCCCGCCGGGCAGCACATCACGCGCGCACTACAGCCATGGCACACGCCACCGCGTTGGAGACGAAAGTCGCCGAGCTGATTGCCGACATCACGCACACTCCGGAACAGATATCCGGCCTGGACCAAGCGCTCGACTCGGCAGAGTCCGCCCTCAGATCGGCCGTGCAACTCGCGGAAAGACGCAGCGAGGAGGCCACCCGACTGGAACGGGCCGTCGTCCGCGCTCTGGACGCCGCGGAGCTCACCGCCCGCGCCGAGCAACAGGACTGGCCGGCCCGTCATGCCCGAGCCGAGCGGCTACGTCCCGAGGTGACGGCGGACGCCTCCCGCCGCTCCGCGTTGGAGAAGGAGTTCGAGCAGGTCCAGGAGGAGTACGAACGCCTCTCCCGCAACGCCGAAGGCGAGATCATCAAGAGCGCGAAGCTGGTGGCCACGACTCTCGCCCGGTTCCGTACGAACAAGTCCGTATTCGAGGGCCCGTACGACGTGGTCCTCGTCGACGAGGCGGGCTCGGCGACGCTTCCCGAGGTGATCCTCGCGACGGCGAAGGCGACCCGGACAGCCGTCCTGCTCGGCGACTTCATGCAGCTCGGCCCGATCATCGAGGCGCAGCTGAATGATCTCCACCGTCCCGACGTCAAGCGCTGGCTGCTCCCGGACGTCTTCCAGCACTGCGGCATCCGGGACCCGGCGGATGCCCAGCGGCACCCCGCCTGTGTCACCCTGACCGAGCAGCACCGATTTGGTCCCGCGGTAATGCGGCTGGCGAACGCGCTCGCGTATGGAGGAATACTGTGCGGCGGCAGACAGACTGCGGCACCACGGCCGGCCGACGACCCCGAGATCGTCGTCGTCGACACCGACGGTCTGCACGAACTGGCCAGGCCCCATCTGACGGGCAGCCGAAGCGGCTGGTGGCCGGCCGGGTCGCTGATCGCCAGAGCCCTGGTGGAGTACCACCGCGAGAAGGGTGAGGAGACCGGCGTCGTCACGCCCTACGGTGTCCAGGCGGACGCGACCCTGGAGGCTCTGCGGGACGTCGAGAGCGGCGGCGGCCCGCTGGCCGAAGTGGGTACGGCGCACCGCTTCCAGGGCCGGGAGTTCCCAGTCGTCGTCTTCGACACGGTCGAGGGCGCGGCCGGCCGCGAACTGTGGATGTCACTGGCGCACCGGGGGCCGAACGCAACGGACTGGAATCGGAACGGCTTGCGTCTGTTCAACGTGGCGGCCACCCGCGTCCGGACCCGCCTCTATGTCATCGGCAGCTGGGAGCGCATCCAGGCCGCCAAGGACGGCAGGGCCTTCACCCACCTGGCCGCCATGGTCGGCACTCCCGGCATACGACGGCTGCGGGCCAGCCACCTGATCACCCCGCCTCACGAGGACACCCGGGATCTCGGCGGCTTCGGCACCGCGCTGGCCGAGGTCCTGGCCCGGCACGTCGAGGTGACGGGCATCGACGACGAACGGACCTTCTTCACCACGTTCGAGGAGGCGATCCGCGGGGCCCGTACCTCGATCTGGCTGTGGGCGCCATGGGTGGCGAACCGCGTGCGCGGCATCCTGCCGCTGCTGCGCGACGCCGTCGAACGCGGCGTCCGCGTGACCGTGTTCATCCGCGACGATACCGACCAGATCCAGGCCCGCCCGGACAACCAGAGCCTCATCGCAGATCTCCGGTCCATCGTGCACACGGTCCCGGTGAACGTGATGCACCAGAAGATCGCGGTGATCGACGAGCGCACCGTGATGATCGGCAGCCTCAACGCGCTGTCACAGTCGCGGACCCGCGAGGTGATGGTGACGATGCGCGGCGGCCACTTCGCCCGCAAGCTCCTGGAGCACGAGCACGCGGAGCAGTTCAACCGCCCTCCGAAGTGCGCGCGCTGCGGCGGCACCAGCATCGAATTGCGGAAACGTACGAACGGCACGTGGTTCTGGCGCTGCTACGACGCGGTCTGCAAGACCGGGCCGAACGGCCGGAGCAACGCCTGGAATCAGGACATCAGGCCGGGTGGGGCCGCCAGGCGCTGAGCGCAGTCCACCACATGGGCCGGTTCGGTACGCGCCGCTCACCGCGGCCCGTGCGCGTCCCGGGGACGAATCTCGCGGATGGCCCCAACTCCCCTACGCATAAAGGAGAATGATCCGAGGGGACCTGGGGAAAGGCCCTCGACACCTGCCCTGGACGCCCACGGACGGCGACGCCTGCGTGCACGCCGCCGGAAGGAGAGCGAGTCCCGCAATGGCCTTGGCCCAGCAGCCGCCTCTGCTCCGCGAAGTCATCAAGATCAAGGAGTCGATCTCCACCTCGGACTACGTCCTCCAGTTGTCCGAGGCCACGACCGCTCAGGGCGCCGAGCAGGCCCTGCAGGACTATGTGGTCACTGAGCGGCTTCTGGAGAACTTCGACGAGGCGCTGGGCCTCATCAAGTCCGCGGTGGACGGGCACACGTCCAAGGCGGCCTATCTGCACGGGTCGTTCGGTTCCGGTAAGTCGCACTTCATGGCAGTGCTGCACGCGCTGCTCAGCAGGAGCCCGGTGGCCCGCCGCCGCGGTGACTTCGATCCTGTGCTGACCAAGCACGACTGGCTGGGCACGGACGGGAAGACGTTCCTCCTCGTGCCGTACCACATGCTCGGGGCGAAGTCTCTGGAGCAGCGGATCCTCGGCGGCTACGTCAGCCACGTCAAGAAGGTGCGCAAGGACGCGCCGACGCCGCAGGTGTACCGGACGGACGCGCTCTTCGACTCCATCCGGGCCATGCGGGCGCGCCTGGGCGATCAGGCCGTCATCAGCGGACTGGCCTCGCCGGAAGGGGCCGACGGGGGCGAGGACGACGAGTGGGGCGAGTCGTTCGCCTGGGAGCCGGGGCTGCTGGACACCGCACTCGCGGCCGAGGAGGTGCACGAGTCGGGCCAGACCCTCAACGTGGTCAGCCCCTCCACCCCGGCCGAACTCCGCGCCCGCCTCGTCCAGGACGCCGGCACCAATCTGCTGCCCGGCTTCGCGAAGAACGCCGCCGAGGACGAGCACGGGTTCATATCCCTGGACGCGGGCCTGTCCGTGATCGCTGAACACGCCAAGTCCCTCGGCTACGACGGGCTGATCCTCTTCATGGACGAGCTGATCCTGTGGCTCGCCACCCTCATCCACGACGAGAAGTTCGTGGCCCGCGAGGCCAGCAAGATCACCAACTTTGTTGAGGGCGGCGACGCACGCCGCGCGATACCCGTGGTGTCCTTCATCGCCCGCCAGCGCGATCTGCGGGAACTCGTCGGCGAGGAGGTGTCGGGAGCGGCCGAGGCGTCCATCCAGGACACCCTCAACCTGGCGTCCGGCCGCTTCGACAAGATCACTCTGGAGGACCGGAACCTCCCCCAGATCGCACACGCCCGTCTCCTGAAGCCGAAGGACACCGAAGCCGCAGCGCTCATCAACGCCGAGTTCGAGAAGACCCGCAAAATCCGCCAGGAGGTGTGGGACACCCTCCTCGGCTCCGACCGCGGCGCCGATGGCGTGGGGGCCGACGAGGAGAGCTTCCGGCTCACGTACCCCTTCTCACCCGCTTTCATGGACACACTCGTCCATGTCTCTTCCGCGCTCCAGCGCAACCGAACCGGTATGAAGCTGATGGGGCAGCTGCTCGCCGACCACCGCGACGAGCTGAAGCTCGGCGACCTGATCCCCGTCGGCGATCTGTATCCGCTGATCACCGCGGGCGGCGACAAGCCGTTCACCGACAGCTTGAAAGTGGTCTTCGACGCGGCCGACAAGCTGTACCGGACGAAGCTGCGCCCGTACCTCCTCGGCACGTACACCGTGTCGGAGGAGGACGTCGAGCAGTACACGCACCGCGGCCCGGACAGCATCACCGACCCGGAGCTGCGGGGTCGCGTGAAGGCGTTCACCGGCGACAACCGCATCATCGGCACCCTGCTGCTGTCGGCCCTCGCGCCCAGCGTTCCGGCTCTCGCCGACCTGACGATCCGCCGGCTCTCCGCCCTCAACTACGGCTCCGTCGTCGCCCCGATCCCGGGGCGCGAATACGGCGTCCTGAAGGACAAGGTCGCCGAGTGGGCGGGCCGCTTCCCGGAGATCAAGGAAACCGGCACCAAGACCAACCCGGGGGTCCGCCTCGAACTCTCCGGGGTCGACGTCGACTCCGTGATCGCCAACGCCAAGGTCAACGACAACCCGGGCAACCGCCAGGCACTCGCCAAGCGGTTGCTGTCCGAAGAACTCGGCATCGATCAGGGCCAGTTGATCGGACGTGTGGACTTCGTATGGCGCGGCACGGACCGCAGTGCGGAAGTCGTCTTCGGAAACCTCGCCGACGAGGACGACCTGCCCGACCACGACCTGATGCCCCAGCAGGAGGGGCTGTGGCGGATCGCCATCGACCTCCCGTACGACGAGGGCGTCTTCGAGCCGATCGACGACGTCCACCGGATACAGCGGCTGCGCGAGCGGCAGCAGGAGGGCGAGCGGTCCCGCACCGTCGCCTGGGTTCCGACCCACCTCTCCGCCCAGCGGTACGCCGACTTCTGCCGCCTCGTCGTCATCGACAAGGCACTCGCCGACGAAGCGCGCTTCGACAGCCAGTACGCCGGACACCTCAACGCCGACAGCCGGGCCCGCGCCAAGGGGCTTCTGGAGACCCAGCGCGAGTCTCTGCTCAACACGGTGAAGGCCGCCTTCAAACAGGCGTACGGGCTGGCCGACAAGAAGGCCGGCGATGTGCACCTGGACTTCAACGACCATCTCCAGTCGCTGCGCGAGGTCGACGGGCTCACCCTCTCCTTCGGCCAGTCACTGCGCGACGGGCTGCGGCACATCACGGGCAGGATGCTGGCAGGCCAGTTCCCGGACCACCCGGATCTCGATCCCGATCACACCGGTACGACCGTGAAGGCGGCCGACACCCGCAGGGTGTTCACGCACATCCGAGCCGCCGCGGAAGCCCGTGACGGCCGCACCGAAGTCCCCGCCGGAGACCGTACGTTGATGGAGCGCATAGTCGGTCCGCTGCGGCTGGGAAAGCAGAAGGAGGCGTACTTCGAGCTGTCCCGGTTCTGGGCCGATCACTTCCGGCAGCTCGCGCGAGAACGTGGGACCACCGGCGACCTCAGCCTGATCACGCTCACCGACTGGACGGACGAGCCGCAGCCGCGCGGACTCCCCGATGACCTGGCCAGGCTGGTCGTCGCCTCGTTCGCCGAGATGGACGACCGGGTGTGGGTGCGCGGCGGCATGGCGCTCGACCCAGCACCCGAGCTATCCCAGATCAAGGACCACGACGCGCTGCGCAGCCAGCCGCTCCCGTCCGAGGAGGACTGGGAGCGGGCCCGGCAACGCTTCGCGACGGTGTTCGGCCGCCCGGCGCCGACGCTGCGGCGCGGGCGCATGGTCCACCAGTTCGCCCGCCAGATCGTGGAGGCGGCCCGCTCCCACCAGGAGCACGCGGCCGATCTTGTACGGAAGTTGGAGGAGCACGGGGGCTTCCTCCGGCTCGACGAGACCGACGAGACGGGGCGGCTCGGGCTCGCCCGGCGGTCCGCCGAGTTGCTCGCCGTCGTCACCCGCGCGTCGGGCCAGGGTGCCGCCGGGGCGAAGAAGACGGTGGAGGCGCTCGCCGGGTTCGATCTCGGACGTGTCAGCGCCGAACGCTTCGGCACGTCGATCACGCAGGCACAGGCCGTGGCGCAAGCGCTGGACGCTGCGTCCTGGACGACTCTCGACCTGGCGTCGGGTGAGGGCCCCGAGGGCCGGGCTCTGCTCGACTCGCTGTGCAACGTGGCCCAGAGCGACCAGCGGACCAACGACCTGTGTGCCGCCCTGACCCGTACCCAGCGCGACGTGCTCGCCCTGGTCAAGCGCAACCGGGCCACGCCCCAGCCCGCGCCGCCACCGCCGGTTCCGGCACCGTCGGGCCCGGGTGACATGCCGCTGGACAAGCCGAGCAGCCACCCTCCCGTACGCGAGAAGACCTCCGCGGAATCCGGTACCGGCCGGGTGCGCCGCTCCGGTGACCGGCGGACCACCGCGGCCCGCGCCGCAACCGAATTCCAGGCGGAAATAGCTGAATTGGCGGCTCGGGAGCCCGGCGCTGCGATCGAGATCAGCTGGCGGGTCGTCGAGTCATGAGTGCAGCGGTCACCTCGGTGGCGGCCCGGCTGAATGTCGCGACCGTCACGCAGTACCTGTCGTCCCAGACGTCGCTGGCAGCCTCCCTCGCCCGTGCGGACCGGCGTCGCGTGGTCCTGCTGCGCTCCGCACCCCAGTGGGACGGCCCGGCCGAACCGGTGTGGGGAGATGGCCGTACAGCCCGGATCACCGCGGCACCGTCACCGCTCGCTGTCCACGAACTGATCCTGGACCATCTCGCGGAGCGGGAAGCCGATGCGGCCGTCCCCGCTGTCCTCGTCGTGCTGACCGATCGCGAACCGAGCGAACTCGACCCGGCGGTCCTGGCCCGCGCGCACAAGAAGCGCATCGACACCGTCGACCGATGGGACGTGGTGCGCGAAGCGTTCGGTGCAGAGCAGGTGGATCCGCGGCTCCGGAACGCGAACTGGGCCGCGGAGGCCCTGCTGGACGCAACCCCGCCGGGCGGCTGGCCCCGCCTCCCCGGAGGCATGCTGTCCTGGCGCAAGGCCCTGTCCGACCTCGCGCTGCGACGACTGCGGCTCGGCACGTACGCAGCAGAGCCGGGCCCATCTCGGCGCACCCGGGCCGGCGACACCCTGGACACCCATGCCCTGCTCGGCTGGTCCCTCTCCTCCGGGGGCCCCCAGCGCCTACTGGAGCTGCGCGGCCCCGAGCGCAGGGGGCTGGCGGAGTTCCTGGGCGAAGGAGACCAGGCCGGCCTGGCCGGACAGGCCCTCTTGGCCCTGGTCGAGGCCGAGCACGGCGAGGAGGCGGTCGCGTTCGGGCTCGTGTGCGGCGCGCTGTGGCTGCACGCCGCTCCGGACGCCGACATCTACCGAGCACGGGGCCGCGCCGAGCGCTGGTTGGGCGAACCGTCGCCTGTGACCGGAGAACAACTCGACGCCCTCGCCTCCGTGTTCGCGCAGGCCTGCGAGGAGTACGTCGCTGTGCTGCTCACCACGGCGGCACGCGGCACCGGCACCGACACGGACGAAGCCCGGGAGGCACGCCGCACCAGTGACACCGTCCTGGACCGCGCGTCCGCTCTGGTCCGCCGATTCGGCGCGGAATCCGCCGCCCAGGCGAGCCCGCTGCTGCCGGCGGGACTGGAAGCCAGGTTCACAGCGGTGGGGCGGGCTCTCCGGACCATGCGCCCGGAACCCGTCGCCGAGGCGGTCCGGTCCTTGAACGCGCACAAGCGTGCCGAAGGCGCAGAGGCGCAGGTAAGGATCGAGCGGACTCGTATGGGCCAACGCCTGACCCAGTGGCTCGCGGGCGACCCATCCGTCGGGCCCGGTACCGCGGACATCTGCATCGAGCGCCACATCACGGAGACAGGGTGGGTGGACCAGGCCCTGGAGTACATCGAGGCCGGCGGCGACCCCGACCCCGTACTGGGGACCGCGTACGACCGGCTCGCCGCTCGCGCGCGGGCACGGCGTCACGAGATCGACCGGAACTTCGCGCACACGCTGGCCTCGTGGACCGCTGCGGGCACACCGCCGGGTTCTCTGCTGACGGTGGAGTCCTTCCTCGGCCGGGTCGTCGAACCGATCGTCCGCGCGGAGGGCGGGCGGCGCATCCTCCTGCTCGTCCTGGACGGGATGAGCGCGGCGATCGCGAGCGAGCTGGGCGAGGAACTCCGTGCCTCCTGGGCGGAGTTCGACCCGGTGGCGGAGGGTGCGCCCCGGCGGCGGGGCATGGCCGCAGCCCTGCCCTCGCTTCCCGCCGTCTCGCGTACGTCGCTGTTCGCGGGCACTCTGCTGCAGGGGACGCAAGACGACGAGAAACGGCTCTTTCCCGCTCAGGAGCTGTGGGGTGGGGCGTCCGCAGCGGTGTTCCACGAGGACGACCTGCGGTCCGAGCGCCCCGGGGAGACCTTCGGTCCCGAACTTGCCGCGGCACTCGCCGATGGGGGCACCCATGTGGCAGTTGTCCTGAGCTGCAGCGACGACCGGACCGCCGGGGGCCAGAAGCGCGGTGACGGAGTCTGGCGGGCCCATCGGGTCTCCGGACTCCTCGACCTGCTTCAGGTGGCCGCCGTCGAGGGCATGGCTGTGCTCATGACGAGCGGCCACGGTCACGTGGTGGACCGGCACGCCACGAAGGTCCACGCCGAAGCCCCGGAATCGCCGCGCCATCGCCTGCCCGGCGGGGCCCTGGACGCATCCGAGATCGTGCTCTCAGGGCCGCGCGTCGTCCGGCCCGAGGCGGGTACCCCGATCGTCGCCCTGTGGGACGCGAACTCGCACTACATCGTGCCCGAAGGCGACTGCAACGGTGGAGCGTCCCTCGCCGAAGTCGCCGTGCCGGTACTCGCATTCCTGCCCTTCGGCGCGACGCCACCGCGAGGGTGGCGGGAACTGGGCGACCAGCGGCCATCCTGGTGGCGGCTCGACGAGCAGGCCCCGGAGCCGGGCACGGCGGAAGTCGTCCCGGCCCCCGTCCCCGTGGCGAAGAAGCCCTCTCGCCAGAAGTTGTCCAAGGTGCAAGCCGAGCTGGCCGACACGCACGACTCCCTGTTCGAAGTCTCCGCGGTCCCCGTGGACGACGGCGGCAAGGCCGCTGGCACCCCGGCCCAGGTCCCTGCGGCGGAAGCGCTGATCGGGGCCCTCTTCGCGTCGGACCCCTTCCGGGACCAGATGGAGCTCCTGGCCCGCAAGCCGCGCGAGGGAGACATGGAGAGGTTCCGGCAGGCGGTCCGCGTTCTCCTCGATTCGGGCGGCACGCTGCCCGTGAGCGCGCTGGCACAGCGCGTCGACTTCCCCGCCACCCGTGCGGACGGTTTCGCCGCGGTGCTGCGCCAGCTCCTCAACTACGACGGTGTGCAGGTGCTGGAAACCCTGCCGGACGGTCGGACACTGCGGCTCCACCGGGGCCTGCTGCGTGAGCAGTTCGGTCTGTGATGTGTGTCAGGCGACGCAGTCGCGCAACAGGGCGGTGAAGGCTGTCAGTTCGCGCATGGCTTCGGCCGGAAGCGGTTCCGCGTCGAAATGGGCGATGCGGTTGCGGATGTCCCCCACCCGTTGGAGGTGACGGACGAACTGGGCGCGATCCAGGAACTCGGCCTGCATCGCGATCCAGTTGAGGTCGGCCTGCTGGGCCATCGCCGCCTGGCGCTGCTGTCCGTCCAGCAGACGCACATAGTCGCCGAACGTCAGATCGTCGACTCTCTCCGAGCGGCGTTCAGCTCTCCTGTTGTTCTGGACCGACCTGATCGCCTCTCCGGTGAGCTTGGCGCCCAGCCACCTGCGGAGCAGTGATTCGATCTCCCCGAGCTGGAAGAAGGGGCGCGCCGCACTCTCGAAGCGGTCCACGACGTGTGCCGGCGTGACGAGCCCGGACAGCCCGCCGTCCTCGCCTCGCACCAGGAGATAGCCCTGCTCCGTGAGCATCGGCAGGCAGGCGAAGAACTCCTGCCGGGCATCGGCCACCGGCAAGGAGTCCTGCTGCATGGCGTTTTCGAGCGCCACCTCCTTGCCCTTCTCGTACATAAGCGCCAAGGAGCGCCAGGTGATCACGCCGTGGAGAGTCGTCATGCCTGTGGTGACGGGAAGTTGCCCGTAGCCGCGGTGGCGCATCAGGTACGTCGCCTGGGACAGCGGAGTGTTGGCCGATACGCACTGCACTCCGCCACTGGCGGACGGTAGGTCGCCGATCCGCATGCGCCGGGGAAGCGCGCCGGACGGCAGCGAGTCCTCGGCGGCGCCTTCCTCGGGCTCACCGGACGGTGACGGCGCGGCGGCGAGTGCGACGATCTGCACTCGCTCCCGGGCACCGCAGGTGGCGAAGTCCGGGAGCGTGGCGAGACCCGCGTCGGCCAGCGCCTGGCCGATGTCGTGCACGTTCCAGGGCCGGCGGACCCGGACCCCGAAGAGATCGAGGAGCTTCTCCAGGGACACTTCTGTGCCTTTGAGGACCAGGAGTTCGGCCCGGGTCGGCCTCCTGCTCACCGGGCAGCCTTCTCGTCGGTGATGTCGCGCAGGATCGTCCGCTTGCCCATGGCCGCGTACACCATGTCCTCCAACTGCTTCGCACGCGCCGAGTAGAACGCCTCGTAGTCGTTGGTACGCAGCAGATACGGGTCGATCAGATGGGTGGCGATGACGTCGTCGAACCACTCTCGGCGCAGGTCGGAGGCGGCGGCCAGGGAGTCGAGGTAGGCGGCCGGCGGACCAGTGAGGGACTGGGCGGCGCGCAGGGAGAGCGGTGTCTTGTTGACGATGGAGTTCGCCGGGAAGCCGCTGCTCCCGGACCGGCTCCTGCGCACCCAGCCTCGCGGGAAGACCTGGCAGATGTTGACCCCGTACTCGTCCAGGAGCGCCGGCTTGAGAGGAGCGTCCGTGTAGTGCCAGTCCACCGCGCCCTGCTTGATCAGCAGGGCGTAAATGCCCTTGTAGGCAGCACTGTTGCGGGTGGTCAGGGTGTCGAGCCGCTCGGGGAAGAAGTAGGCGTCGGTAACGGTCTCGGGAGCGACGCCGCGGCCCCCGATCCAGCCGACGAGTTGCTCGACGTCGCGGGTGAAGCGTGTCTCGGTCGAGCCCCCGTACATCTCACCGAGCACGCCGCACCAGTACCACTGGGTGATCATGTCCTCGGCGCCAAGGGAGTCGGTGGCGTCGCGGAGAATGGCACGGACAGCGGCGAGCGGAACCAGCTGCGTGCGATAGGGCAGATCGCTGGCCCGCACGATGCACTGCTTCTCGAGGAAGGCACCGACCCAGGCGAAAGCGTCGGCCAGCCGTGGTGCGAGCGATTCGAAATCGGCGAGAGGCAGTTCCAGCAGGTCGGGCCGCTTGCATGAGACCCCGGTGCCTCGGCCTTCCTGTTTGAGCTGCCATGTGCGGACCAGCGCGACGGCCTGCAGAAAGTCGCTGCTGCTCAAACCGTCGTCGATGCCCAACTCCAGTCGGCCGAAGACCGGGTAGCGGCCTGCCAGTTCCTCCTTCACCGCCTGCCATGCCTGCGGAAGCTGGTAGTAGTCCCCGGTCCGTTCCCGGTAGGCCCGGTCTCCCGCATACGTAGCGGTGAGCAACTCGAAGACGTTGAGCGGGACGCCGCCCGTGTTCACGCGCTCGAAGACCGCGCAGACGGCGTCCATGGAGGTGGAGGCGGCCAGCTTGATCATCGGGACCTGGAACGAGCGGACGTGCTCGAGCACCTGCTCCTCGAATCGGCTCCACCGGTCGAGGTGGGACTCATCCTCCCTCTCGTACACCCGACGCCAGGCGTTGACCCTCGGGGTGTCGAACACGATGTGCAGCGGGAACAGTCCGGCCGCGCACTCCCCCTCGGTACTCGTCAGGTCGTGCACGATGTCACGGGCGAAATTGGTGCGCAGGACCTTGTCTTCCGGAACGGAGACAATCGCCTCGTCGCGGTCCGTGGGAGAGCCGGTGGCCTTGACGATGTCCACGTAGTACCAGCGCTTGACGGGATTGCCCCGGGCGTCATCGGTCTCGACCGGGCCGTCCTGGAACAACGCCTGGAACAGCGAGGTGAGACGCTGCTGACCGTCGAGGAGCAGCAGGCCGGGCTCCATCTCCACCGCCATGCGCGCACCGGTGAGGGCACGGGCCCGGAAGCGGGAATCGCCGCCCGTCTCCAAGGTCATCACCACGCCCAGGGGATAGTCGAGCGTAACCGTGGCAACAATGGCCCGAATTCGATCGTCTTGCCATTTCCACTCGCGCTGGAAATCGGGGAGCTGGAGCGCCCCCGATGCCACATCAGCGAGGAGTGTCTTCAGCCGTACGTTGTCGAGTCCTGCCACGTGCCGGTACCCCACCCTTGCCGTTCTTGCTTACGTCTCGCGAGCGGGCAGCGATTAGACCAACGGTGTCGGCGGCCGTCAACGCAGCCATCCGACGAACGTTCAACTTCGGCCACCCTTCACGGTTCCGACCACGATGGGACACTGGTGACGTGAGTACCGTTGAGCCATTCCGCCCTGCCAACGCCAGCGCGGCGCGGCGCCGTACCGTGATCGACGCGCTGAGACGTGGCGCCGTCCCCGAGAGCGGTCTGGATCAACTGGCCACCGGCCTGGGCCGGTTCGAGGCTGCCATCGACGCCGAGCTGGATTCGGCCGCCTCTGGCGGATCGGTGTTCAAGGCCGTAAGAGGCGAGTACGGCTCCGGCAAGACGTTCTTCACCCGGTGGCTCGGCGAGCGGGCCAAGCGCGCCGGCTTCGCCGTCTCCGAGATCCAGATCTCGGAGACCGAAACCCCGCTGCACAGACTGGAAACCGTGTACAGGCGCCTCACCGAGCGACTGGCTACGGCCAGCTTTCCGCCGAGCGCGCTCCGGCCGGTTGTGGACGCCTGGTTCTACGCCCTCGAGGAAGACGCCCTCGCGGCCGGGGCAGGCGAGGGCGGCCTCGCAGATGAGGTCGAGCGCCTTCTGACCGCCCGCCTGGCCGAGGTGTCGCGGCACGCTCCGTCCTTCTCGACAGCGCTGCGCGGCTACCGGACCGCACTCGCAGAGGGCGACGAAGCGACAGCGGCGGCGATCATGGCCTGGCTGGGCGGACAGCCCCACGTGGCCGCGGCGGCACGGCGCTCCGCAGGAGTCCGCGGCGATCTCGACCACTTCGGAGCTCTGGGCTTTCTGCAGGGGCTGCTGACGGTGCTGCGTGACTCGGGGCACCGGGGGCTGTTCGTCGTCCTGGACGAAGTCGAAACCCTCCAGCGGGTGCGGTCGGACGCCCGTGACAAGGCGCTCAACGCGCTGCGCCAGCTCATTGACGAGGTGCACTCGGGCCGCTTTCCCGGCCTGTATCTGGTGATCACCGGCACCCCGGCCTTCTACGACGGCCCACAGGGCGTACAACGACTTGCTCCACTCGCTCAGAGGCTGGCCACCGATTTCACCACCGATCCGCGCTTCGACAATCCCCGCGCCGTGCAGTTGCGGCTGCCCGGCTTCACCCAGGAGTCTCTGGTGGGCCTCGGCGAAACCATCCGCGATCTCTACGCCTCGGGAGCTGGCGCGCCCGGCCGCATCAAGGCTCTCGCGGATGACCGCTACCTCGCCGATCTCGCCCGAGCGGTCACCGGTGCGCTCGGCGGCAGGGTCGGGGTGGCCCCCCGGTTGTTCCTGAAGAAACTGGTGGGCGATGTCCTCGACCGAATCGACCAGTTCGAAGAATTCGACCCGAGGCAGCACTACCGGCTCACGGTAAGCGGCAGCGAACTCACCCGTGTGGAGCGGAATGCCGCGGCCGCTGCGATGGCGGACGACGTCGAACTGGACGTGTGATGACCGGCACAGGAGACTCTGCAGCCACCGCGCCGCATAGCCGTGCTCGCCGCTCGGACCAGGACGACCCCTTGGACCGGCTCGATCCCGTCGTCCTCCACCACGTGGTGAACACGCTCGGCTGGCCCGACCTGCGCCCCTTGCAGCGCGCGGCGATCCATCCGCTGATGGACGGCGAAGACGCGGTGCTGCTCGCCCCGACGGCAGGCGGCAAGACCGAGGCTGCCTGCTTTCCATTGCTGTCCGCCATGTCCGAACGGCGCTGGACCGGCACCTCCGTGCTCTACCTGTGCCCCCTCAAGGCGCTGCTCAACAACCTGGTGACGCGCATCGACTCCTACGTCCAGTGGCTGGGTCGCCGCGCAGCGCTGTGGCACGGGGACACCAAGGAGTCACAGCGGCAGCGCATCCGCACCGAGCGACCGGACGTTCTGCTCACCACACCCGAGTCCCTGGAGGCCATGCTCATCGGGGTGAAGACCGACCACTCCCATCTGCTGGGCCGAGTACGGGCGGTCGTCGTCGATGAGGTGCACGCTTTCGCGGGGGACGACCGCGGCTGGCACCTGCTGGCCGTTCTGGAACGCTTGGAACGGGTCGTCGGGCGGCGCATCCAGCGGATCGGGCTGTCAGCGACCGTCGGCAATCCGCATCATCTGCTCACCTGGCTGCAGGGTGCCGGCGCGGGGAAACGGACGGGGCGGGTCCTCGCACCGGAGCTCGCCGTCGGACCAGCGGCTCCCTCAGGTGCGGCGACCGCGGAGAACGCCCGCCCTCCGGGGGATGTGGAACTGGACTACGTGGGTTCCCTTGACAACGCCGCCAAACTCATCGCCGCTCTGTACCGGGGTGAGAAGCGTCTGGTGTTCTGCGACTCGCGGCGGCAGGTGGAACAACTGGGTGCGGCACTGCGAAACCGCGAAGTAACGGTATTCCTGTCACACGCGTCCCTGTCGGCAGAGGAAAGGGCCCGCTCCGAGCAGGCTTTCGCCGAGGCTAGGGACTGCGTCATCGTGTCCACATCCACCCTTGAGCTGGGCATCGACGTCGGCGACCTGGACCACGTCATCCAAATCGACTCGCCCAGCACCGTCGCCTCATTCCTGCAGCGCATTGGACGCACGGGGCGCCGCCAGGGCAGCACACGCAACTGCTTGTTCCTCGCGACGCGCAAGGACACCCTGCTCCAGGCCGCAGCGTTGCTCTTGCTCTGGGGGCGGGGATGGGTCGAGCCGGTGTCCGCACCGCCCGATCCACGCCACCTGGTGGCGCAGCAGCTCTTGGCCCTGGTCCTCCAAGAGCACACGATCGGCGACGCGGTGTGGCCCGACGAGTGGAACGGGCTGGCTCCCTTCGACCGCTCGGCCACGCCCATCCTCCACCACCTGATCACGGATGGCTTCCTCGACCGGGACGGAGGGCTGCTGTTCATAGGTCCCGAGGCCGAACGGCGCTTCGGCCGACGGCATTTCATCGAGCTGACCGCGTCGTTCACTGCGCCCCCGCAGTTCACTGTCTTCGCCGGGCGCACAGAGATCGGGCAGATAGATCCCTCCATCCTGTCCGAGGAACGTGCCGGCCCCCGTCGGCTCCTACTAGGCGGACGCAGTTGGCAAGTGATGTTCATCGATTGGGGACGCAGACGGGTCTTCGTCGAGCCGACTGAGGGTGGTGGTGTCGCCAAATGGACCAGCAGTTCCGTCGCGGGACTCTCCTACTCCCTCACACGTGCGATGCGGGACGTACTCCTGGGGGCCGAACCTCCGGTGTCGCTCACGCGACGCGCTGAAGCATGCCTGGCCGCGTGGCGGGAGGAAGACGCCCCTGACCTTGTAGACCCCGGCGGGACACTGGTGGCGCGGATGGGGGGCGATACTCGCTGGTGGACGTGGGCCGGCTTCCGCGCGAACGCAACTCTCGCAGCAACGCTCCGGTCGATTGCCGATCCCGTCCAGCGACCCACGGACTGCTCGCTGAGGCTGCGCGAGGACCTGACGCCCGAAATGTGGCGCGCCGCCCGCGAAGCCACGGCCGGTGATGAGGCAATAGTGCTGCCGGACGTCGACCGCCGTGCGGTGCACGGTCTGAAATTCTCGACCGCACTGCCCGAGCGACTCGCGATGGCCACAGTCGCCGCCCGACTCGCCGACATCGACGGGGCGAAGGCCGCACTGCGGGAAGCCGTCCGTTTTCACGGACGGCCTTAGAAAAACTCCCGCCACGAAACCGCGTGCGGACATGGCGGGCTCTTTGCGGGCGGGCTCCCGTCCGGCCGAGTGCTCCGAAGTCGCGTCGGCCTGCGGAGTCCGGAGTTCTGTGTCACCCCGAACTCGCATCCCCGACGTGGTCTCCTAGATGGCGTTCGAGCCAGTGGCCGGTCCGGCTGTCCTGGTTCCTCATCAGCTGCGCCGGTGTGCCCTGGGCGACGATGCGGCCGCCGTCGGGGCCGGCGCCGGGGCCGGCGCCGGGGCCCATGTCGATCACGTGGTCGGCGTTGGCGATGACATCGAGGTCGTGGTCGATGACGACGACGGTGGCGCCGAGGTCGAGGAGTTGATCGAGGACGCCGAGGAGTGTGCGGACGTCGCGGGGATGCAGGCCGATGGAGGGCTCGTCGAAGACGTAGAGGCTGCCGGGACGGCGTTTGCTCAGGCCGGTGGACAGGCGCAGGCGCTGCGCCTCTCCGCCGGAGAGTTCAGGGCGAGGACGTCGGCAATGTCGTGCCCACGGTGCTGCGCCGTCCGGGGACCGGTGGACGCTGGTGCAGGGCGAGGGCGGAGGGCAGGAACTCGATCCGGTCGACATCGGGACGGGCGACCTGGCCGATGCGCCGGCGCGTGTACGCGGACAGGGCGTCGAGGTAGCGGCGGGAGCCCTCCCCGTACATCACCCCCATCGCCAGCGACGACTTGCCGGAGCCCGAAAGACCGGTCAGCAGCACCAGCCGCCACAACGGCACCTCGATATCGACGTTCTTGAGGTTGTTGGTCCGGGCTCCGGTGATCCGTATGGCACTGGGCAGATGCGTGTCGTTGCTGTACTTCACGGCAGGACTCTCTGTTGGGGGAAACGGCCGGCGTGAGGGGGTCCGGGCCGGTTCATGCCGGCGCATCAGCCGATGAGCTCCCCGATGGGGTGCTGTCCGGGCCCGGTGCCGGTGCCTTCCCCTTGAGCAGCTTCACCGCCGTGGCTGGGAACACAAGTACCGACACCACGCCGGCGCAGGTCAGAGCAGCCGCGTTGATGGGCGTGATCAGCCGCAGCTACAGCAGGATGACCGCTCCGAAATCGGCCATGGCACCCCCTGCCATGGCGGTCTGGCCCAGATCGGTCTCGTGACGCCGGCGCCCTTGAGTACCGAAGCGATGAGGCCCGACGACGCTCCCGACAGGGTGATGGCGATGAGCACCAGACTTTCCACCCAGCCCGCTGCTCCGAAGCCGAGCCCCGCCACCGCACCGATGGCCAGGGTGAATCCGTAGCCGCCGAGGGCGAGCCGGAGCCTTCGCCCACGCAGTCGGTGGACGTCTGTCTCCAGACCCGCGAGGAACAGCAGGAAGGACAGCCCCAGGAGCGAAAGGATCTCCACGGGGAGGTCCGCCTTCACCCAGCCGAATCCCGATCCGGGTACGGAGGCCCCGGGTACGGCGCTGCCACGGCAGGAGCGGGTCCGGCCATCGCCCCCGCCGGGGGCCGCGCCGCGCTGCCCGTTCCGCCGCTGCCACATCCATGACGCCTCCGGACGCGCACTCCGCCCATGTTCCGGAAACGGCAACAGAGTGGGCCGGCGTCGGCCCGCGCCCTGCGCCCGGCACTCCACGCCCGGCACCCGGCACCCGGCACCCGGCACCCGGCACCCGGCACCCGGCACGACTGAAACACAACTTCCGCGATTCCAGGAGCGCTTGCCGTCCCCGCTGCAGGGGCGCCAGCCCTCGACGCGGTGCGTCATCGCAAGAGCCGCGCATCGTTCGGGGAGCAACAACAAGGAATCGCACGCCTCTTCGACAAAATGGGGTGGGCAATTGCCCATTTCCTTGTAGCGTGAGGTCCATGCCCCAACGATTCATACGCCTTGTCGCCCCGTTGGCCGCTCTCCTCGGACTACTGCTGGTGACGGGCGCGCCGTCCGCGTCTGCGGCTCCTGCCCAGCCGTTGACGCCGGCCACCGCCACCGGTCCCGAGCTGCCCGCGCCGACGGGCAACCGGCCGGTCGGCACCAGGACGCTCCATATGAAGGACACGTCACGACCCGACCCGTGGAAGCCGGACATCAACTTCCGGGAGCTGATGGCCACCGTCTGGTACCCGGCGTCCGTCCCCTCGGACCGCAAAGCTCCTTTCATGTCCGCGCAGTTGTCCACGACGGCCTTCGGCACGGACGCACTCAGCACGGTGCGCACCCACGCGACCATTGACGCGGTCCCGCTGCCCGGACGGCATCCGCTGGTCGTCCTGTCCCCCGGATTCGGAATGAGCCGCGTCTCCCTGACGGCGCTGGCCGAGGACCTCGCCTCCAAGGGCTACTTGGTGACCGCACTGGACCACACCTACGAAGCGGTCGTCGAGTTCCCCGGGGGCCGTCTGGAACCCTGCCTGAACTGCACCGGCCAGGGCGGCCCCGATGTCGTCCGCAGCCGTGTGAAGGACGTACGTTTCCTCCTCGACCGGCTGGCCGGTCCCCGCTCCGGATTCCTGGTCGACCGTTCCTGGATCGCCGTCGTCGGCCATGCCGTCGGTGGTTCGAGCGCCGTCGAGACCGCGGCCCAGGACCCGCGCGTCGACGCCGCCGTCAACATGGAGGGCACCTTCGTCACGCCGCCGCCCGCGCAACCGCTGGCGCGGCCGGTGCTGCTCCTCGGCGCCCAGTGGCCCACGGCCGGAGGCACTCCTGCGGCCAACTGGGCCGACCGCTGGGCCGGTTTCGCCGACTGGAAGCGCTGGCTGAGTGTTCCCACCGCCGGCCACATGTCCTTCAGCGACGCCCACTGGCTGTACGAGCACTTCGATCTGACGAAGGTGATCCCGCCCGCCCTGGCCCCCGCCATGTTCGGGACCGTCTCGGGTGAGCGTGCCACCGAGATCACCCGCGCCTACGTCGGCGCCTTCCTCGACCTGCAGTTGCGCGGCGTCCCGAGCACACTGTTCGACAAGCCCTCTCCGCGTTTCCCCGAGGTCGGGTTCGTGCAGCCGTAGCGTGCCGCGGTCCTGCCGCCGTCCTGCCCGCGCACGCACGAGCCGGCCCGCAACCGCCCGGAAGGGACTGATGCGGGCCGGCTCGCTGCGGCGCCCTGGTCTGTGCCTAGTGCCCGGGCCGGTCGGCGACGACGATGCCGTAGCCGAATCCGGCGGCCTCCAGGCGCAGGACGATGCCGTCGAACCGGTCCACGACCTGAGCGCCGAACCGCCGTGTGAGCGACGCGCGGTCGCCCTCCAGTGTCCGACGCATGCAGCCCAAGGTCCGGGCCACCGTCCGGTCGCTGACGTCGGTCATCTCGACGGGCACCAGGCCGGCTTCCTGGAGCAGCACCGGATAGTCCTGAAGCAACATCAGTTTGCCCAGCAGCACCGCGTACTGCGGCGCGTCGGTCTGCTGCGCGCCGAAGGATGACGCAGTCCTGTCCAGGAAGTCGGTGAGGGCAAGGCGCCCGCCGGGCCTGAGGAGGGTTGCCGCCTGCCGCAGCATGGCGAGCCGGTCCGGCATGGCCATGATCGACTCGAGCAGCCAGACCGCGTCGAAGGACCGCCGCGGGAAGTCGAGTTCCCCGGCATCCTCGCAGCGAAAGCTCACTCGGTCGGCGACTCCGGCTTCCCGAGCCTGCTCCGTGGCCAGCCGGGCCTGGACCGGACTGTTGGTGACCCCGACGACCACGGCGCCCGTCGACTGCGCGAGCTGGATCGCCGGCGCGCCCGTCCCGCAGCCGATGTCGAGGACCCGGTCCCCCGGGCCGATCTTGAGCCGATCCCCCATGAGTTGGGTGAGCCGCCGGGATGCCTCGGCCATCGTCGCACGGTCCGACGGGGACTCCCAGTAGCCCATGTGCAGGCTTCCACCCGACAGTTCGGCCAGAAACTCACTTGTGTCGTTGTAGAAGCCGTCCTCCGCCTCCTGCTGGGAGAGACGGCCCGCCGGCGACCCCGCACCCCTCGTCATTTTCCCTCCATCGGTTCGACCACGGCTGCCGCCGGGCAGGATGCCGTCGGTGTGCCATGGCCGACCCCATCGTCGTTGCCGGTCACGCTGTCATCCGCTGCTCCGCCGACTCCGCGCGGAGCGTTCAGAGGACCTGGTCCAGTACGCGTTGCTCGACGGCCGGGTCCAGCCCCCGAGTCGTCGCACCCTGCCACGGCGGCTCACCCTCACGCTCCAGCCAGGACCAGCTGTCGGCCAGGGTGTTCCGGAGCGGGCGGCCGGTGTCGAGCCCGGCGCGGTGGGCCGCCGAGACGTCGACGTCGTTGATGCCTCCCCTCATGGCGGCGGGGAGCCACAGCGGGATGTCGACGTAGGGACGGACGCCCGCGGCCAGGAGGTCGTCGTCACCGACCCAGGCCAGCTCCGCGTCGGAGCCGGTCACCTCCCGCATCGTCTCCAGCAACTCGCCCATCGTGCAACGGCCGCGGCCACACACGGTGTTGAACACCCCGCCGGTGCCGCGCTCCGCGGCGTCCAGCAGCCAGGGCGCGTGGTCGCGCACGTCGACGTACTGGAACGGGTCGTCCGCACGCCCGGGAGCCAGGACCCGCCCGCCGCGACGGATACGGCGCAGCCACCAGGTCAGCGAACCGACATCCTCGTAGGGGCCGAACATCGGCCCGGGGCGGGTGATCAGCGCGCGGTCGGCGAAGGCGCGCTGGACGGCGAGCTCGCAGCCGCGCTTGGCGACCGGATAGAAGCCGTCGGCCTCGTCGTCCGGATCGCCGTCGATCGTGGCCGCGCTCTCGTCGGCCCCACCGGGAACCGGCGGCCGGTACACCACCCAGCTGGAGACATATGCGAAGTGACCGGCCCGGTCCACCAGTTGCGCGCAGGAGTCGCTCAGGACCCGGGGCGCACCGGTCCAGGTGTCGATCACCACGTCCCATTTCCGGTCGCCGACCGCTCGGCTCAGCGCCTTCGGGTCGGTCCGGTCGACGATCAGCGACTCGACCTCCTCACCGGCCGGGCGACTGCCCCGGTTGAGGATGCTGACCTCGTCACCGCGCTCCAGCGCGGCGCCGACGATGCTGCGTCCCACGAAGTGCGTTCCACCCAGCACCAGAACTCTCATGACGCCCTTCCCAAGGAATCCGGCAGAGTGCCCAGGTCCGCGGTGCGGCGAGCGATGCCGCGGCCACCCTGCCCAGCTCGGGCGGGCGGCCGCGGGATTCACCTTCCGCCGCCGACGCCCCCTGCGATGTCGGACGCAGCGGGCCGGCGGCTTCAGGCAACGGGGCGCGCCGCGGTGACGGCCACCGTCGCGTAGTTCATCGTGAAGCTTCCGCCCATGGCATCGATGGCGGCCCCGGCGCCTTCCAGCACCTCCGCCATCTTGTCCGCCGGGAGCCGGGTGAAGGCACCCAGCGTGGGCATCTGGTCCAGCCAGGCATCGCGGCTGTAGGTCCACTCCCAGTCGAAGCGCCACTGCTCCGGCTCACCGAAGCCGCCCGCCTCGCGGATCCCGTCGGAGGTCTTGGCGAAGAATGCCTGGTATCCGTCCATGGCGCCCTTGAGCATCGTCCGGAAGTCGAAGGGCGCGTCGGGCATGACACGCTGGCAGACGTCGGCGATCGTGTCCGCCACCTCGGGCGGAAACCGGAAGACGTTCCAGAAGGCCGCCAGGCGGCCACCGGGACGCAGGATCTGCGCGGCCTTGGTCGCTCCCGCGACCGGGTCGACCCAGTGCCAGGCCTGAGCGGCCACGATCGCGTCGAACCGCCGACCGGCCGGCTCCCAGTCCTCGAACGTCGCCACATCGACTTCCAGGCCGAACTGGCGCGCCAGTTCGGCCAGTCGCTCGTCCGGCTCGACCCCGATCACGCTGCAGTCGGCCTTCTGGAACTGACGGGCGGCGATGCCGGTGCCGGTACCGACGTCGAGGACCTCGCGGCCGGAGCTGCCGGCGACGATCTGCTCCACCATCGGCTCGGGGTAGCGGGGCCGGGCCCGGTCGTAACGTTCAGCGTCCGCACCGAACGACTCCGCCACCTGTCGCTGCTGGTGGACTTCACTGTTCGAGTTAGTGGGCATGCGCCCATTCTAAGTGGGCACATGCCCACTCGTCAACTCGGCGCGGAGCGGCACGGCCTGACTAACCGTCAGGCTAAGTGCTCGTCACGGCCGCTCGGGGCGGCGGCGACCACCACGCCGTAGCCGAATCCGGCCTTCTCCAGGAGGGGAAGGACGGACTCGTACTGCCGCACGACCTGACCCCCGTACGTGCGCACGAGTTCCGCGTGGTCGTCGGCGAGCCTCTGCCGCAGGCAGGCGAGGGTCGGGGCCACCGTGTGCTCGGTGACGTCGTTCCGCTCGACCAACACCAGACCGGCCTGCTCCAGGAGAGAGGAGTACTCCTCCAGACGGACCGGCTTGGCCACCAGGGCGGCGTGGCCCTGCTCCCGCGAGTGCTCGGCCAGATCGCCCACCGCCTGCTCCATCGGGGCCGGCGCAGGGTCCAGGTCCAGAAGGTCGGTCAGAGCCACCCGGCCACCGGGCCTGAGCACCCGCGCCACCTCCCGCAGCGCACCGAGCCGGTCCGGCAAGTGGAAGATCGACTCGATCATCAGGACGGCGTCGAACGACTCCGCCTCGAAGTCCAGGACCGTCGCGTCCGCGCAGATGAAGGACACCCGGTCGCCCAGTCCCGCCTCCTGTCCGTTGCGGACGGCGGCCTCGATCTGCACCGCGCTGTTGGTGATGCCCACCACCTGCGCGCCCGTCGTCCGAGCGAGCCTGATGGACGGAGCGCCCGATCCGCACCCGAGGTCGAGGACCCGGTCCCCCGGCTTCACTTGCAGCTTCTCCGTCAGCAGATCGGTGAGCTGCCGGGAGGCCTCAGCCATCGTCGCCGGGTCGTCCGGGGACCTCCAGTAGCCCTCGTGGAGGCTCCCGCCGAACAACTCGGTCAGCAGACCGCTGAGATCGTTGTAGAAGCCGGCCACCTCCTTCGACGGCGGGGCCTCGGCCGTCTGCTCCGGAGTTCCGGGAGTGGCCATCTGATCGGGCATCAGCTCATCCTCTTTCACGGTCGGACACGGAAGGCGGTGTGTGCGGAATCACCAGGTGACGGGCAGCGCCTGCATCCCGCTGATCAGCCGGCCCCGGGCGTTGGCCAGTTCCTCGGCGGGGACGGCCAACCGCATATCGGGGAAGGCGGCGAGCACACCGCTGAACGCCACCTCCAGTTCCATCCGGGCCAGTTGGGCACCCAGGCAGCGGTGCGCGCCGTACCCGAAGGTGACGTGGCCGCCGGTGTCCGGGCGGGTGATGTCGAACCGCTCGGGATCGGGGAACGCCCCCGGATCGAAGTTGGCGCCGGGCAAGCTGGCGAAAACCACACTCTGCGCGGGGATCAGCACACCGCCGAGTTCGACGTCGCACGTGGTGGCGCGCACCTGGCCGGCGTTCTCACGGGCGCTCAGCGGCGCGTACCGCAGTACTTCCTCCACGGCGGCGGGCACCAGTGCGGGGTCGGCGCGCAGCGCCGCGAGCTGAGCCGGGTTGTCCAGCAGGGCCGCCAGTCCCTTGCCGAGCTCGGTCGCGGTGGATTCATTGCCGGCCATGAGCAGGCCGCACCCGAGGTGGACGAGCTCCTCCTCGCTCAGCCGGTCCTCCTCGTCGCGGGCCGTGATCAGCTCCTGGAGCAGGCTGTCGTCCGGGGTGCAACGCTTGGCCGCGACCAGGTCGGTCATGTAGGAAACCACCGACTCGAGCGCCTTCAGCGATTCCCCGGGCGGGTAGGCGGTGGTGGCCATGACGCGGTCGGCCCAGTTGCTGAAGCGTGCCCGGTCCTCCTGCGGGACACCGAGGATCTCGAAGATCACTGTGAGCGGCAACGGGCGGCAGAGGCCGGCGACCAGGTCGGCCGGCGGGCCAGCGTCGGCCAGCGGCGCGATCAGCTCGTCGGCGATCTCCTGGATGCGCGGCCGCAGTGCGCGGATCCTGCGGGCGCTGAACGCTCCTGCCACCAGGCGGCGCAGCCGCGCGTGCTCGGGTCCGTCGAGATCGTTGATGCCGGGCTTGGCCAGGACCGCCGACGGAACGACCACCGCACCGATCCGCCGCGCCTCGGCGCGGCTGAACCGCGGGTCGGACAGCACGGTCCGGACCTCGGACATCCCGGTGACCAGCCAGCCCTTCTGGCCGGATTCGGTGGTGACCTCGCGAACCGGCGCCTGCCGCCACGCCTTCAGCACCCGCGTCGGCACGGAGTAGGTGTCACGCCCGGCGGCCGCCGCCCGGGGGCACCCCGAGGGCATACCCGTTGACGAATTCGGGGGTATAGTGGGCATGCGCCCACCCTAAGTGGGCGCATGCCCACTCGTCAAACATTGCCCATCCCAGCGCCACGGAAGACCAGGCCTGCAAGGAACGGAAGGAGGCACGATGCCGACAGGGACAGCAATCCGTGACGTTCCCCGGCAACTGTTCGACGCTGCCGAGCGGGTCCTGCTCCAGGGCGGGCCCAACGCACTGACCAGCCGGGCGGTCACCACCGAGGCGGGCTGCGCCAAGGGTGTCCTGCACCGGCACTTCGCCGACTTCGACGCCTTCCTCGCCGAACTCGTGATGGACCGCCTCGGCCAGATCCGCAACCAGGCACGGGCGCTTCAGAACGCGGCCGGAACCAACACCGTCGCCGACAACCTCACCAAGGCGCTGACGGACCTGTTCGGATCAGTCGCCGTGGCGATCGTCAGCCTCGTCACCGCTCGGGACGAGTTGCGCAACCGGCTGCACCAGGCCGGGTCTTCGGGTGTCCCGGTGCTGACGGAGGCCACCGCCATGATCGCCTCGTATCTCACCGCCGAGCGCGAACAGGGCCGTATCGCGCCGGACGCCGACGTCGACACGCTCGCCCTCACCCTGATCGGCGCCGGCCACCTGCTGTTCGCCGGCCGGCAGGGCGTCGCACCGAAGACCGGCGAGGTCCACAAGGTCGTGACCTCGGTCATCGCCGACGCCGCGAGGTAGCCGCAGCTCCCACCGCCCGGACGTGCAAGCACGGCCGGGCGAAGGGCATTCACGGGTTGACGAGTGGGCAGGCGCCCACTAACGTGCGGCGTATTCACTTCCGCGCTGACGCACGCGGGTTCCGCCTCACGCGGCACCAGGCGCCCCGGGCAGTCGGCCGTCGGATTCCGGCCCGGCACCGTGGTGCCCCACACCCGGGATCCTGCCGAACGCGCGGACGCGGCACTCCTCTTGGCGATCCGTCGCCACGTGCTGCTCGAACCGCCGCTCCGGCCCGGGACATGCCACCGGACCCGAGACGGATCCATCGAACGACGGGGGATCACGACCGCTGTGCCCACCGGCCGCCGGACCACCGGGGCCGGTTCTCGGTCCAGTGCGTCCTGTTCCTGCCCGTCACACCGAAACGGGGGCCAGTGAAAGTCCAGCACACCACCGAACTTCTCGTCGGACTCGCGGCCGTCGTGTTCCTGGCTCGGCTGCTCGGAGCGCTGGCCCGGCGGTTCGAGCAGCCTGCGGTGACAGGCGAGGTCCTGGCCGGCATCCTGCTGGGGCCCACGCTCTCCGGCGACGTGATCTCGAGCCACCTCTTCCCAGCCGGTATCCGGCCGCAACTCACCGCCCTGGCCACGGTCGGGGTGGCCGTCTTCATGTTCACCGTCGGCCTGGAATGGGACCCCTCGAAGGCCCGAGGCTCCGGCGGCTTCGTCCTCTCCGTCTCCCTCGGCTCCATTCTCCTTCCGTTCGGTCTCGGATCCGCGCTGGGCCTGTACTTCCTGCGGGAGCACCAGAGCCCGAACGGCACCGCCTTCATCCTCTTCATGGGGCTCGCGATGTCGATCACCGCGTTCCCGGTGCTGGCCCGCATCCTCACCGACCGCGGCCTGGGCCACACCACGCTGGGCACCTTGGCGCTCGCCTGCGCCTCCATCGACGATGTCCTGGCCTGGTCGATCCTGGCCTCGGTGACCGCGATCAGCGGCGCGGCCGGCGCCGGCCAGTGGCGCATCCTGCTCGTCGTGCCCTACCTGCTGGGCATGATGTTCGTGGTACGGCCGCTCCTGCGACGCCTCCGGACGAGTTCAGGCGCCCTCGCCCCGGCCGGATTCGCCTGCGTTCTCGCGGGGCTGCTGCTGTCCGCGGGCGCGACGGAGTGGACGGGCCTGCACTTCATCTTCGGGGCGTTCCTGTTCGGCGCCGTCATCCCGCGCCGGCGGACGGCGCGCCTGCGCGCGCAGATCCACGACCAGTTCGGGAGCCTGGGCCGGACCCTGCTGCTGCCGGTCTTCTTCCTCACCGCCGGTCTCAACGTCGACCTGTCCGGGATCGGCCCGGGCGGTCTGCGCGACCTGGGCCTGATCCTCCTGGTGGCCATCGGCGGCAAGTTCGCGGGGGCGTATCTCGCGGCCCGCGGCCACGGGATGCCGGCCCGGCAGTCCGCGGCGCTGGCCACCCTGATGAACACCCGTGGCCTGACCGAACTCATCGCGCTGAGCGTGGGATTGAGCCTGGGAATCATCGATCGAGAGCTTTACTCGCTCATGGTGGTGATGGCGGTGGTCACCACGGCGATGGCCGGGCCACTGCTGCGGTGGATCCTGCCCCGGCGGCTCATCGAGGCGGAGGCCGCCAGGGAGACGGTCTCCGGCCCCGTACGCACCGCCCTGGGGAAGTGAGCGCATTGCGGAGCGGCCACCGGACAAGGAGGGCGGCGGCCCGATCGTGCACAACTGGGCCGCCGCTGTCCCGCCGAGCACCCTCTTCGGGGACGGGTCGTCAGAGCTGGACGATCCCGGACGCGACCGCCCATCCGATCAGCCGGGACTTACTCGCCGCCCCGACCCGCAGCCGGGCGTCCCGCAGGTGCTCGTCGACGGTGTTCTTCGAGATGCCCAGACGGCGAGCGGTCTCCTTCGCGGTCAGGCCCAGAACCGCGAGCCGGACCACTTCGGTCTGCCGGGGGGTGAGTAGTTGGGTTGTTCCTAGCATGTCACTCAACACCTCGCATTTCACGTGCATATGACATCGAGCTGTCCATCGGCGCCCTCCCGGTAAGGGGCGTCAGTAGGACTCCTTCGCATTCATCCGGGCCGGTGCGTAGCGCTCGCCCGGCTTGGGCCGGTAGTGCTCCCAGCGGGCCTCGTTCCCGGTGGGGGTATCGCCGAGCACGACGACGCGCAGGCCGGTCCGGCGCTCCTGGTAGTCGTCGACGGCGTAGTGCTGGGTGACCCGGTTGTCCCAGATGGCCACATCGCCCGGCCGCCACCGGTAACGGCAGGTGAACTGCGGGGAGGTGGCGAACTCGGTGAGGTACTGCAGCAGCGCGTCGCTCTCGTTCCGGCCGAGTTGGGCGATGTGCGAGGTGTGGGCCCGGTTGACGAACAGCGCGCGGCGGCCGGTCTCCGGGTGGACCCGGACGACGGGGTGCTCCGCCCGGCTCGCCAGCCCCGGAATCCGGATGGCATGGACGGCGGTGAGTCCGCCGAGCATGTCTCTCAGCGGGGCGGACAGGGCCTCGTAGGCCAGGTACTGGTTCGACCACATGGTGTCGCCCCCGACACCGGGGCTGCGGACGATCTGCAGGATGGACCCGATGGGTGGGTTCGGCGAGTAGGTCATGTCCGTGTGCCAGATAGGGATCTTGCCGTCCTGCTCCGAGTCGATGATCTGAATCTCGGGATGCCCGTCCAGGTGGGGCAGGTAGGGGTGCACCTCGAGTTCCCCGAAGCGGCGGCCGAAGGCCGTACGCGATTCGGGCGACCATCCCTGCTGGTCCGGGATGAAGAGCACCAGGTGCTTCAGCAACAGCCGACGCAGTTCGGCGAACTCGTCGTCGGTGATCTCCTCCAGGCGCAGGCCGTGGATCTCCGCGCCCAGAGCGGCGGTCAACGGACGGACGTCGAAAGCCGTCCCGAGTGTGTCCGACATCTTTTCAAACCCTTCTCATCTTGCGGCTGTTGGCCGCCCTGCATGGATCCCCGCTCACCGACCCGCGACCGTGGATCACCGTGTGGCGACGAGGGGCCCCGTCCTGCGGTCGGGCACCACCCCGAGCTGGACCAGCCGGTCCAGGGCGCCGAGCGGACGCATGCCGAGACCGGACATGTTGTAGGTGGTCAGATAGCGCAGCCGGCCGCTCCTGGCAGTGCCGCTCAGCAGGCGGTGGCCGAGGATCCGGCCGCCGCGCGAGGTGCTCGTCATCATCCGCGCGGCGTTGTGGCTCATCCTGTGGATGTCCTTGATCCGCCCCAGGCGTTCCGTCTCGTAGGCGCGCAGCGCACCGTCGACCGCCGTCCGGTCCTCGAGGTCCACTCCGGCCAGCCGGGGGGCGAGCGCGGCCGCGTCGCCGATGGCCGTGTTCATCCCCTGGGCCGCCAGCGGATGGACGCCGTGCGCCGCCTCGCCGACCAGTGCGATGCCCGGTCGCACCAGAGACGGCGCCCGGAAGTGGAACACCGGCAGCAACTGCCTGCTGTCCAGGCCGTCCCCGAGCACCGTGGCCAGCGGGCCGAGTGCGGGCACGTCCGCGAGGAGTGCCTCGCACCACTGCCGCAGCCGCGCACGGTCCGCCTTCCGGAGCTCGTCCGCCGTGACTTGGACGTAGACCCGGATCCGCTCGTCCGGCAGCGGATAGACCATCACCAGCCCGCGCTCCGTTACGTAGGCGGACACCTCGTCGGGCACCGGCGGCGTTCCCGAGAGCTCGAAGGAGAGCAGCCGGTGACCGTACGCCACCGGGTTCGCGGTCATCCCGGACAGGCGGCGCAGACGGGAGGACCTGCCATCGGCGGCCAGCACTACCCGCGCGCGGATTTCACGTCCGCTCCCGCCGCCGGTCCGCACGCCCCTGATACGGCCGTGGTCGTCCTTAAGGAGATCGTCGACCAGGACGCCGCGCTGCCGGTGCACGCTGTCCCCCAGCGACTCCGCCAGACACTCCAGGATCGTCGCGTAGTCGTGGGACAGCATCCAGGAGCGCTCGGTGTCGAGCTCGCCGAAGTCCATGGTGAGCAGTTCGGAGCCGTCGGCCCGCCTGGCGACCAGCCGGTTGAGCCGGACGGCCCGCCTGGCCTCCAGCGCCGGCAGCACACCCCAACCGTGCAGGATGTTCAGCGAACCCGGCTGGAGGACCTCGCCCTTCGCCACCGGGGGCTGACGCCGCTGCTTCTCCAGCAGCAGGACGTCGAGCCCCAACCGGCCGAGCGCGCAGGCCGCCGCAAGGCCCGCGACCCCGGCACCGCAGATCACGATGTCCACGTCCACCGGTCCTGCCGTCTCCTGCCCCACGCTCATCACGCCTCCCGTTCTTCGTGGTTGTCCGCCGCCAGCGCGGCTCGATAGCTTCCGAGCGCCTTCAGGGCGAGTCCGTTGACGATCAGGCCGTCCACGTAGTACGCGAAGTTCCGGATGTGCATGCAGACTTGAGCCGCCTGCCACAGGCCGTCCGGCTGCTGCGCCGCCAGGGTCCAGTCGGCCGCACGCCGCACGTGCGGGTCGTCGGCCGGTACTCCGGAGGCGAGCAGCGCCCGCAGGGCCCAGGCGGTCTCCTCGACGGTCCCCGGGGAGGGATCGTCGCCTGGCGTTCCGGTCTCGCCCGGACCCCAGGAGCCGTCCGGGAGCTGGGCACGCAGCAGGGCATCGCGGGCGCGCCGGGCCACCGCGTGGCCGGAGAGTCCGGCGCGGCCGAGGACGACCAGCGCCATGGCGGTGCCCGGGGTGAGCCCTCGGTACCACAGCGCCTCGAAGGTTCCGTCCGGCCGCTGGTGGGCGAGCAGCCAGTCCAGGGCCCGGCGTACGCCGGGGTCGTCCGGGGAGGCCCCGCTGTCCAGCGCAACCTCGACGGACTGCGCGGTGGTATAGGGGCAGGGGCCGTCGTTGGGCAGCGTGGTGTCCGGGACGAAGGTCCCCCACGAGCCGGTGCGATCCTGCCGCGATTCCAGCCATCGCAGCCCGCGGCGCAGCCGGCCGCCGCCCTCCTCCTCGCCGGCGACGACGAGCGCGGACAGCACATTTGCGCTGTCCAGGAAGTTGGGCCAGCCACGGGGCCCTTCCCATCCCCAGCCGCCGGACGGCGCGTCGAAGACGGGGAACCCCTGGTCCTGCTGGCAACCGCGGAGCCACTGCCGTGCCCGTGCCAGGCGTTCGTCGTCGGCGTAGCCGGCGTCCGCCAGGCCGCGGGCCACATAGGACCCGCCGATCAGGTCGAGGCCCTGCATGATGTGCCAGGAGCCGTCCGCCTGCACGTTGGAGCGGAGGTAGCCGACGGCGTCCGCGATGTCCGCGGGCGGGGCCCCGGCACAACTGAGGCCGATGCAGACCACCGCGACCAGCCAGTTGTCCCCGCCATAGCCGCCGCGATCGTTCTCGCCGCGTTCCACCTGTTCCAGCAGGCGCAGCCCGGCCTGCCGGGCCGCGCGGTGCAGCAGGCGCCCGAGGCCGGTCGGCGGGCTGTGCCGGGCCTGGATGAACGCCATCGCGACGAACGGGGCCAGCCGGAAGGACAGCTGGCCGCGCCAGAGGCGAGGGGGCAGCAGGAGCAGTTCGAGCGGGATACGCCGCGAGCCTTTCAGGTCCCCGAGGCCCGCGAGAGCGAGAAAGGTCCTGGCCATATGGGCCATACCGGGATCGGTGAGCGCTTGGACCCCACCGTGGGAGCGCACCAGATCCAGGGCGCGGCGTACGGGCTTTTGGTGCTCGTCGGGGTCCAGCAGGTGCAGGGTGGCGGCCGCGATCACAGTGGGGACCAGTTGGGTGGTGGCGCCGGCGACTCCGCCCCAGCCGCCGTCCGCGTTCTGGGCGGACAGCAGCCACCGGGCCCCGCGATCCACCTGGTCGCGGGAGCGCTCGGGGTCTGCGATGTGCAGAGCGGCGGCCGCGCCGGCCGTCCCCAGGACGGCGGTCGGGCGCCGGTTGGGCCAGGAGCCGTCGGGGCGCTGCGCGGCGAACAAGGCCTCGGCGGCGTGCGCGATCGACGCTTCGACACGACTATCCACAGCTGAGCACACGAAATCGTTTCTCCTTCTCGTTCGGCGTCGGCCGGTCGGTTCAGTGGGCGGGCTGCGCGCGGTCCTCCGGTGCGAATTCGTGCCCGGAGCGCATCGCGCGCTGGATGCCGATGGTGAGGAGGAGCAGCGGAACGAGGACCCCCAGTGCCGTGGGCAACCCGAGGCCGGGCACCAGCAGGGCGTCGGCGAGGATGAGCCGTTCGGCGACCAACACCTCATGTGCGCGAAGGGCCATGCGCGGCGTGAGGTTACGTCCGGGGGCGAGGACCAGCCGGAAGGCACCGCAGCCGGCCACGGCCGCGAGCAGCACCACGAGGAGGTACGCCGCACGGTCGCGCGGTACGGCCAGGAGCCCCGCCGCCGCGGTCGCCACGGCCAGGCCGTAGAGGGCGGCGGCCGTCCGGCCGGCCGTCCGCAGTCCGCGGCGCACGGCGAACGTGGCGTAGCCGCCCTCGCGGTCCCCGGCGACGTCGCGCAGGGTGCCGACGAGGTTCGAGGCGGCGTCGTGCGACCAGAACACCACGACGAACGGCAGCAGTTCGGCCGGCGGGTACGGTACGGCCATCATGGTGCCGAAGGCGAAGGCCGCGCCGGTGAGCGCGCCGCGGACGAGGTTGCCCCAGATCCCGCGCGCTTTGAACAGACCGTTGTAGGCGAGCGCGCCGCCGACGCCGACGGCCAGGAGCAGGATTGTCCGCCAGTTGACGGCCAGCGCGGCGATCCACGCCGCGGCGGCCAGGAACGCACCGCAGGCAAGCGCCGTCGTGGGCCGCATCCGGCCCGAGGGGATGGGCCGTTGCGGCTTGCTGATGGCGTCGAGGTCCCGGTCGAGGTAGTCGCCGAGGTAGTGAGCGGCCGTCCAGATCGCCGTGGGGACGAACCAGGCCGCGAGCAGCCGGGCGTGGGTATGGGGCCCGGCGGCCAGGGTCGCGCCCGCGAGCCCGACCAGGCCGGGGTACCAGATCGTGTACGGCCGCCAGGTGCGCAGGTGCGCGCCGAGCATCCGGACGAGACGGGTGCCGCCCATGTCAGAACGCGCGCCGGGACGCGTAGCCCGCTATCTCCGCGAGCGTGTCGGTGCTGTCGCCCGCCGGCAGCCGCGTGAGGCGGTCCTTGGCTTCGGCGACCAGTTGCGCGGCGGTCTGCGCGGCCGCGTCCCTGCCGCCGGTGGTCTCGACGATCGTGCGGACCAGGGCGAAGGACTCATCGGCGGGGAGCTCACCGCTGAACGCCTGCTCCAGCTGGGTGCGTTCGTGGTCCGCGGCCCGCTGGTAGGACAGGAGGATCGGCAGGGTCGGTCGGCGGTTGTGCAGGTCGCTCTCCTTGGGCTTGCCCATGAGCGCCGGGCTGTCGTCGAAGGCCAGGAGGTCGTCCCGGATCTGGAAAGCGGTGCCCAGGTTCATCCCGTACTCGCCGAGGGCGTCCGTCCAGTCCTGCCGATCGGTACCGAGGATCCCCCCGATCCGGCACGCCGATTCGAAGAGCACCCCGGTCTTCAGCCGAGCCATCGTCAGGTACTGCTCCACGGTGCAGTCCAGGTCGCCGACGAACTCGGACTCCAGCAACTGCCCACGGCACAGGCCCACTCCGGCCGAGGCCAGGACCGATGTCACGGCCACGATGGCGGCGTCCGAGACGCCGGCGGGCCGGGAGCCGGTCAGGGCGGCGAAGGTCTCGAGGATCAGCCCGTCGCCGGCCACTATGGCTGCCGGCACGCCGAACTCCGCCTGGACGGAGGGGCGTCCGCGGCGCATGTCGTCCTCGTCGATGATGTCGTCGTGGATCAAGGTGGCGACGTGCAGGTACTCGATGGCGAGCGCCAGCTCGGTCAGCCCCTCCGCGGTGCCTCCGACGCACCGTGCAGATTCGAGGACCAGGAGGGGGCGGAGCAGCTTCCCGGCCGGGACCAGCGCGTGCTCCGCAATCCTGCCCAGCCGGTCGGGGCGGCTGCCCCAGATGCCGAGCAGTTCGCGCTGCAGGAGGTCACCGTCGGCCAGGAACGAGGCGAGGCCCAACTGGTCAGCTTCCCGCGTCACGTTGTTGACGATCGTCATCGCTCGTACTGCCCTTCTATCGGCGTGCCGATGGTCGTGGTGAGGGTGCCGATGTCCGCGATCGCCACCTCGACCCTGCTGCCGGGCGGCAGCGAGCCCGAGGCCGCGGGCGTTCCGGTGAGGATCACGTCTCCGGGCAGCAGCGTCATGTGCTCGCTGACCGCCGCGATCACCTCGTGCACCGGGGTGAGCAGGTCACGGGTGCCGGCGCGCTGCACCATCTCGCCGTCGACGGTGCAGGTGATCTCGATGTCCGCCGGGTCGAGTTCCGTGGCGAGCCAGGGACCGACGGGTGTGAAGCCGTCGAAGTGCTTCGCCCAGACGGGCGGGAAGCCCGTCGGACCGGAACCTCCGGAGCCGTCCGCGGACGGCTTCGCGTACGCCGTGAGGTCGTTGGCGCAGGTGTACCCCGCCACGACCCGCGCGGCCTCGCCCGGCGTGACCCGGATGCAGCGCACGCCGATCACTGCGGCCAGCTCGGCCTCGTATTTCAGCTCCCACTCGGCTCCCGGGTGGCGCACGGTATCCCCTGAACCGGCCAGCGAGGACGGTGGTTTGAGGACGACCGCGCAGGAGGCGGCGCCCGTGGTACGCCGGTCGTCGGCCGCTGCGTGACCGGACGGTGCGCGGTTGAGCGCGACGCACGCGATCTTGCTCGGCTCCGCCGGTGGCAGGAGGGTGATCTCGCTGAACGGACGTGCCCGGCCGGGGCCGTTCACCCAGCGGCCGAACGCCCGGTCGTACACGACGGGAACGACGCTGCCTCCGTCACGTTTCTGTTCCAGCCGTCCGTATCCGGGACGGCCGATCCCGGTAGCACTGTCGATATATCTACAGATGAACACGCAAAGTTCCTTCCTGGCCTGCCGGCCGAGGCGGACCTCATGGGGGGACGCGGCCTCACCAGGCGACGGGCAGCTCCAGCAGGCCCACGGTGACGTGGCCACCGCGCCAGTGCAGGCTCTCGGCCGGCACCGCCAGGCGCAGGTCGGGGAAGCGTCGGAGGATCGACGAGAACACCGTCTTCATTTCGAGTCGTGCGAGGGCGGCGCCGAGGCAGTGGTGTGCACCGTGCCCGAACGCGAGATGCGGGTTCGGCTGCCGTGCGAGGTCGAACCTCGCGCTGCCGGAGAAGACTGTTTCGTCGCGGTTGGCGGCGTTGACGGAGATCTGGACCAGCTCGCCCGCGCGCACGAGCTGCCCGCCCAGCCGGACGTCCTCGGTGGCGACTTGGACCCGATTGAGGTCGATGACCGGCTGGTGGCGGAGGATCTCCTCGACGGCGGGGTCCAGGAGTTCGGGGTCCTCCTTCAGCCTGGCGAACTGATCGGGATGGCGGAGGAGTTCGAGCACACCGGCGCTGATCGCGGTCTGCGTCGTCTCCAAGCCGCCCGCGAGGATGACGATCGTCAGGGAGACGAGTTCCTCGTAGCTGAGCCGGCCCTCCTCGTCGTGGGCGCGGACCAGGGTGCTCAGCACGTCGGCGTCGGGCCGGCCGCCCTGCTTCAGTTCGGAGCGCTTCCGCTCGACCGTAGCGCCGACATACGTGCCGAGTTCCCGCCAGGCCGACTGGTCGAGGCCGCCGGGGCCCACCGTGGTGATCCGGTCGCACCAGGAGCTGAGCCTGTCGTGGTCGGCAGCGGGGAATCCCAGCAGTTCGCAGATGACGACGGCCGGCAGCGGCGCGGCCACATGGCGCACCAGGTCGGCGGGCGCTCCGTCCCGCTCCAGGCTGTCGAGCAGGCCGTCCGTCAACTCCTGGACACGCGGGCGCATGCCATCGATCTGCCGGACGGTGAACGCCTTGGAGACCAGGCCGCGGAGTTCGAGGTGCGGACGGCCGTCCATGTTCACCGTCCGAATCGTGGTCCCGGCAGCGGCCGGAGCGGCGGCAGCGGACCGAGCGGCGGCAGCGGCCGGAGCAGCGGCAGCGGACCGAGCGGCGGCAGCGGCCGGAGCAGCGGCAGCGGCCGGAGCAGCGGCTGCGGCTGCCGACAGGTCCCGGGTGAATCCCGCACCGGAGAGCACCCGGCGCACGTCGTCGTGGCGGGTCACCAGCCAGGCGGTCCTGCCGTCCGGCAGGCGGACCGGGGAGACGGGGCTCTCGCGGCGTAACCGGTCGAGATCCGGCGGGAGTTCACCCGCGTGATCGGCGGAACTGGGGTAATCGGCGACGTAATCCACAGGTGGAACTCCGATCTGCGCGCGTTCGCGGCAGAGCGCGCACTGAAGCAGCCCACGGCGTCAGGCACCGCGCGGGCACAGGCAGGCAGGGAATATCGGGCTGCCTGTCAGAGTGAATTGATCGAAGGGAGAAGGCGGTTCAGCTCCGGGCTGTCCACGGAGAAACCGTCCACGACCACAGGAAAACCGGGAAACCCGGTATCGGAATAACAGACGCCACTTCAGATACCCCCGTAACTCGTGCTCGTCCGTCGCGACACTGTACACAAGGCGGCGCCGGAGATCCGGTCGGCCGGGATAACCTCGCGCTTGGGTCGCTCGCGCATCAACAGTAACACTGCCACACTGACCCTCCCCTGTAACAACCCCTAATTTTCCGGCAGTCGGCGACCAGGGAACATGTGCGGTTCGACGTTGCATGACGGGCCGTCAGATCGCTGACACGGCTCTCCGCGTTTTCGGAGGGAGTGATCTCTGCCGGTGACCGGCCCGGTGGCCCCGCTGATGCGTTGGAGGGCACCGGATGCCACGGATCCGGGGGTGCACATCCGCGTGCGTACCCCGCCTGCCCAAGAGGGGCGCGCACTGTAGCAGACGATTCCCCCGACGGGTACCCCAGCAAAGTGAGGGTTGTTGGCCCCGCCGCGGTCCCGGCAGTGTGCACGGTGCGAGCGCTTCGAAACCACGAAGGCCGAGACGGGGGGAATCGGTTCATGTCCTGGATGGCTCTGCTTCTGGAGAGAGGCCGGCAGCGGCACGGCGAGCGGATCGCCATCCGCGACGGTGAACGGAACGTCACCTTCGGGGAGTTGGACCGACGGACCGACAGTCTGGCCACGGCCTTGCTGAAGCTGGGCATCGAACGCGGCCACCGGGTCGCGGTGGTCTCGCACAACCGCCTCGAAGTGCTGGAGACCTATTTCGCCCTGGGAAAGATCGGGGCGGCGGCGGTCCCCCTCCACTACGGGGCCGTGGCGAAGGAAGTGACAGCCGCCGCCGAGCGGTTCGAGGTCTCGGCGCTCGTCGGCGAGGCGGGGCTCCCCGGCACCGCGGACCCCTGCCCCGGCCTTCCCGTTCTGCACTACGACAGCGAGGAATACCGGCAGGCGCTGACCTGCGACCCCGCCCTTCCGCCCGGCGACATACCCGACGACGAGTTGATGTTCATCCTGCAGACCTCCGCCACGACCGGCCGGCCCAAGGGCGTCTGCGTCGACCACCACTCGCTGCGGTCCGTGGCACTGGGTTACCAGGCCGACGTCCGGCCGGACCCGGGCCAGGTCTTCCTGCACTGCGGGCCGCTGTCCCATGGGGCGATGGTGATCCCGCTCATCTATCTGGCCGCCGGCGCGACCGTGGCGCTCATGCGCATGTTCAGCCCGCAGGAGTGTCTCGCCACGATCCGCCGGGACCAGGTGACCCATCTGTTCCTGGTTCCGGACATGCTCCGCTTCCTGCTGAAGTCCCGGGGACTCTCGCAGGCATTGCCGGCCGGCCTGCAGGAGGTGATCTACGGCGCGGCACCGATGCCGCGGCCGCTGCTCCTCGAGGCGCATGCGGCCTTCGGCTGCGGCTTCCGCCAGCTGTACGGCCTGACCGAGGCGGGCGGCCCCGTGGTGACCCTCCCGCCCGCCGACCACGACTACACGCCGGGAGAAGCCCGGGGCCGGGCCGCGTCCATCGGCCGGGCGACCCCGGGCACGGCGTTCCGCAGCCTGGACGACAAGGAATACCCCTCCCCCACCGGGCGGATCGGCGAACTGTGGGTGCGCAGCGCCGCCGTCATGCGCAGGTACTGGAAGGATCCCGAGGCCACCGCAGAGGTCCTGCGCGACGGCTGGGTTCGCACCGGCGATCTCGGCACGGTCGACGAGCAGGGGTACATCTACCTCACCGGGCGGGCGAAGGACGTCATCTTCCGTGGCGGCCAGAAGGTATACCCGGCGGAGGTCGAGCAGGTGCTCGCCCGTCACCCGGCCGTGCGCGAGGCGTGCGTGGTCGGGGTTCCGAGCGACCAGTGGGGCGAGCTCCCCGTCGCCTACGTGGTGGCGCCCGGACAGGACGCGGAACTGCTGGACGCCCTGCGGGACCTGACGCGCCGGCACCTCGCCCGGTACAAGCGCCCGGAGGAATTCCGGGCCGTCTCGGAACTGCCACGAAATTCCGCCGGAAAGATCGACCGACGCACGCTGCGCGCAAGGGCGGCCGGTGAGTCTGCCGGTGAATCGGCCGGGGCCGTCCGGCCGGAACAAGAGGAATGAAATGGGAAACGCCGGACTGGAACACGTACTCACCCGTCTCAAAACGATGCTCGTGGAAGTCTGGGACGAGTGCCCCGGCGGAGAGCCGATCGACCACGAAGCCTCGCTCCTAAGTCTCGGTGTCGACTCGCTCACGCTGATGATCCTGCTCGACCGGATAGAAAACGAATTTTGCACCGAATGGGATCCGGATAACCCGCCCACCGCCTTCAGTTCGCTTCTCACCCTCGCCGAATCCGTGACCACGGGACAGCCGGACGGCGCAGCGCGGAAATGAGCCCCGGTCGCCCGGCCGCGGGAAGTCAGGACACGGAGAACCGGGACGCCTGCCGCCCGCCGCCCACCGCCCGCCGGCGTCCGGCGTCCGGCGTCCGGCGTCCGGCGTCCGGCGTCCGGCAGAACCAGCAGAGGATTTCTCGTGGAACCCGTTCACACCGCTGTCGCCGGTCCCGGCGCGCTGCACGACGTGCGGCGCCACGTCGGCGCAGACGACTTCCGATCATTGATGAGCTCGTTTCCCACCGGTGTGGCGGTTGTGACGAGCACTGGCTGGGACGGGTCACCCCGAGGCGTCACCTGTACCTCGCTCAGCAGTGTCGCCCTCGCCCCGCCGACCCTGCTCGTCTGTCTGAAGACCCGTGGCAGCACCCTGGACGCGATCCGGACACGGGAGTGGTTCGCGGTGAATCTGCTGCACGCGCGGGCGCGCGGTACCGCGGAGGTCTTTTCGTCCCCCGTGGCGGACCGCTTCGCCCACGTCTCCTGGCGGCCGACAGGGACAGCGGGGCTGCCGTGGCTGCACGAGGACGCCTTCGCCGTCGCGGAGTGCGCCGTCACCGCGCTGTACGCGGCAGGTGACCACACGGTCGTCCTCGGAGAGGTGGCGGGCGTGGAGCTCCGGCCGGACGATCCGCTGCTTTACGGGATGCGGCAGTTCTCGGCCTGGCCGGACGCCGCCGCGGGCCGGAGCGGGCCCGATCAGAACTCCAACCCGTGACAGGTCATCACCGCGCCGAAACGCGCCCGGGGTTGCCGCCGCAGGCCACGATCACCGACCACCGACCACCGACCGGCCACCGGCCACCGGCCACCGGCCACCGGCCACCGACCCGAGTGCTGACCGACCAGAGTGCTGACCGACCCGAGGGGGATGCCGCGATGACCGCAACCGAGCGTGGCCTCGGACTGGCCGACCAGTCCGGCGACGCCGAGTCGACCCTGGCCTGGTTCCGGCACATGAGGGAAACGGACCCCGTCAGCCACGACGAACAGGCCGGCGTCTGGCATGTGTTCCGGTACGCCGATGCGGAGCAGATCCTGGCCGACCCGGCCGCCTTCTCCTCCGACTTCAGCGATCTCACCCCCTCCCAGGAGGACGTCGACCTCTTCTCCCGGGGCAACCTCATTCGGAAGGACCCGCCCGACCACCGCAAGTTGCGCACACTCGTCGGCAAGGCGTTCACTCCGCGCGTGGTGGCCCGGCTCGAACCCCGCATCACCGAGATCACCGGCGAACTGCTGGACGCGGTGCGGGGCTCGCACCGGATCGAGGTGATCTCGGACCTGGCGTACCCGCTGCCGATCATCGTCATCACCGAGCTCCTGGGCATCCCGGCCGAGGACCGCGCGATCTTCCGGCGGTGGGCGGAGGCCCTCGTGTCGCCGAACGGCGGGGGCGGCGGACTGATCCCGAACGAGCAGCGCATCCATTCCATGGCGGCGGTCATGCGGGAGATGAACCCGTACTGCCTGGAGCACATCCGCTCCCGCCGGGCCCGGCCGAAGGACGACCTGATCAGCGCGCTCGCGGCGGCGGAGGTCGACGGCCAGCGGCTGGCGGACGAGGAGATGGTCGGGTTCGTCAGTCTGCTGCTGCTCGCCGGCCACATCACCACGACCGTGCTGCTCGGCAACTCCGTGCTGTGCCTGGGCGAGCATCCCGAAGCCGTCGCGGCCCTGCGCGCCGATCCGGGCCGACTGCCCACCGCGATCGAGGAGGCGCTCCGCTACCGCGCACCGCTGGCACCGATGACGCGACGGACCACCAGGGAGGTCGAGATCGGCGGACGCACCGTTCCGGCCGGCGAGATCATCGTCACCTGGCTCTCCTCGGCCAACCGTGACGAACTGATGTTTTCCGACCCCGACCGCTTCGACTTCCGCCGCAAGCCCAAGCCGCATCTGAGCTTCGGTCACGGGATCCACTTCTGCGTGGGGGCTCCGCTGGCCCGGCTGGAGACCCGCATCGCCCTGGAGCTGATGCTCGACCGCTGGAGCGAATTCTCGGCCGGTCCGGATGTCCGGTTCCACGACGCACGGGGGATCTTCGGCCCCAAGTACCTCCCCCTCCACGTGCGCTGGGCCTGAGCGGGTCCATCGTCACCGGGCCGCCACCGCGGCGCCCCGGCCGTGCGAACCACCCCGGCCGCGCGAACCGAATAGAAAGGACGAACCGGATATGGCGACGACCGCCGACCCGACCGAACACACGCTGAACCTGTCGGGCACACGTCTGCACTACGAGACCAGCGGAAGCGGCCCTCTGCTCCTGCTCGTCGGCGCGCCCATGGGCAGCAGGGGGTTCGCGACCATCGCTCCGCTCCTCGCCGAGCACTTCACCGTCGTCACCTACGACCCCCGCGGCATTCTGCGCAGCACCGTGGAGGACCCGGACGCGGAGGTGACGCTCGACCTGCTGACCGACGACGTCCACCATCTGCTGGCGGCGCTCGGCAGCGATCCGGCGTACGTCTTCGGCAACAGCGGCGGAGCCTCCATCGGGCTCGCGCTCCTCACCCGGTATCCCGAGCAGGTCCGCGCCCTGGTCGCCCACGAGGCGCCGCTGGTCGAACTGCTGCCGGACAGCGGGGAGTTGCGCGCCGCTCTGGAGGATGTGTGCGACACCTATGCCGACGAGGGCCGCAACGAGGGGCTGAAGAAGTACGCCGCCGTGACCGGCGTCGACCGTTTCTCCCGGCCTCCCGGCGGCGGGCGGCACGGGGTGACCGACCTGGAATCGTTCACCCCGCCGGCCGACGTACGGGCCATCCTCGACCGGTTCTTCCTGCACATCCTCCGCCCCACTGCCCTCTACCGCCCCGACCTGTCCGCGCTGCGGGCCGCATCCGCCCGCATCGTGGTGGCGGGCGGCATCGCCTCCAAGGGCCAGCTCTCCCACCGGTCCGCAACGGCTCTCGCCGGAGAACTCGGTACCGCGCTCGTCGACTTCCCCGGTGACCACACCGGCTTCCAGGGCGAGCCCGAGCCCTTCGTCCGCCTCCTGCGCCAGGTGCTCACAGGGACGGCGTGAGCCGACGCGGTGTCATCGACCGAGTACTGCACCTGGAGTGACTTATGACCGATCCGACCTACTCGGAGTACCTGCGGGTGAACACCCTGCTCTCGCTCCAGCAGCCGCTTTCGTCGGGCACGGAGGACCGCGCGGTGGTGCTGGCCGAGCACTTCTTCATCGTCACGCACCAGTCCTGCGAGCTGTGGCTCAAGCAGCTGGTCGCCGATCTCGAGGGCGTCGTGGACACGCTCGCGTCCGCGTCCGGTACGGCGGACCTCGAGCTGAGCGAGGAGTTGCTGCGGCGGGCGGACGGCGTGCTCCGGGTGCTGCACGAGCAGGTCCTCGTACTCGACCGCCTGCCGCTGCGGCACTTCGCCAAGTTCCGCCCCTTCCTGGGCAATGCGAGCGGGGCCCAGTCCGAGCAGTTCGCGGTGCTCACCCGGCTGATCGGCGACAACCGTCGGGCGGGCGCGCTGTACGAGGCATTCGTGGCCGCGGCGGCACGCTCCTGCCTCTCTGTGACGCAGGTGTGCCGGCTGGGGCCCGGGGCCGGCGGACTGCACCGGGTCGCCGAAGCACTGCTCGACGTCGGCGACGGACTGTGGCGGTGGAAGGTCGCCCATCTCGCCCTGATGTCGAGGATGGTCGGCGGGGAGCGGGGCACGGGCGGCAGCAACGGGGTCGACCACCTGATGCGCCGTATCACCCTGCCCTTCTCCGAACTCCGGGCCCACCGGGGGCAGTTGCACGCGGCCGAATTCGCCGGAAGCACGAGCTGAGCGCTCTCTTTCGCTCCATGGAAGACCGAGGTGAAGACCAATGATCTCCAGTGTGGTAATCGTCGGTGGCGGTACCGCGGGATGGATGACCGCCACCTACCTGAAGGCGGCCCTCGGCGAGCAGATCGAGGTGACGCTCGTCGAGTCGAAGAACATCTCGACGATCGGCGTGGGCGAGGCCACCTTCAGTACCGTCCGGCACTTCTTCCGGTTCCTCGGGCTGGCCGAGCACGAGTGGATGCCGGAGTGCCACGCCTCGTACAAGCTCGCCATCCGCTTCGAGAACTGGCGGGAAAAAGGGCACTACTTCTACCACCCGTTCGAACGGCCGCGGGTCGTGCAGGGCCACTCGCTCGCCGACTGGTGGCTGCACCTGCGCCCGAGTGACCGCTTCGACCGGGACGCCTCCGTGCTGGCCGCGCTGTGCGACGCCAAGGCCTCCCCCAAGTACCTCGACGGGACCATCTTCGAGCACGACTTCGCGGCGGGAGACGGGGATCCCCACCGCGCGACGCCGCCCGACGGGCCCACCCAGTTCCCCTACGCCTACCACTTCGACGCCACCCTGCTGGCCCGGTACCTCACCGGGTACGGGACCGAGCGCGGTGTCCGGCACGTCCTCGACGACGTCCTCGACGTGCGCCTCGACGAGGACGGCTACATCGAGAACGTCCTCACCAAGGAGCACGGGGAGCTCGCCGGCGACCTGTTCGTCGACTGCACCGGATTCCGCGGCATGCTGCTGAACCAGGCACTGGGCGTGCCGTTCCTCTCGTACCAGGACAGCCTGCCCAACGACAGCGCGGTCGCCCTCCGGGTGCCGGTGGACGTGGCGGCGCAGGGCATGCGCCCGTGCACCACGGCCACCGCCCAGGACGCCGGCTGGATCTGGACGATCCCGCTGTTCGACCGGCTGGGCACCGGCTACGTCTACGCCAGTGACTACTGCTCGCCGGAGGAGGCCGAGCGGACCTTGCGGGAGTTCGTCGGCCCGGCGGCGGAGGACCTGTCGGCCAACCACATCCGGATGAGGATCGGGCGCAGCGCCCGCTCCTGGGCGAAGAACTGCGTGGCGATCGGCCTCTCCAGCGGATTCGTCGAGCCGCTCGAGTCGACCGGCATCTTCTTCATCCAGAACGGCATCGAGCAACTGGTCCGGCACCTTCCCGGCGGCCGGGACGACGAGCAGCTCCGAGAGGCGTACAACCGGCAGGTCGGACGCGTCCAGGACGGGGTCCGCGAGTTCCTCGGCCTGCACTACTACGCCGCCGCCCGCAACGACAACCAGTACTGGCGGGACGCCAAGACCCGTCGTATGCCCGACGGCCTCGCCGAGCGCATCGAGCAGTGGCGCACCAGGTTGCCCGACGAGGACTCGGTCCACCCCTACTTCCACGGCTTCGAGCCCTACTCGTACACGGCCATGCTCCTCGGGCTCGGCGGACTGCCGCTCCGGTCGCTGCCGGTGCTCTCCAAGCTCGACGACACCGACGCGGTCGAGGAGTTCGAGCGGATTCGCCGGCAGGCGGGCACCCTGATCGACCGGCTGCCCAGCCAGTACGCCTATCTGGCGCACCAGCACGCCACCGCCGCCGGCCGGAATCTGCCCTGATGGGACGTCATGGTGACCGCTGGCCGGTCAGATTCCTCAGGTCGCTGCAGCCGGGGCTGGCCGCCATCGGCGCGTTCTGGGGCCTCACCCCGCCCTTCGGGTGGGGCACGGAGGGGGAGTCGTATCCGCCGCAGCGGTCCTCGCGCTCCCGCCCCTCACCCGGGCCCGGCCATCCGGAGCGCCTCGTCCCGAACGAGCCGCTCTCACCGGCCGAGCGGGCGTTGTGGAGCCAGCTCACCTTCGGCGCTCCCGGAGCGCCGGAATCCCGCCGCGCCGATCCGCTGCCCTGACCGCCCTGCCGGCATGCGGTGCTCGATGGCGAACACGTTCCCCTTGGGAGAAGGATCTGATAGCAAGTCAGTACAGCGTCACGGCCCGTCCCGAGCCGGGACCGAGGGACGGGTCATGCTGGCCCGGCCGATAGGTTTCTGCGCGGGCGTGCGCCGCGCCATCGGCATCGTGGAGCGGGCTCTGGACCTGCACGGCGCGCCCGTCTTCGTACGCAAGGAGAAACCCGGCGCCCCGAGCATTGCGATCGCCGGCTGACCGAGCGACCCGGCCGTCTCGCTTGCACGGGTGGGAAATAAGGAACCCGCCACGACGTCTGTCATCGCTCAGCCTGCGTCGACGTGAAGGACGAGGCTTGCGTCGAGGGATGCCTGTGACGCTGCCCCATCGACGCCTCATCGGTAGATGTCCGGCTCCTGTTCGGGTACGGCTGCGTCGGCGGCGTGACCTGTGGGGGGTCAGCAGGTGCAGTCGGCTTCACGTCCCCTGGCCTCCCGCATGGCGGCGGGGAGGCGTGCGGGCATCGCTGTGCGCGCTCCTTCCGGTCCCCCAGGCGAGCAGCGCGAAACCCAGGGCGAAGCCGAGCATCGTCCCGACGCCGCGTGGCCAGAAGATGTGGCTGTCGACGAACGACCAACCAGACGTAAGGAGCACTGCCGTGCCGGGAACGATTCGGATGCCGTGCCTCGGAAGCAGGGCGACCGCCGTGGCCGCTACGGCGCCGAGGAGGGCGTAAGCACCGGCTTGCCCGAGCGCCTCGCCCGTGTCGTAGAGCGGTCGCTTGATCGGCCCAAGGCTCGCCGTCTCTCCGGCGTGCTCGACCGCGGTTCCGGCTGCGATGCCGGCGACCGCGTCGAGCCCCGTGTAGAAGGCCGCGTAGACGAAGGCACCTGACCAGGCCGCCACCGTGGCGAAGCCCGTGAGGCCGAGTCGGGGGCGATGCCACAGGGGGACGAGGAGACCGACCGTGAGCAGCGGAAAGATCGGCAACAGCGCGATGTGCAGCCGTGCCCAGTCCGAGGCCGTCGACGCGGACAGCCCGTGCGGATGTGCGATGCCCGCGGCGGCCAGCACAAGAGGGGCGGCGGTGACGAGGGCGATGTTCCGGATGGTCGACACGCCTGCGAGCCTAGGCACGCGATGCCACCTCACGCGTCCGCGTAAGGGTTCCGTAAGACTCCCTCCGTCCTCGGTTCGCCGACTCGCTCGTCTCAAGAGCTCGGGGCTTGCCGGGCCCAGGGGCCCGAGCCGCGGCACCGAGGCGGCCCTGGCTCGGCCCGGCACCCATGTCTGCGACAAACCAGCCGTCCGAAGCGCGCCTGGTCCTCGTCGGCGGAGCCACCCTCACGAAGCACCCGTCTCACGAAGGCACCCGCGGACGCCTGCACAACTGGTCGCCTGCTCAGGAGACCGACAGCGGCCGAGGCCCGGCACGTCGGTGCCCCAGCTGCACCAGGTCAGTGATCCCGCCGATGTGCATGCTCCACCCGAAACAGCCGTGTCGCCGGGCGGGCGTGTGTTCTTACGGACTCGTGACGTGGTTGGCGCGGTCGCATGGTGCGGCTGGTGCGCAGCCCTAGCGTGAGCTCATGCGCGTACTGGTCACCGGCGGTGCCGGGTTCATCGGGTCTCATGTGGTCGAGGCGCTGGCGTCGCGGGGGCATGAACCCGTCGTATTCGACGTGCGCGAAGGCCACGAGCGCGCTGCCGCGGACGTGCGGGACCGGGAGGCGGTCGGCCGTGCCCTCTCGGGTGTGGACGCCGTATGTCATCAGGCGGCGATGGTCGGGCTCGGTACGGGGTTCGCCGATGCGGCGGAGTATGTCTCCCGTAACGACCTCGGTACGGCTGTACTGCTCACTGCCATGGCCGATCGGGGCGTCCGGCGACTGGTGCTGGCCGGCTCGATGGCGGTGTACGGGGAGGGGCACTACGTCTGCGCGCGGCACGGTGTGGTGCGGCCCGGGCCACGGACGGTCACCGATCTGGACGCCGGGCGCTTCGAGCCGTTGTGTCCGGTGTGCGGAGAGGAGTTGTCGCCGGGGTTGGTCGGGGAGGCCGCCCTGGTCGATCCACGGAGCGTATATGCGACGACGAAGCTGGCCCAAGAGCATCTGTGCGGTGCGTGGGCGCGGTCGACAGGCGGGTCGGCGGTGTCATTGCGGTACCACAACGTGTACGGGCCCGGGATGCCGCGCGACACACCGTATGCCGGGGTTGCTTCCTTCTTCCGCTCGGCGCTTGCCCGGGGTGAGGCCCCGCGTGTTTTCGAGGACGGACTGCAGCGACGGGACTTCGTGCACGTCCGGGACGTTGCGGCGGCCAACGTAGCGGCGCTGGAGGCGGATGCGACCGTCCCCCGCGCGCTGACCGTGTACAACACCGGTAGCGGCGAACCGCATACCGTCGGGGAGATGGCGCAGGCCCTGGCCTCCGCGTACGACGGGCCCGGGCCCGTCGTGACCGGGGAGTACCGGCTGGGAGACGTGCGGCACGTCACGGCGGACTCGTCGCGTCTGCGGGCCGAGCTGGGCTGGAAGCCGGAGGTCGGCTTCGTGGAGGGGATGCGGGAGTTCGCCCGAGCTGGGATGGGTCGCTCGTAGGCCCAGATGGACCGGTGGTGCGGCCCCCGTCAGGAAGCCGCTGCGGGCAGTACCACCTCGAAGCGGCAGCCGCCGGGAATGTTGGTTACGACAGCGCGGCCCTGGTGGGCCTCGACGATGCCGCGGACGATGGCGAGGCCGAGGCCCGCGCCGGCCGGCGGGGTACGCGCGTGCGTGCCGCGCCACCCGGTGTCGAAGACCCGGGGCAGGTCCTCCGCCGGGATGCCGCCGCAGCCGTCCGTGACCGACAGCACCACGCCCTCGGGCGAACGCTCCGCGGCGATGGCAACCGTCCCGTCAGCGGGGGTCCGGCGGATCGCGTTGACCAAGAGGTTGCCCAGGACCCGGCTCATCTCCTTGCCGTCGACCTCCACGGGGACGGGCTCGATACGGTCGCCGACCAGCTTCACCCCGTGTTCGCGGGCGAGCGGGTCGGCTCCCGCAAGGGCGTCACCGACCAGGTCGTACAGCGAGATCCTGGCGGGCGTGAGGGAGAGGGTGCCCGCGTGGATACGGGAGAGCTCGAAGAGGTCGCCCACCATGGCGTTGAGGCGTTCGACCTCGGTGCGGATCTGCCGCAGGTATCGGCCGGGGTCGGTGGCGACCCCGTCCTCCAGCGCCTCGGACATGGCGCGCAGACCGGCGAGGGGGGTGCGCAGGTCATGGGAGATCCAGGCGACGAGTTCACGGCGGGAGGACTCCAGCATGCGTTCACGCTCCCGGGACTCGGTGAGTCTGGCGCTGGTGGCCGCCAGTTCGCGGCTCAGCGCCGCGAGTTCGGCGGTCGCGGGGCCGACAGGGGCCGTGAAGTGGCCGCCGTCGCCGAAGGAGCGAGCGGCGAGGGCGAGTTCATGGCTGCGGGCGACCACCCAGCGGCCCAGCAGCAGCGCGGTGACGAGGGAGACGACGGCGGCCATCGCGACGACGGTCGTGACGACGGACAGGTCGTGCGCGGACAGGAACATCGCCCGGGTCGTGGCCAGTGTCCCCGCGAGCATCGCGGTCACGGCGACGGCGGCTACGACGGTGAGTGAGGCGGTCAGTGAGCGGCGGCGCAGCAGCCACAGTGTTCCCGCGCCGAGCAGCCCGGCCACACCGGCGCCGAGGAGGGCGTACAGGGCGATGAGGACCGTGTCGCGCATGATCACTCCTCACCCTGGCCGGAAAGGCCGACGGGGTCGAAGCGGTAACCGACGCCCCACACCGTCTGGATCAGTCGGGGACGGGTGGGATCGTCCTCGACCTTGTTGCGCAGCCGTCGGACGTGGACCGTGACGGTCGAGAGGTCGCCGAAGTCCCAGCCCCACACCTCCCGCATCAGGTCCTCGCGGGTGTACGCCAGGCCCGGATGGCGCAGGAAGAACGCCAGCAGGTCGAACTCGCGGAGGGTGAGGGCGAGTTCAGTGCCATTCTTGGTGGCGCGGCGGGCGGCGGGGTCTACGGCCAGTCCCGCCGCGCTCAGGGGCCGCGTACCCCCGAGGGGACGTGTCCGGCGCAGTACCGACTCCACCCTCAGCACCAGCTCCCGGGGGCTGAACGGCTTCGTGACGTAGTCGTCCGCGCCCACCTCCAGCCCCAGGACGCGGTCGTCCTCGTCACCGCGGGCCGTGAGCATGATGATCGGGACGGGAGCGCGGCCGCGCATCCGGCGGCACACCTCCAAGCCGTCCATGGCGGGCAGCATCAGGTCCAGCACCACCAGGTCCGGCCAGTGCGCGGCGGCCCGCGCCAGCGCCGCCGGCCCGTCCCCGGCCCGGTCCACTATGAATCCGGCTCTGTCCAAATATGTCGAGACGACCTCGGCAACCGTGGGGTCGTCGTCGACAACGAGGACGCGGGCGTCCCCCGCACCTCTACCAGCGGTCACGCCCGCTGTCGGCTCGTAAGGCTGCTGCTCCATGCGACCAGCCTCGCACTGCGCGCCGTTCGCCGTCGCTCTCCATGTGGCCGCAGGCGCCGACGTCCGTGTTTCGTAAGGAGCCGAAGTCCGATTTATGCCGTCCGCGTTCGTAGGGTGAAGCCGTGATGACCTCTTCCGCACGCCCGGACGTCGATGTCGTCCTCCCCTGTCTGAACGAGGCCGAAGCCCTGCCCTGGGTGCTCGACCGCATCCCTCCCGGCTGGCGGGCCCTCGTCGTGGACAACGGATCCACCGACGGCTCGGCCGACATCGCCCGCGAACTCGGGGCCACGGTCGTCCACGAACCACGCCGTGGCTTCGGCGCCGCCTGCCACGCGGGACTGATGGCGGCCGCGGCCGGCATCGTGTGCTTCTGTGACTGCGACGCCTCGCTCGACCCGGCTCTGCTCATTCCCTTCGTACGCGAAGTGCAAGGCGGCGAATCCGAGCTGGTGCTCGGACGGCGCCGACCTCAGGGCCGAGGTGCCTGGCCCACACACGCACGGGCCGGGAACCTCGCTCTCTCCCTGCTGCTGCGTCGCCGCACCGGACTGCACCTGCACGACCTCGGTCCCCTGCGAGCCGCCCGCCGCGAGGCGCTGCTCGCTCTCGGCCTGACCGACCGGCGCAGCGGCTACCCCTTGCAGATGGTCGTGCGCGCCGCCGATGCGGGCTGGCACATCACCGAGCACGACGTCCCGTACCGGCCGCGCACCGGCGGCTCGAAGGTGACGGGCACCTGGCGCGGCACCTGGCAGGCCGTACAGGACATGAGCCGCGTCCTGGCCGAAGCGCCCGAAGCATCCGCCGCACCCGCGGTGTCCGGTACGCAGGCGCAAGCACGAGGAGGCATCGGCCGATGACCACCCTGCTCGTGATCGCCAAGGAGCCCCGGCCGGGACAGGTGAAGACCCGACTCACCCCGCCCTTCACCCCGGCCGAGGCCGCGGCGCTTGCCGAAGCGGCCCTCGCTGACACCCTGCACGCGGTGGCCGCGACACCCGCCCGGCGCCGGGTCCTCGTACTCGACGGAGAGACCGGGCCCTGGCTGCCGCCCGGATTCGACGTCGTACCGCAGTGCGCGGGCGGACTCGACCAGCGGCTGGCCGCGGCTTTCGGGGACTGTGACGGCCCGGCCCTGCTGATCGGAATGGATACGCCGCAGCTGACCCCGGACCTGCTCGCCGTGGACTTCGACAGAAACGACGCGCACATCGGCCTGGCTGAAGACGGCGGCTTCTGGGCACTCGGGCTGGCTGAACCGGACCCGGGGCTGCTGCGCGGGGTCCCGATGTCGACGCACACCACCGGCGCCGTGCAGCGTGACCGGCTCGTAGCCGCCGGTCTGCGCGTGCGTGAGCTGCCGGTCCTGCGGGACGTCGACACGGCCGCCGACGCCGAAGCGGTCGCCTCCACGGCGCCCCACAGCTGCTTCGCCTCGGAGCTGGCCCGGCTGCGGGCGGTCGGCGACCGATGAGCACCGCGCATGACATGACGGCCACGGCACATGCGGTGATGGCGCGTGGCACCGCCGAACACAGCTGGTCCGCCGACCCCTACGCCGACGCCCTGCGCGCCGGCCACGGGCCGCTCTTCCTCCGCCGCAGCGACGGCTGGCTACTGCCGCTGGACGTGGAGCGGTGGTGTGCGCGGGCCGACGCCGTGGACGTCCAGGTGCTGGACCGGTGCGAAGGTGCCGTGCTCGACGTGGGCTGCGGGCCGGGCAGGCTGGTCGCTGAGCTCGCCGCTCGGGGCCGGACCGCGCTCGGCATCGACGTCAGCGAAGCCGCCGTCGCGCGCACGGTGGGGCACGGAGGGCAGGCACTGCTGACTTCCGTCTTCGAACCACTGCCGGATGAGGGCCGGTGGCGCACCACCCTCCTCCTGGACGGAAACCTCGGCATCGGTGGCGACCCGGACGCGCTGCTCGAACGGCTTGCCCGGCTCCTGGTTCCCGGCGGCCTGCTGGTTGCCGAAACGGTCCCGACGGACGTGGACGAACGGGTCAGCGTCACCTTCGTCCGGTGGACGCGCGACGTCGGCCTCACCAACGCTCCGGCCGGTACGAGCGTCCCGTTCCCGTGGGCCCGGCTCGGCACCCGGGCGCTGCTCCGGTATGCGGGCCCGCTGGGCTGGCGTACGGTCGATCAGTGGTCGGCCGGTGGCCGCTGTTTCGTCGCCCTGCGCAGCCGCAGCACGAGCAGGAGCGCCGAGCCTCCGAAGAGCCCGGCCGTGATCAACAACCAGCGGGCGAGAAAGCCGTCCCCGGAAAGTCCGGTTGCCGACGGGTAGTGGTCCGCCACCCGGCCGCTGATGAGCGGAAACCACACGAGCAGAATGAGCCCGGACAGGGCGGCCGGCACACGGACGTACATGGCCCACTGCCGGTGGCCGACCGCGCCGAGCGATCGTAGGACTGCACGGTCCGTCATCGCGTACAGCGGCAGCAGCACCAAGTCGTGAATCAGGACCGCCCCCACGAACCACAGCGCCACCGGGAACCAATCACCCGCCAGCAGCTCCACCCCCGCGTATCCGGCCAGCGTGAACGAGCATGCCAGGAGCAGGAGTTGCAGCGGGCTGCCCACCTTCACACGGAGGCGCATCACAGGTCGTCCTGCGCACCTTCTCACAGATCACCGAAGGTCATCCGGGCCACCCACTTGGTGTTCAGCACGCCGGGAGCAGCAGGGACAATGACGCGGGCCGGGTAGCCGTGGTCGCGTGTCAGTGGCTCTCCGTTGACGTCCAGGGCCAACAGCGAGCGCGGGTCCCGCACCTGGTTGGCACGCAGGGCCGACCGGCGGAAGGCACCGCGACGCTGGAGGGACTCCACCAGCACGTCGGGCGCCACGTCCGCGTCGGATCCCACCAGGGAGGCGAGATCCCGCAGTCGCACGCCCCGCCACCACTGGTCGGATGTCGACCAGCCCTCCACACAGGCGATGGGCAGCGCTGAACTGTGCAAGGGAAGCCCCAGCAATTCGGCCCGGCTCAGCCGGACGATCCCGGAGCGCCCTTCGACGACCAGTCCCCACGCCTCATCGCTCGTCTCCGACGCACGGATCCCCCTGGAAGCGGCCGTCTTGTTGATCTGGAAGCCGCCTGGGCCACTACCTGGGTCGGAGCCTCCGTGCGGTGCGAGGAGAGCCGTCCGCCGCAACGGACCGTCGAAGTTCTGTCCTGCCGTGGTCCCAAGCAGCAGCAATGACCCTCCTCCGATCAGCCACAGCGCCCCGCGTCGCGACACGGTGGGCTCAGTCGTCCGCGGGGACACCAGCGCGAACTCCGGCTGCGCGCCGGTCTCCTCCTGCAGGCTCTTCCCCTCCCGCCTGCGACGCAGATTGCGCACGGCGGCCGGTGCCCGCAGCACCACGTGCACGACGAACGCGCCAAAGAACACCCACGCCCCGTAGAAGTGCAGCGGATAGAAGGAGCCGGGGAAGACGTAGTCCAGCTGGATGTTGAGCACACCCGTTACGAACTCGAAGAGCGCGCCGCCGACGAGCAGGAGCAGCGAGATCCGCTCCAGGGCGTGCTCGAGCGACCGGGCGGGTGGCAGAGCGAACAGCTTCGGCACCACCGACCACAGCTTGGCCAGCAGGACCGGGATGAGTGTGATGCCGAGCGTGACATGGACGCCCTGGTTCAACCGGTACAGCCAGTACGGATCCGTAGGCCAGGAAAAGAGGTACAAGCCGAGGAGGCCCTTGTCCGGTGTTTTGTCGTTCACCGGCGAGAGGTCGGGGTTGTAGGCGGCGTAGGACAGCAGGCCGGTCGCGAACAGCACCGTGATGCCCACGAGGAGCACGACACCGAGCACCGAGGTGAACCAGGGGCCCCGCAGGGGGCTGCGCCAGAAGCCAGGAGAGGAGGGAGAGGCGGGAAGCCGTTGATCGGGCATGGCCCGACGTTAGGCCGGAGCCGGCCCGCGCAGGGGTGCTCATCCCATGACGAAACGCTGACGTCAGCATCGCGGACGACCATCTCTGCCCCTTCGGCCCTAGCTTTCCCGATGTGATCCGCACTCCGCTCCGCGACCTCGCCGCCGCTCTGGCAGCAGCCGTCCTCGTCGTGGCGGCCGTCCTGGTCGGCCGACACATCCACTTCACCCACGACACCCTGCACGTGGGCTGGCCACCCCTGTACGCGGACTGGCGCCCGCATGTGGGTCCGGGCACCCCGGCCGCCCTGGTGGTGGCGGCCGCCGTCGTCGCGTACGGCTCCGCCCTCGCCGACCGGCTCCCCTGGCGCGCCCTGCTCGCCGCGGCATGGGGCACGGCGATGGCCTGGTCCTGGTCTCTCGCCCTGATCGACGGCTGGCACCGGGGCATCGCTGTGCGGCTCACCACCCGCTACGAGTACCTGCAGGTGATCGACCGCTTCCACGACATCCCGGCGACACTGCGCGACTTCACCCACCACATCCTGCTCGGCACACCGAACCACTGGCCCCCGCACGTTGCCGGGCACCCGCCGGGGGCCACGCTGACCTTCGTCTTCCTCGACCGGATCGGCCTGGGTGGCGGCGGCTGGGCCGGAACCTGGTGCATCACCGTCGGCGCCACGGCGGGCCTGGCCGTGCTCGTCGCAGTGCGGGCGCTGGCCGGGGACGACCTGGCGCGACGAGCGGCACCGTTTCTGGTCATGGCCCCTGCCGCTGTGTGGATGGGCACGTCGGCCGACGGATACTTCGCAGCGGTCGCCGCATGGTCCGTGGCATTGCTCGCGCTCGCCGTGACCGGGCCGCCGGGGCCCCGAGCGCGGGCCGCCGCATTCGGATCGGGACTGCTGTTCGGCCTGACCTGCTATCTCTCCTACGGCCTCACGCTGTTCGCGCTGATCGCCGCGGGGGTGGTGCTGCTCGGACGGAACAGGGCGCGCCCCCTCCCCCTCCTGCTCGCCGGAGCCACCATCGTGCCGCTCGCGTTCACGCTCACCGGCTTCAACTGGTGGGAGGCATACCACCTCGTGGTCGAGCGCTACTACCAAGGTGCAGGCGGCTTCCGCCCCTACGGCTACTGGGTTTGGGCAAACCTCGCCTGCACCGTGTTCGGCGTGGGCCTGGCGGTCGCAGCCGGCCTGCGCCGTTGCGGCGCCGTCCTCGCACAGCCGCGTGGCGGGATTGTCGCCCGCCCGGGCGGCCCCGTCGCCGACGCCCGCCTCGCCCTGCTCGTGTCCGCGGCCGTACTCGCCGTACTCGCGGCCGACCTGTCCGGGATGAGCAAGGCCGAGACGGAGCGCATCTGGCTGCCGTTCGCGATGTGGCTGCTCCCCGCGTGCGCCTTCCTCGCACGTGCCCGCGCCTGGCTCACGGCCCAAGCCTCCCTTGCCTTGCTCGTCAACCATCTACTTCTGACAGGGTGGTGACACCAACGTCACGAGAGGCAGCGGTGTCCGGCGCCGGATCGGCAGCGACCACCCGCGTCCTCTCCACACCACACTCCCCCGCCAAACTGCCCCTCCCCGTTAGGCGGCCTCAACTCAAGCCGACCAGCGGCACGATGGCCCCCGCACGGTGTGGGCTTCGCCGAACACGTCTGGGGGGCTCCTCGGCGATCCCCGCCGTCAACAGTGTCTTTCCGATCTTCCCTCGCTCAGTAGCGTGTTCCATATCCTGGTGAACAGCTCGTCGGTGAGGCCTCGCGGTTGCGCAGCACGCGCCGCCGGGCTTACCACATCCCGCTCACTGGCGCGTCCGCGTCGGCCGAAGATTGGGGCAATGCTGCGGGGCCTGACACTGGACAGCATCCTGTGAATACTGCCCGTAGCGCACCATGCATAATGCGCACGCATAGATCCGCAGGTCAGGCGCCCTTCGCGGCGGGCTCGAGGATCGCCACGCACTCCACGTGGTGCGTCATCGGAATGATGTGAATCAACAACATGTGGAAGGAACTCGCAGGTCAGCGGCGCGTCAGCAGCAAAATCGGGCCTTATGTCGATGTGCACTGCGTGCGCTATGGGCGCTACGTGCGATCTCTCGACGCACGCCCCAACCGAGATGGTCGCGGTATGGCATTAGAAATGCTATACTCGCGTCATGGCTGACGACGACTTCGTCCCCGGCGACGGCCCCAGCAGCGGGATCTCCGTCTCCCTCACCGCCGGCACCCTGCAGGCCATTCGTGAACGGGTCGGCAAGCGCGGTGTATCCGCGTACCTGGAGAAGGCCGCACAACGTCAGATCGAGCGCGACAACCTGGACGAGCTGATCGCCGACTTCGACGAGGCCAACGGTCCGGCCGATCCGGAGGCCGTGGCCGCCAAGCGGGCAAAGCTCACCGCAACCGCCCCCGCTTCCGATGCCGGGGCTGCCGCGTGAGCGGCGCCCTCGTCCTCGACAGCGAGGGTCTGGCCAAGGGCGTCCAGCGCGACCGCGAGGTCCACGAGTGGCTTACCGCTGCCCGCGACGCCGACCTGCCCGTCGTCACCTCCGCCGCGGTGCTCGTCGAGGCAATCCACCCCAGGATCAACGACGCCGCACTGAAGTGGACGCTGTCCCGGCTGCGGGTCGAGCCGGTCACCCAGGCCATCGCCCAGTCCGCCGCCACCCTGCTGCGTGCCGCCGGGCTACACGGCCACAAGTACGCCATCGACGCCATGCTCTGCGCCACTGCCCTCGCTCACCCTGGCCGCGTCACGATCCTGACCGCGGACGTCGAGGACATCGCCATGCTCACCAATGACCATGCCCGGATCGCGACCGAGAAGGTCTGACCTCGTCTGAGCACGTTGGATTCCCGCATCCGAATCTGGAACGGTGGACCGCCTCGCCCACGGTGCAGTGCCTTTTCGCCGACTGCTCGCTCGGCCGCCCTCTCTATCAGCGCCCCCACGCCCAACTGCCGCGTCTACTGATCGTCGACCGACCACGCCCTCAGCGTCTCGTGGAGCGCCCTGTTCTGCTGGAGTGCGACCGATCGCCGGCTGAACTCCCGTCGCTGCTGTCGAGCGTGATCTCCCGCAAGGGTGTTCTCTCGGGTAAGACGCTTCTGGTCGTCCTCCATCTGCTTCCGTGCCTTCGCACGCGACGCGTCAGTCTCGGATTCGACAGCCTCCGAAGGCCCGTCCCAACCTTCGACTACGTCCCGCCCCCGCCGCGTAGCGCACAACCTCGGGTTCTCTCCAGCCCTCCCCAGCGCCTGGCCGTAGCCACGCCCGCTGCGTGACCGGCTGCTCCGACAACGCATGCGACTTGAGCGCCGGAGAAGACTGGCTTGCTCAAGAGGACACGGCACGGCAAGCAACTCGCGAAGGCGAAGTGGAGCAGGTTTGGGCCGGTTCCGGATTCGGCGCCAGACCGGCCATGCCGACCGGCCCGACGTTGCGATCACCGGTACGAGAATGGCTGGCTGCCGCCCAACCTGCTCGCACTGTCGTCGAGTTGGCCGCCATGGGTTGTCAGCGCCGGTCGCTATCGTCGAATGCCGAGCCGAGGAACGCCTGAACTCCACCCGCGGGGCACCGACTGCCCCCTTCGCCGATTAAGGATTGCCCGTGACCTACGTGCGCCCCCATTACCGCCGCGATGGCACCTACGTCAAAGGCCACAATCGCCGCAACCGACCCCGCGCCGCGCAGCCTTCTGCGGCAACCCGACGTACCACTCCTGCAACGCGGCCCCGCCCAGCCTCCACCGGGCCGACAGCCTATGTCCGTCCCTACTACCGTTCGGACGGCACCCGTGTACGCGGGCACCGCCGGCCCATCAGCCCTCGCGCTCTCGGCGTGGCAGCGGGCACGGGAGGAGGCGGTCTCCTGCTGTTCCTGTTACTGCTGGCCCTGTCGAGCGGGCCTGCAACAGGAAACAAAGCACCGGCTGGTACGAGGCCGTCGCACTCGGCGTCGGTCTCGACGACGCACCACCCATAGGCCACGGCCTACACAGCAGGCCCCTCGAAGCTGACGGGGCGCCCTGCTGCGACAGTCGTGCCAACTCGGCCACCGTGCGTACGATCTTGCTGCTGTCACGGGGCGCTCGTACTAGAGCCCATCATGATCCTTCCCGACGCCCCACCGACTCCGCCTCAGCGCCGAAACTACCCAGCCCGCCGAAGCCCAGCGGCGACGACCTCAAGCCGTTCCTCGACCACTGGAGCCCCTACGGCCCCCGCGCCTACTGAGCCCCAAAGTGGGCCACAACCCGCGGATTTTCACCAAGAGGTAGTAAAAAGGAGCTCCGACAGGCCGCACCCGACGCACCGCCACCTGTGCGAACGACCACCTGGCGCCCCATCAGAACGTGCGTCTCATGCGTGGTTCATGCGTCAAGATATCGCCCGTAACGCCCACAGCGCACATAATGCACACCCAACGAAACAGCAGGTCAGGCGCCCTTCGCGGCAGGCTCGAGGATCGCCACGCACTCCACGTGGTGCGTCATCGGGAACAGGTCGAACGCCCGCAGTTTGCGCGGGGTGTAGCCCGCCGCCGCGAAGTACGCCAAGTCGCGGGCCAGCGCCGCCGGGTCGCAGGCCACGTAGGCGATGCGGCGCGGGCCCAGGCCCGCGAGGTGCGTGACGGTCTGCTTGCCCGCGCCCGCGCGGGGCGGGTCCAGGACGATCAGGTCGGCTTCGGTGATGCCCGTACGCGGCAGGACCTGCTCGACCTTGCCGTGTTCGATACGGACCCGTTCCAGGTCCTCCAGGTTGTGCCGGGCGTCCTCCGCGGCACGCCTGCCGGACTCGATGCCCAGCACCGCGCCCTTCTCGCCCACACGTTCGGCCAGCGCCCCCGCGAAGAGCCCCACCCCGCAGTACAGATCGAGCGCCATCTCGCCCTTGCGCGGCATCAGCCCCTGCATCACCGCTTCGACGAGCAGTTCCGCAGCCCTCGGGTGGACCTGCCAGAAGCCGCCCGAACCGACGCGCCACGTACGGCCGATGGCGCGTTCGCGGACGAAGGGGCGCCCGTGGACGCGGTGCACGCCCCCGGTCTTCTCGTCGACGCGCATGACGGAGACGGGCCGGTCCAGGTCGACGATCGGCAGCCGCCCGCCCGGCCGTGGCGTAAGGATCACCTGGCGGTCGTGCGAGCCGGTGGCCGCGATGGCCTCGACAGCCTCGATCTGCGGCCATTCCCGCTTCTCAACGCCCAGCTCGTTGACGCCCGGCCCCGCGATGAGGCAGTGGTCGACCGGCTGCACTTCGTGCGAGCGGTGCTTGCGCAGCCCGGCTCGGCCGTCGGCGTCCACCGCGTACTGCACACGCGTGCGCCAGGCCGGGACCTCGCCCTTGGCGACCTTGTCGCCCGGCGCCGGCTCGACCGTTCCGTCCCAGCCCGCCTCCTGCGGGGTGAGTCCGGCCAGACGGCTCAACTGCTCGGTGATGACCGCGACTTTGAGGCGGCGCTGCGCACCGGGGGCCGCGTGCTGCCAGTCGCAGCCGCCGCACTTCCCCGGTCCCGCGAACGGGCACGGGGCCTCCACCCGGTCCGGTGACGCCAGAAGCACCTCGACGGCGTCCGCGCGCAGAAAGCGCGAGTCCTCCCGGCCCTCGGTGACGCGGGCGACGACACGCTCGCCAGGGAGGGTGTGCCGGACGAACAGCACCTGCCCCTCCGGGGTGCGGGCGATGCAGTGCCCGCCGTGGGCGACGGGCCCGACCTCGACCTCGTACTCCTCGCCGACCAGTGAGGGGGCGGCGGCGGGGGAATCTGTGGACACGGGGGAGGCGCTCCTGTGCGGGTGGTGGCGTGCAGTGGACGTGACACGGGCGGTGCGGTTCAAGGGCCGGTCATGGACCGCGGCCGCCGTGAACAGCAGCCGTCCAGTGTACGTGCGTCCGGCGGGGCGGGGCCTGCCGCCCCTCGGCCTCCGGCCCGACAGATCCCGTCACCGTCACGGCGGCACCACCTGCCCGTGGCGGCCCCGCAGTGCGGTGCTACTCCCCCGTGGCGGTCCCGCCGTTCGCAGTCCTCCCGCCGTTCGCGGTGTTTTCGCCGTTCGCGGTCTTTCCGCCCTGGGCAGTCTTCCCGCCGTTCGCCGCCTTGTCGCGCTGCGCCGGGGGTCCCACCGGGCCGCGCCGCACCGAACCCGGCGCGTTCCATGCCTCGCGCCTGCGGGCGCGCTGCTTCGCAAGCTCCGAGGACTCCAGCTGGTACGGCACCGAGGTCACCATCACGCCGGGTGTGAACAGCAGCCGTCCCTTCAGCCGCAGGGCGCTCTGGTTGTGCAGCAGATGCTCGTACCAGCGGCCGACCACGTACTCCGGGATGTAGACGCTGACAGCGTCCCGCGGACTCTCGCGCCGCAGCCGCTTCACGTAGTCGATCACGGGCCGGGTGATCTCGCGGTAGGGCGAGTCGAGGACCTTCAGCGGTACGTCGATCCCGCGCCGCTCCCACTCCTCGTGGAGTGCCTTGGTCTCGGCCGGGTCCACGTTGATCGTCAGCGCCTCGAGGCTGCCCGAGCGCATCAGCTTGGCGTAGGCCAGCGCCCGCAGGGTCGGCCGGTGCACCTTGGAGACGAGGACGATGGAGTGCACGCGGGAAGGGCGTACCGCCTCGTCGCCGGGCTCGTCGGGCGCGGAGATCTCCTCGGCCACCCGGTCGTAGTGGCGCCGGATGGCCGTCATCGTCACGTAGAAGATGACCATGCCGAGCAGGGCGACCCACGCGCCGTGGGTGAACTTGGTGACCAGTACGACCACCAGCACCAGGCCCGTGAAGAAGGCGCCGAACGTATTGATCGCGCGGGAGCGGATCATGTGGCGGCGCTTGGCGGGGTCGGTCTCGGTCAGCAGGTGCCGGTTCCAGTGCCGGACCATGCCCGTCTGACTGAGCGTGAAGGACACGAACACACCGACGATGTAGAGCTGGATCAGCCGGGTCGAGTCCGCTCCGTAGATCCACACCAGCAGTACGGCGGCGCCCGCCAGCAGCACGATGCCGTTGGAGAAAGCGAGCCGGTCGCCGCGGGTGTGGAGCTGGCGCGGCAGGTAGCGGTCCTGAGCGAGGATCGAGCCGAGGAGCGGGAAGCCGTTGTACGCGGTGTTGGCCGCGAGGAACAGCACCAGCGCGGTGGCCGCGGCGAGCAGGATGAAGAAGAACGTCCCGTCGCCGAAGACCGCGGCGGCGACCTGCGAGATCACGGGGTTCTGGACGTAGCCGGAGCCGACGGGCGAGCCGTTGTTCAGCAGGTCGTGCGCCGGGTTCTCGGCCATCTTGACGTCGGTGGCCATGGCCAGCCCGATGATGCCGCAGAACATGGTGACGGCGAGACCGCCCATGAGCAGCAGCGTGGTGGCCGCGTTGCGGCTCTTGGGCTTGCGGAAGGCCGGGACGCCATTGCTGATCGCCTCGACGCCGGTGAGCGCCGCACAACCGGAGGAGAAGGCGCGCAGCAGCAGGAAGATGAGGGCGAAGCCGGCAATGCCGGTGTGCTCGGCCTTGATCTCGAAACCTGCGGTGGGGGCGTTCATGTCGTCGCCGAGGACGAGGGAGCGGTACGCGCCCCAGGCGATCATGATGAAGACACCCGCCACGAATATGTAGGTGGGGATCGCGAAGAGCTTGCCCGATTCCTTGACCCCGCGCAGGTTCATCAGGGTCAGCAGCACGATCATGCCGATCGCGCAGAAGACCTTGTGCTCGACGAAGAACGGGATGGCCGAGCCGAGGTTCTCCACGCCCGAGGAGATCGACACGGCGACGGTGAGGACGTAGTCGACCAGCAGTGCGCTGGCGACGGTCAGACCTGCCCTGGGCCCGAGGTTGGTGGTGGCGACCTCGTAGTCGCCGCCGCCGCTCGGGTACGCGTGCACGTTCTGCCGGTACGAGGCGACGACCGTGAACATCAGCACGACGACCGCGACGGCGATCCACGGACTGAAGCTGTACGCCGACACTCCCGCGACGGAGAGCACGAGCAGGACTTCGCCGGGCGCGTACGCCACGGACGACAGCGGGTCGGATGCGAAGACGGGCAGTGCGATCCGCTTCGGAAGGAGCGTCTCCCCCAGTTGCGTGCTCCGCAGGGCCCTGCCGATGAGAATCCGCTTGGGCAGGTCGGTCAGTTTGGACACGCAGAGGATCGTAAGCCGTCGTTCCCTCCGGAGCCCAGCCGCCCATGGGCGCACTTGCGGGGTTCGCGGGTAGCGTTACCGGCGACGGCACCGGAGATGAGTTGCCGCCACCCGGGACGCGGAAGGATGATGGACGGTGTTTGCGCAGGTCACAGCACTAACGGAAGGTGCAGGGTAGAGGCCTCATGCACATCGTGATCATGGGTTGCGGCCGGGTGGGCTCCGCTTTGGCGCAGACACTTGAGCAGCAGGGGCACACGGTCGCGGTCGTCGACCAGGACCCCACGGCCTTCCGTCGACTCGGCTCGGGATTCGGCGGGCGCCGGGTCACAGGCGTCGGCTTCGACCAGGACACCCTGCGCGAAGCGGGGATCGAGGAGGCCGGCGCGTTCGCCGCGGTCAGCAGCGGCGACAACTCCAACATCATCGCCGCCCGCGTGGCCCGCGAGATGTTCGGAGTGGAGAACGTGGCGGCGCGTATCTACGATCCGCGCCGCGCCGAGGTCTACCAGCGCCTCGGCATCCCGACCGTCGCCACCGTGCGGTGGACCGCCGACCAGATGTTGCGGCGGTTGCTGCCGTCCGGCGCCGAGCCGCTGTGGCGCGACCCGAGCGGCGCGGTGCAGCTCGCCGAGGTGCACGCCTCCCCGGCCTGGGTCGGCGAGAAGGTCAGCAAGCTGCAGGAGGAGACGGGCGTACGCGTTGCCTTCCTCACCCGGCTGGGCGAGGCAATGCTGCCGACGTCGCAGACGGTCCTGCAGGAGGGCGACCTCGTGCACGTGATGATGCGCGCGGACGAGGTCGAAAAGGTCGAGGCCGCGTTCGCCGAGGGCCCCGAGGAGGCGCAGGGATGAGGGTCGCCATTGCGGGCGCGGGTGCCGTGGGGCGCTCGATCGCCGGCGAGCTGCTGGAGAACGGGCACGAGGTGCTGCTGATCGACAAGGCGCCGACCGCCATCTCGGTCGAGCGTGTGCCACAGGCCGAGTGGCTGCTGGCCGACGCCTGCGAGATCACCTCGCTGGACGAGGCAGCGCTGCAGCGCTGCAACGTGGTCATCGCGGCCACCGGCGACGACAAGGTCAACCTGGTCGTCTCGCTGCTGGCCAAGACGGAGTACGGCGTACCGCGCGTGGTGGCCCGGGTGAACAACCCCAAGAACGAGTGGCTGTTCAACGAGTCCTGGGGAGTCGACGTCGCCGTGTCGACGCCGCGCCTGATGTCGGCGCTGGTGGAGGAGGCGGTGAGCGTCGGAGACCTCGTACGCCTGCTGCGGTTCAGCCACGGCGACGCGAACCTGGTCGAGCTGACGCTCCCACCGGAGTCGGCACTGGCCGGGACACGCGTCGGTGACGTGGACTGGCCCGAGGATACCTCGCTCGTCACGATCATCCGCGGCAACCGAGTACTCACGCCCAACCGGGAGGACTCGCTGGAGGCCGGGGACGAGCTGCTGTTCGTCGCCGCCCAGGCGCGGGAGGAGCAGCTGGAGGACCTGCTGTCGGTGCGGCAGGAAGTCCAGTAGCGGCCGCTCGGCCAGGAGTTGCGGGAAGGGCCCGGGGACCGAGGTCCCCGGGCCCTTCCGCCCTCTGTTGCCCTGTGCTCTCTGCCCTGTGCTCTCTGCCCTGCCTCCGTCCTCCGGAGGGTTGGGCGCCTTCGCCGGGCGTCACCGACGGGCAGCCGCTGCGCCGCGGCGGTCAGTCGGTCGCGGGTGCGCCGGAACGCTCCTGCTGCAACCGCTCCTTCTCCGCCCGCTGCGCTTCCTCCTCGGCGTTCTCCTTCGCCTCCATCTCGGCGAAGACGTCGATCGGCGGTGGCGCCTTGGCGAGGAAGATCCAGGTCAGATAGACGGCAAGCAGGAACGGCGGGATCTTGAGCGCGACGAGCACCCAGCCGAACTTGGTCGCGTCCGCCCACAGGTAGAGCGGGAAGAGGATCGCGGACTTGCCCAGGAGGATCAGGCCCCAGGCCCAGCTCGCCTTGGTGTAGGCCCTCTTGCGCCCAGGGTTCCGCTTGCGCCAGGACATGTTCTCCTTGAACACCGGCCCGAGGATCAGGCCGAGCAGCGGGACGCCCGCGATCGCGGTCGCGATGTAGGCCACCCCGAGCCCCAGCGTGTAGAACATGCCGGGCAGGTAGAAGTCCTTGGCGTTGCCCGTCATCATCGCGAAGACGACACCGAAGGCGACCCCGAAGACACCGCTGAACGCGTGCTTCACGGTGCCCCTCTGGACGAGCCGCGCGACGCCGAGCAGCACGGCGAGCACGAGGGCGGCGATCGCCGAGAGGTGAATGTCCTTGTTCACCGTGTAGATGGCGACGAAGACCAGGCCGGGCACGGTGGTTTCCACCAGCCCGCGCACGCCGCCGAACGCCTCGAAAAGGGCCGCCTCCGTGGCGGCCCTGCTTTCGTGGCCGGGCGCACCGTCCTCGGCGGACCGGGCGTCGCGCTGGGGTGGCTGCTTGTCCGGAGTGGTCACCGGCTACTCCTGTCCGAGCGGTCGGAGTTCGTACTTCGGGTTGAAGAGCACCCGGCGGCCGTGGCTCATGGAGATCCGGCCCGATGCGATGAGCTTGCGGCCCGGCTCGATGCCCACGATGGAGCGCCGGCCGAGCCAGACGACGTCGAGTGCGGCCGAACCGTCGAACAGCTCGGCCTCCAGTGCGGGCACACCGGCCCGCGGTCGCAGCGTGACCGTCCGCAGGGTGCCGGTGACCTTCACGATCTGACGGTCGCCGCAGTCGGAGATCCGCGTGCACCCCGCGGCTTCCGCGGCCTGCTGCAGCTCGTCGGCGTGCAGCTCCTCCTCGCTGGAGGACAGCCGGTCGAGCATGCGCCGGAACCGCCCTGCCGGCTTCTGGGAACGGGGGACAGCACTCATACGGGAAGCGTACCGGGGCGGAGCCCGCCGGATGCCTGCGCGCCGTACCGCCCATCCCTGCGGGCGACTTCCCATCCCCCGCGCGACGACCGACAAACGCCGGTGGGCCGTACGCCCCGCCGGGGCGTACGGCCCACCGGATGGACCGGATGAAGCCGCCGTCAGCGCACCTCGGAGATCTCCGGGCCGCGCTGCAGCCGGTCCACACCGCCCGCGAACCGCGAGCCTTCGACCTGGTCCTGCTGCACGCCCTCGGGCACCATCTGGGCGTCCTCCGGCAGCTTGAGCACGATCGGGTCGCGCGGGGCCATCGGCCCCTCGCCGCGCACCACGACCGTGTCCTTGAAGATCTGCTCCAGCAGCCCCGCGGCCTGCGGCTGCACGGCACCCTGCCCGGAGATCACACCGCGCAGGAACCAGCGCGGCCCGTCGATCCCGATGAAGCGCACCAACTGCACACCGTTCGTGCCGTCCGGCAGCTGTACGGGAACCTGCGCGCGCAGCTCCCAGCCGAGCGGGCCCTCGACCTCGTCGACGACACCGCCCTGCTGGGTGATGCCGCCCGCGATCTCGCCGCGGACCTCGCTCCAGATGCCTTCCCGCTTGGGTGCCGCGAAGGCCTGGAGCTGTACCGCGCTGTCCCTGAGCACCACGGTCGCGGCGACGATGGAGTCACCGGCGACCTCGACCCGCAGCTCCATGCCCTCGACCCCGGGCACGAGGATCCCTCCCAGGTCCACGCGCCCCTCACCGGGGTTGCGAACCTCGGAGACGTCCCACGGGCCCTCGGGCCGGGGGGCGGGCGGCAGGCTCACCCGGCGGTGCTCACCGGTGTCCTGGGCGGCGTCGTCCGGCTCGAACTCGTCCGAGCCGACGCCGTCGGCCCGCCGGTCGGCTGCGCCTGCGACACGCTCCGTGTCTGCGCGTTCCTTGCGACGACGTCCGAACACGTCACTGTCCTTCCCGGTCGGCAACGACCGCTGCGTAATCATTTCCCCCGGCGGAGCCGCCCACAGCGGCATGACCGCCGGTGGACCCGAAGCCCCCGTCGGCCCTCGCGGAGCCGGGAAGCTCCGCCACCTCGTGGAAGCGCACCTTCTCGACCTGCTGGACGACCAGTTGGGCAACCCGGTCGAACCGCTCGAACCGTACGGTCTCCCGCGGGTCCAGATTGACCACGATCACCTTGATCTCTCCACGGTACCCGGCATCGACCGTCCCGGGGGCATTCACCAGGGCTACGCCGCAGCGGGCGGCCAGTCCGGAGCGCGGATGCACGAAGGCCGCGTAGCCGTCGGGGAGGGCGATCGAGACCCCGGTGGGCAGCACGGCCCGCTCCCCCGGGGCAAGCTCGGCCGGCTCGGTGGTCACGAGATCGGCGCCGGCGTCGCCGGGGTGGCCGTAGGCGGGCAGCGGGACCTCGGGGTCCACCCGCCGGATCAGCACGTCGACCGGGGCACGGCTCACGGGTTCACCTCGAAGGCGCGGGCGACCTTCACCTGGTCCGGATCGGAGAGTGCCGCCTGAATGTCCTGGTCGCGCCCGTGCTCGATGAAGTGGTCCACCTTGACCTCTATGAAGAGCGCGTCGGCGCGCACCGCGACGGGACCGTCGGGGCCGCCGATGCGGCCGACCGCCGAGGAGTAGATCTTGCGGCCGTGCACGGCGGTCACCCGGGCGTCCAGATGCAGCACGGTGTCGACCGGCACGGGCCGCACGAAGTCGGTCTCCAGCCGCCCGGTCACCGCGATCACCCGCAGCAGCCAGTTCAGCGATCCGAGGGTCTCGTCCAGGGCTGTGGCCAGGACGCCGCCGTGGGCCAGGCCGGGTGCGCCCTGGTGGGCGGGCCTGACGGTGAACTCGGCGGTGACGCTGACGCCCTCGCCCGCACGGGCCTCCAGGTGCAGGCCGTGCGGCTGGTCCCCGCCGCAGCCGAAGCACTGGTCGTAGTGAGACCCGAGGAGCTCACCGGGCGCGGGCGCCTCGGGGTGCCGCTGCGGCGGGGTGGCGCCCGCCGGCGGCTTCAGCGATACAGATGGTGCACTCACGAGTGCTGACCCTACCCGCGCGGGCGGACAGTCGGTGAGGGCGTGCCAAGCTTGTGCGCATGCAGTCCTACGAAGAACGCCTGACCGCGCCCCGGTCGTGGTGGCTCGTCGCCGTGCTCGCCGGGCTCGCGCTGGCGTTGGTCCTGGTCCCCTTCGGCCCACTGCCGATGCTGGGCGGGCTGGCCGGCGGCGTGGCGCTGGCGGCGGTGGCGGTCAGTTCGTACGGCTCGGCGCGGATCCGCGTGGTGGCGGGGTCACTGGTCGCGGGGGACGCGCGCATCCCGGTCGAGGCGCTGGGGGCCACCGAGGTGCTGGACGCCGAGGAGGCGGCCGCCTGGCGTACGTACAAGGCCGATCCCCGGGCGTATCTGCTGCTGCGCAGCTACATCCCCACCGCTCTGCGGGTGGAGGTCGTCGACCCGGCCGACCCGACGCCGTATCTGTATCTGTCGACCAGGGACCCGGAGGGTCTGGCGGCGGCGCTGCGGACCGTGCGCGCCTGAGGGCGCGGATCCCCCGCCCGTACGGGACCGGTGCGGAACCGGGGGCCGGTCAGTCGTCGGACGGTTTCGGGGGGTCCTGCAGGGCCTTCGGGCCGCCCGGCTCCTCGAGCTCGAACTTTTCGTAGGGACCGTGCGCGGGAGGCAGCGCCTCCCAGGGGACCTGGCGCTTGCGCAGATCGGCCCGGATCTTCTCGGCGAGTTTCCTGGTCTCCCGCCGGTTCATCATGGCGCCGACCGTGGCGCCGATCATGAACGGCATGAGGTTGGGCAGGTTGCGTACGGTGCGCTTGAGGACGCGCTGACGGAGTTCCCGCCGCATCTGGACCCCGAGGGCCGCGTTGATGGTCATGGGCCTGGAGACGTCGATACCTCGTTCGTCGGCCCAGGAGCCCAGATAGGCGGTGCCGCGTTCGGCGAAGGTGCCGGGCGGTCGGATGCCGTAGACCTCGTGCAGCTCGGCGATGAGCTTCAGCTCGATCGAGGCCACACCGACGATCTCGGCGGCGAGCTCGGCGGGAAGCGCCGGCGGCACGGGCATCATCGCGGCCGCGCCGACACTGGCGCCGACGGCCGCGGATCCCTTGGCGGCTCCGGCCACCAGCCGGTCCGCCAGCTCCTCGGGGCCGAGGCCCGGGAACTGGCGGCGGAGTGCGGCGATGTCGCGCACCGGGATGCGCGGCGCTGTCTCGACGATCCGGTCGACGATCACCGAGAGACCGTGGCGTGCGCCTCGTCGGCCGCGTGTCACGCCACGGCCCGCCGCATGGGCGAGCGAGGCCGCCCGCCCCCGCTCGACGCGTGCATCCGGATGAGACCGCCACCGCCCGAAGGTTCCCCCGCGGGGCGGCGTGGAGCCGGTCACGGCCGCCGGTTCTCAGGCCGCGCAGTCGCGGCAGATCGGCTGGCCGTTCTTCTCCGCGGCGAGCTGGCTGCGGTGGTGGACGAGGAAGCAGCTCATGCAGGTGAACTCGTCGGCCTGGCGGGGCAGCACGCGCACGGACAGTTCCTCGTTGGAGAGGTCCGCACCGGGCAGCTCCAGGCCTTCGGCCTGCTCGAACTCGTCGACGTCGACGGTCGAGGTCGACTTGTCGTTCCGCCGGGCCTTCAGTTCCTCGATGCTGTCCTCGTTGAGATCGTCATCGGTCTTGCGTGGGGTGTCGTAGTCCGTTGCCATGTCGCTCTCCCCCTCTGGGTGTCTGCGGTGTCTCCAGCGCACGTAACGCGTGAGAGGCCGGACTTGTGCCCGACCCGAGGCGGAGATTTTGCCTCACATCAAGGTCTGTTACTCAATCGACACCCAACCGCACCCCTGAAGAGGTGATCGGCTTGGATGGCGATCGGGACCGTACACGGTCCTGTTGTCGCACTACACAGGGCCTCCCCGTGTACTTCCCGTGATCAGGACGTTGGGAAACCCGGATTTTCCCGGCTTTCGCCACCCCTTGTGATCACACTGTGTAGATGGCCGAAAAATCGTCCATGTGATCGATCACACATCGTCCAGCATGGAGATTTCCGAGGATAACTCGGAAAATTCCCCTCAAAGCGAACACCTCCTCGAACGCTCACACCGGCAGGGTGACGCGCATCACGAGTCCCCCGCCCTCGCGCGGCTCCGCCGTGATGGAGCCGCCGTGGGCCCGCGCGACCGACCTGGCGATCGACAGCCCGAGACCCACACCCTTGTCGCTTCCGGTCCGCTCCGACCGGAGTCTGCGGAACGGTTCGAAAATGTTGTCCAGCTCGTACGCCGGCACCACGGGCCCCGTGTTCGAGACCACCAGCAGCGCCTGACCCGGCAGTGCCTCGGTGGTGACCTCGACCCAGCCTCCGGAGTGGTTGTAGCGGACGGCATTCTGTACCAGATTCAGCGCGATCCGCTCAAGTAGCACTCCATTGCCCTGTACGACGGCGGGCTCGCGCACACCGCGCAGCGCCACGTCCTGCGCCTCGGCCTCCCCCCGGATCTGCTCCACCGCACGAGAGGCGACCTCGGCGAGATCCACCGGCTTGCGTTCCACGATCTCGTTGTCGCTCCTGGCGAGCAGCAGCAGGCCCTCGACGAGCTGCTCGCTGCGCTCGTTGGTGGCCAGCAGCGTCTTGCCGAGCTGGACCAGCTCCGGGGACGCCCCGGGGTCGGAGAGCTGGACCTCCAGCAGCGTGCGGTTGATGGCCAGCGGGGTGCGCAACTCGTGCGAGGCGTTGGCCACGAAGCGGCGCTGGGCGTCGAAGGCCCGGGCGAGGCGGCCGAGCATCTCGTCGAAGGTGTCGGCCAGCTCCTTCAACTCGTCGTCGGGGCCGTCCAGTTCGATCCGCCGGGACAGGTCGGTGGCCGCCACCTGGCGGGCCGTACGGGTGATCCGGCCGAGCGGGGAGAGCACGCGGCCGGCCATCGCGTAGCCGAAGGCGAAGGCGACGACGCTGAGGCCGAGAAGGGCCAGCAGCGAGCGCCGGAGCAGGTTGTCCAGCGCCAGTTCCTTCTGGTGGTCCATGCAGGAGTCGAGGACGACGTTGGCCTGGTCGGCCGACATCCCCTCCTTGAGGCCCGGGCAGGTGTTGCTGGTCAGGGCCACCTTGCTCCCCGGAAGCAGCTTGAAGAGCGGCTCGTTGCCGACGTTGAGCGCCTGCGCCGCGAGCAGATAGATGATCGAAAGCAGCAGGATGCCCGCGATCAGGAACATGCCGCCGTAGAGCAGGGTGAGCCGTATCCGGATGGTGGGCCGCAGCCAGGGGAAGGGGCGCGAGGGCTGCGCCGGGTCCCAAGTGGGCTTCGGGGGAGCTGCCAGGGGTGCGGGCGTCTGGGCCATGACGTCAGATCCGGTAGCCGGAGCCGGGGATGGTGACGATCACAGCCGGCTCACCGAGCTTGCGGCGCAGCGTCATGACGGTGACCCGGACGACGTTGGTGAAGGGGTCGGTGTTCTCGTCCCAGGCCTTCTCGAGAAGCTGCTCGGCCGACACCACCGTTCCCTCACTGCGCATCAGCACCTCCAGCACCGCGAACTCCTTGGGTGCGAGCTGCACCTCCTTGCCGTCCCGGAACACTTCGCGCCGGTTCGGGTCCAGCTTGATCCCCGCGCGTTCGAGCACGGGCGGGAGCGCGACGGTCGTACGGCGCCCCAGCGCGCGGACGCGCGCGGTCAGCTCGGTGAACGCGAAGGGCTTGGGGAGGTAGTCGTCGGCGCCGATCTCCAGGCCCTCCACGCGGTCGCTGACGTCACCCGAGGCGGTGAGCATCAGGACGCGGGTGGGCAGACCCAGTTCCACGATGCGGCGGCAGACGTCGTCGCCGTGGACGAGCGGGAGGTCGCGGTCGAGCACGATCACGTCGTAGTCGTTGACCTCGACGCGCTCCAGGGCGGCCGCGCCGTCGTAGACGACGTCCACGGCCATGGCCTCCCGGCGCAGTCCTGTGGCCACCGCATCGGCGAGCAGTTGCTCGTCCTCGACGACGAGTACGCGCACGGGGTTCGTCCTTCCCTACGGGCCTGTGGTCAGGCCGGATACCGGTTTCCGGGCTTCTCCATCCTGCCTCGAAGCCCCTTAAACCGGCGGTAAGGGGTGCGAGCGGAGTGAGAAATTCGGATTCCCCGCTTTTTTGAGGTTTCTCTGAGGTGGAGGAGGGGGAGGACGAGGGCACATCCGAGATCACGGCCCGTGCGCGGCTTGGCGCATCCTGCTGTCCCCCGCAGGATCCGGGCGCGTGGTCACCCGCCGTCGGCACATCCCCCGTGCCACCGACCCACGACGAGGGGGCGCACATGGACGCGTTCACCGCAGGACTGCTGCAGCGCATACGAACCACGGAGTCCGACCTCATGCGCGCTCGCGAGACGGGCGACGACTTCCTCGCCGAGGTGGAGCAGGGAGAGCTGGACGACCTGCACCGCCTGGCCGCCGAGCACGGTGTGGAGGTCGGCGCCCTGAGCTCCTGACGAGCCCCGGCCCTTCCGGAGGCGCCCCGGCACCGAACAGGTGCCGGGGCGCCTCCGCGTTTGCGCAGGCCCTCCGCGTTTGCGCAGGGGCTCCGCGTTTGCGCAGGGGCTTCACGGCTGCACACAGGCCTCCGCACACGGCCGCGTGACCGTTCAGTCGTGCCAGGCCCCCAGCTCGTCGAGCATCCGCTGCAGCGGCTCGAAGAGCCCGGGCGAGGCGGCGACGGCCAGTTCCGTCGACAGGGGCACGCCGGGCCGTCCGCCGGTACGTGCGCCGGCCTCGCGGGCGATCAGCTCACCCGCGGCGTAGTCCCATGGGTTGAGCCCGCGTTCGTAGTAGCCGTCCAGACGGCCGCAGGCCACGTCGCACAGGTCGATCGCCGCGGATCCGCCGCGGCGGATGTCCCGGACTTCGGGCAGCATGCGGCGCACCACTTCCGCCTGGCCGAGCTTGCGCTCGACGACATAGCCGAAGCCCGTGCCGATGAGGGCCTGGTCCAGTGGCGGCGACGGCCGGCTCCGCAGGGGCCGGTCCCCGAGTCGGGCTCCTTCACCCGAAGCGGCCGAGAAGGTCTCGCAGCGACTGGGGATCTCCACGACGCCGACGACCGTCTCGCCGTCGATCTCCGCGGCGATGCTGACGGCCCAGGCGGGCAGCCCGTAGAGGTAGTTGACGGTGCCGTCGATGGGGTCGATGACCCAGCGCACCCCGCTGCTGCCCTCGGTGCTCGCGCCCTCCTCTCCCAGGAAGCCGTCGTCGGGGCGCGCCTCGGAGAGACAGCCGATGATCAGTTTCTCGGACGCGATGTCCATCTCGGTGACCACGTCGATGGCGCTGGTCTTGGTCGCGGCGACACCGAGGTCGGCCGGGCGGCTCTTGCTCAGCAGGGCGCCCGCCCGGCGAGCGGCCTCGAGGGCGAGGTCCAGGAGTTCGTTCTTCAGCCGGTCGGTCACAGTGCTCCCTGCTCCTGCGGTCGGGGGTACGGGCTGTCGCCGCCCGCGGCGGCGGGCCGCGGGTCACGCGCGGGGCAGCAGCCCACGGGGCAGAGGTCGTGGCTCGGGCCGAGCCCGCCCAGCGCGCAGCGCTCGACCACGCGGCCCTGCTCCACTGCCGCGCGCTCCAGGACGAGATCGCGGATCCCTGCCGCGAAGCGCGGATCGGCTCCGACTGTCGCGGCGCGCGTGACCGGCAGCCCCAGCTCCCGTGCCTTCGCGACGGCCTCGGTGTCGAGGTCGTACTTGACCTCCATGTGGTCGGACACGAAGCCGATGGGCACCATCACCGCCGCATGGGCCCCGGCATCGTGCAGTGCCCCGAGATGGTCGCAGATGTCCGGTTCCAGCCACGGGATGTGGGGGGCACCGCTGCGCGACTGGTAGACGAGCTGCCAGGGGTGCTCGGTCCCGGTGGCCTCGTGAACCGCCGCGGCGATCTGCCGGGCCACGTCCAGGTGCTGGGCGACGTACGCACCACCCCTGCCGTGGGCGTCGAGGGGGCCCGAGGTGTCGGCGGAGGACGTCGGGATGGAGTGCGTGGTGAACGCCAGACGGGCGCCGCCGCGGACGTTCGCGGGCAGCTCGTCGAGGGCCGCCAGCGTCGCGTCGACCATCGGGCGGACGAATCCGGGGTGGTTGAAGTAGTGGCGCAGCTTGTCCACGCGGGGCAGCGGCAGCCCCTCCTTCTCCACGGCCGCCAGCGCGTCCGCGAGGTTCTCCCGGTACTGCCGGCAGCCCGAGTACGAGGCGTAGGCGCTCGTGGCGAGGACGAGGATCCGCCGCCTGCCGTCGACCACCATCTCGCGCAGCGTGTCCGTCAGATACGGCGCCCAGTTGCGGTTGCCCCAATAGACGGGCAGGTCGACGCCGTGGTCGGCGAAGTCCTTGCGCAGGGCGTGCAGCAGTCCGCGGTTCTGGGCGTTGATCGGGCTCACGCCGCCGAAGAGGAAGTAGTGCTGCCCCACCTGCGCGAGGCGCTCGCGCGGGATGCCGCGGCCACGGGTGACGTTCTCCAGGAACGGGACCACGTCGCCCTCCCCCTCGGGGCCGCCGAAGGAGAGGAGCAGCAGCGCGTCGTACGGGGCGTGGGCCGGTTGCTCGGGCATGCCCTCGATCCTGCCACCCTCGCGGGGGCTCCGGGGCGGGCGCCCCTGGGCCCCGCCCTCAACGCCCCGTCTGCCGCGCTTCGTACGGACGGCGCTACTTCGCAGCCGCGCCCTCGTGCGGTTCGGTGCCCGGGAGTCGCCGGTGTGGCAGCGCGGCCGTCGTACGGGTTCGGGCGGGCGGCGAACGCGTGCCCCGGGCGTCGCAGGAGTGAGCCCGGAAAACATCTGGCGCCGGACCCCCCGTTTCCCCGTAAGCTCTATCGGCCGCAAACGTTCCTTACGGCGCTCCGGCCCTCTCCTGCGGAGGTCACTTGGCCAGCCCCTATCGCGCGATCTTCGCCGCCCCCGGCACCAAGGGGTTCTCCGCCGCGGGGTTTCTCGGCCGGATGCCACTGTCCATGATGGGCGTCGGCATCATCACCATGATCTCCCAGCTCACCGGACGCTACGGGCTCGCCGGCGCGCTCTCGGCCACGATCGCGCTGTCCGCCGCCCTCATCGGCCCGCAGGTGTCGCGGCTGGTCGACCGGTACGGCCAACGGCGCGTCCTGCGGCCGGCCACGCTCGTCTCGGTCACTGCCGTGGGCGGGGTGCTGCTCTGCGCCGAACTGGGGCTGCCGGACTGGACCCTGTTCGTCTTCGCCATCGGCGGCGGATGCGTGCCGAGTCTCGGCTCGATGATCCGGTCGCGCTGGGCGGCGATCCACACCGGCGCCCCGCGGCTGCTGCACACCGCCTACTCGTGGGAGTCGATCGTCGACGAGATCTGCTTCATCCTCGGCCCGATGCTCTCGATCGGGCTGTCCACGGCCTGGTTCCCGGCGGCCGGGCCGCTGCTGGCCGGGGTCTTCCTCACCACCGGCGTCCTCTGGCTGACCGCCCAGCGCGCCACCGAGCCGGTGCCGCACCCGCGGAGCCGCCACACCAAGGGCTCCGCTCTGCGCTCGCCCGCCCTGCAGGTTCTGGTGGCCACGTTCGTGTCGACGGGCGCCATCTTCGGCTCGGTGGACGTGGTGACGGTGGCCTTCGCCGAGGAGGAGGGGCACAAGGCCGCGGCGAGCCTGGTACTCGCGGTCTACGCGCTGGGATCGTGCCTGGCCGGGGCCGTCTTCGGACTGCTGCACCTCAAGGGGCGGGCGGATCGGCGGTGGCTGCTGGGCGTCGTCGTGATGGCAATGAGTATGATCCCCCTCCAACTGGCCGGGAACCTGTTGTTTCTGGCCGTGGCGCTCTTCGTCGCGGGCCTGTCCGTTGCGCCCACCATGGTGACCACGGTGGGCCTCGTCGAACAGCACGTACCACGCGCGAAGCTGACCGAGGCACTGACCTGGGTGAGTACCGGGATCGCGGTCGGCGTCGCACTCGGCTCGGCCGCCGCGGGATGGGCGGTGGACGCCGCCGGGGCGGACGCGGGATACGGGGTGCCGGCCGCGGCCGGGGCGCTCGCGGCGGCGGTGGGTTTCCTGGGGTACCGCCGGCTCGCGCCGGCACCGGAGCGGGGAGGGGCATCAGCGGATGACCGCACAGAGCACCGCGTGGCGTAACTGGGCGGGGAACGTCACCGCCCGCCCGGCACGGTCCCTGGCACCCTCCTCGGTGGAGGAGCTGGCCCGGATCATCACGACCGCGGCCGAGGACGGGCTGACGGTCAAGGCCGTCGGTACCGGCCACTCCTTCACGGCCGCAGCCGCCACCGACGGGATGCTCATACGCCCCGAACGCCTCGCCGGGATACGGGAGATCGACCGTGCCGCGGGCACGGTCACCGTAGGGTCCGGCACGCCGCTGAAGCAGCTCAATCAGGCCCTCGCGGCCGAGGGCCTGTCGCTGACCAACATGGGCGACATCATGGAGCAGACGGTGGCCGGGGCCACCAGCACCGGCACCCATGGCACGGGCCGCGACTCCGCCTCGACAGCCGCCCAGATCAAGGCCCTTGAGCTGGTCACCGCCGACGGCTCCGTCCTGCAGTGCTCCGACAAGGAGAACCCGGAGATCTTCGCGGCCGCGCGCCTGGGGCTCGGCGCCCTGGGCGTCATCACCGCGGTCACCTTCGCCGTGGAGCCGATCTTCCTCCTCACCGCGCGCGAGGAACCGATGGCCTTCGCGCGGGTGGTCGAGGAGTTCGACCAGCACGTCGCGGAGAACGAGCACTTCGAGTTCTACTGGTTCCCGCACACCGAGGGCTGCAACACCAAGCGCAACAACCGCAGCGCGGGCCCGGCCGCCCCGCTCGAGCGGATCAGCGGCTGGTTCGAGGACGAGCTGCTCTCCAACGGCGTCTTCCAGGCCCTCTGTTCGGTCGGCCGGACGGTGCCCGCGGCCATTCCCGGGATCGCCAAGATCTCCAGCCGGGCCCTGTCGGCACGCACCTACACGGACATCCCTTACAAGGTTTTCACCAGTCCCCGCCGGGTCCGTTTCATCGAAATGGAGTACTCCGTTCCGAGGGCGGCGGCCATGGAGGCGCTGGGCGAGGTGAAGGCGATGGTCGACCGCTCGAACCTGCGCATCGGCTTCCCCGTGGAGGTGCGCACCGCGCCGGCCGACGACATCACGCTGTCCACCGCGTCGGGCCGGGAGACCGCGTACATCGCCGTCCACTTGTACCGAGGCACCCCGCACCAGGCGTACTTCACCGCCGTCGAGCGGATCATGACCGCCTACGAGGGCCGGCCGCACTGGGGCAAGCTGCACACACGAGACGCCCTCCAGCTGGCCGAGGTCTATCCGCGGTTCGGCGAATTCACGGCTTTGCGCGACCGGTTGGATCCGGAGCGGGTGTTCGGCAACGCGTATCTGCGGCGCGTCCTCGGCGACTGAGCGGACCGGTAGCCGTCACCCCCGCTCTCTTCCCGGCGATTTGACGACGCAGAGGGCCTGTGGCCCCGAACACCGGGAGCACTCGGGCCGGGACCGGGCGCGGTGACGACCGCGCCGATGGCCCGAACTCCCGCCCGAGCAGCCACCCGAGCCGGTGGAACTGCCCTGGCTGACGCATAGCGCAGGGCGTACGGGAGAACGTCCGCGCCGGCTCGAGCGGTCACGCCGGGCTCCGGTCACGGAACGTGCCGTCGGCGGCGGGTGGTTGAAGGCCCCCGCACCTTCCGCCGATCCCACTGAAGAGGAATCAGATGTTCCGATTCAGTGGATTCAGTGAAAGTCCCCACCAGGTCACCACGAGCTCCACACCCAACTCCCTTGCGCACGGCAAGTTCCGCGGCGCGGCGGCTGCACCGGCATGGCACGAATGGAGTACTGTGGCGAGCCCTGGCTCCGGTTTCCCATCCTGCCGCCGGACCCATCGGGGCGCCGCAGGTGGCACTCGGATCGGTGGAGCCGCGGCGGGACACGGGCAACGGTGCACAGGACAACCGATACGGTCACTGAGAGTTGCAAAAAGGTAACCGTGTCATAACGGCGTATCCGGGCGCATGCCCGACACGCCAGGCAACTCGGCAATGATGTGGCAGGCTGCACCCGGGCAGGCCACACTCGACCAGCGGAAGCAGCGACGCACGTGACGTCGGCAGGCACCACCCGGGAGGTCCCCATGCCCGAACTGCGTGTCGTGGCCGTCAGCAACGACGGCACACGGCTGGTGCTCAAGGCTGCGGACAGCACGGAGTACACGCTTCCGATCGACGAGCGGCTGCGTGCCGCCGTCCGCAACGACCGGGCGCGTCTCGGTCAGATCGAGATCGAGGTCGAGAGCCACCTCCGGCCCCGCGACATTCAGGCACGCATACGAGCCGGTGCCTCCGCTGAGGAGGTCGCGCAGCTCGCAGGCATCCCCGTCGACCGCGTACGGCGCTTCGAGGGCCCCGTCCTCGCCGAGCGGGCCTTCATGGCCGAGCGGGCCCGGAAGACACCTGTCCGCCGCCCCGGCGAGACCACCGGGCCGCAGCTCGGCGAGGCCGTCTCCGAGCGGCTGTTGCTGCGCGGTGCCGACCGGGACACGGTCCAGTGGGACTCCTGGCGCCGGGACGACGGCACCTGGGAGGTCCTGCTCGCCTACCGCGTCGCCGGCGAGCCGCACTCGGCGAGCTGGACGTACGACCCGCCGCGGCGGCTCGTACAGGCCGTCGACGACGAGGCGCGTGCGCTGATCGGCGAGACGGACGACACCCCGGAGCCGAGCTTCCCGTTCGTGCCCCGGATCGCCCGGCTGCCGCGTGAGCGGTCCGGCGACCGGCCCGCCGAACGGCCGGCTCCGGCCGCGGCGTCGGTGCCTGAGCCCGAGGAGAGCGGTGACAGGGACTCGCTGACGAGCCTTCTGGAGGCGGTGCCGAGCTTCCGGGGCGACATGGTCGTCCCGGAGACCTCGGCGGCACCGGAGGAGGAGCCGGGCGAGGAGCCGGAGCCCGCGGAGGAGCCGGCGGCTCCCCCGGCCGCTGCGGGGGCGGGTTCGGCGTACGCGGACGTGCTGATGCCGCGGTCGGTGGCCGGTCACCGTGACCGCCTCACCGGCACGACGGATCGTCAGGCAGAGGCGGACGGCGTCCGACCGGGCCGCCGGGCGGCGGTCCCGAGCTGGGACGAGATCGTCTTCGGCACCCGCCGCAAGAAGCAGGACTGAAGGGCCGTCGAGCAGAGGCCTGACGGCCGCCACCGGCGGACCGGCGATGGAGCCCCCGGCCCTTCCGCAGCCGGGGGCTCCGTCGCTGCCGGACGCAGCCGTCGTCGGCGCTGCGTCAGCGCCGGGGCTGCCGCCATCGTCGCGTCAACTCCCCCGTGCCGTACGCCTCTCAGTGACGCTCCGGCACCGGGGAGTTGACGGCCATCGCCCCATACGGGTGAGGAGGCATCAGCCCGGATCCGCACCCATGGCCACCGGGCGGTCCGGATCGGCGGACCACTCGCTCCACGAACCGACGTACAGCGCCGCCGGGATGCCGGCGACGGCGAGCGCCAGGATCTCGTGAGCGCCCGAGACGCCCGAGCCGCAGTAGACGCCCACCGGCACCTCTGGCTTGATGCCCAGCGCCGAGAACCGCTCGCGCAGCGCCTTGGCGGGCCGGAAGCGGCCGTCGTCCGTGACGTTGTCGGTCGTGGGTGCGGACAGCGCGCCCGGAATGTGCCCGGCGACCGGGTCCATCGGCTCCACCTCCCCGCGGTACCGCTCCTCCGCCCTCGCGTCCAGCAGCACACCGGAGCGCGCGAGCGAGGCCGCGTCGTCGGCGGAGAGGAGAGGAAGGCCGCCGGGCCGCGGGACGAACGTGCCCTCCACCGGCTCCGGGTCCTCCGTCGAGAGCCGGCGGCGGCCCTGGGCGGTCCAGGCCGCGACACCGCCGTCCAGGACCCGTACGTCCTCGTGCCCCGCCCACTTCAGCAGCCACCAGGCCCGGGCCGCGCCCCACCCCAGCCCGCCGTCGTAGACGACGACCGGCCGGTCGGCCGAGACACCGGCTTTCCGCATCGCCGCGCCGAAGACCTCCAAGTCCGGGAGGGGATGGCGGCCGCGGCCCTCTCCCGCGGGTCCGGCGAGTTCATGGTCCAGGTCGATGAAGACGGCCCCGGGCAGGTGTCCTGCCTCGTAGGCGGACCGCCCCAGCGGGCCCCCGAGCTGCCAGCGGACGTCGAGCAGGACCGGCGGGCGCTCCCCCGACAGGGCGCTCGCGAGTTCGGATGCGCTGATGATGGCATTCATGGTTCCCATCCTCGCGCAGTCACCGCGGCGCCGCGCCGAACACCAGTGAGGCTGTTGTGGCGCCGGTGACTGACCGGGCCCACCCGCGGCGGCTCCGGCCCGCACCGCACGCGCGTCCCGAGCGGGCTCGGACGGGGGCACATGCCAGGGGCGGGGCACATGCCAAATCGGGGCATCCTCCGGCAGGAACCGGCAGATTGCGGCGCGGCCGAGGGTTGGACGGCCCTCAGTGGTGCAAGCATCTGGACGGGCGCCGCACAGCACACCCACGACGTCGGCGCGCCCGTTTCCCGGCACGACCACCACGATGGTCCGAGGAGAGACTCACGATGACCGGTGCACCGACCCGGCGCACACCGGGCACGCCCTGCTGGGTGAGCCTGATGGTTCACAGCATGGCCGCGACCCAGGACTTCTACGGCTCCCTGTTCGGCTGGACGTTCGGCCCGGGCCCCCGCCAACTCGGCCCGTACGTGCTGGCGTACCTCGACGGCCGGGTGGTCGCCGGGATCGGTGAACTGCCGCGCGGGCGGCATCTGCCCGTGGCCTGGACGACCTACCTGGCCTCCGACGACGCCGACACCACGGCCGAGCAGATCCGCGCCTGCGGCGGGACGGTGGGGGTGGGGCCGCTCGACGCGGGCAGCGCGGGCCGGATGGTCATCGCCCTGGACACCACGGGCGCGGTGTTCGGTGTCTGGCAGGGACGCGATCACCTGGGCGCGGAATCGGCAGGACAGCCGGGCACACCCGTGTGGAACGAACTGCTCACCCAGGAAACGGCGGTCGCAAAGTTCTACGGGGCGGTCTTCGGCCACGAGGCCGAGGCGGTCACTACCGTCGGACACGACTGTCAGACGCTGCACCTGGAGGGCCGGCCGGTGGCCGCGATCCACGGCTTGGGCAGCGCACTGCCGCGCAACCGCGGTCCGCACTGGATGACCTACTTCGAGACGGCCGACGCCGATGCGGCTGCGCGACGGGTGGCGGAGCTGGGCGGTCGGGTCGTCCGGCAGCCGCGGGACACCTCGAAGGGGCGGCTCGCGACGGTCGAGGACCCGGAGGGCGCGGTCTTCTCCCTCGTGGCCTCGGTGCGGTGATGCCTCCCGGGTCATCGGCCCGTAGGCGTCCGGAGGTTGAGGCCGACCGGGTGCGGCGTTGCTGCGGAAGTCCTTACGGTGCGGGCCGCGGCTCCGGTGGGGCGCCCGGTGTGGCGACGACGGCCCGGCCGGCGGGCGGCTGGGCCGGTGCGGGAACCACCGGCGGGTCGACCGGCAGCACGTCGGGAGAGAGCGTGGCCGCCCGCGCCGCGGCCGCGTTCATCCGGCGCTGGTGGTGGCGACGGCACAGCACTTCGTAACCCACCTCGTTCTCCGGCCGGTTGACGTCACCGACCACCACCTGGGCGCCTTCGACGACCATCTCGCCGCCCACCGTACGGGCGTTGTGGGTCGCACGGGCCCCGCACCAGCACAACGCCTCGACCTGCAGGACCTCGATGCGGTCAGCGAGTTCGACCAGGCGCTGGGAGCCGGGGAAGAGTTTGGTGCGGAAGTCGGTGGTGATGCCGAAGGCGAAGACGTCGAGCCCGAGGTCGTCCACGATCCTGGCCAGTTGGTCGATCTGCTCGGGCTCGAGGAACTGCGCCTCGTCGGCGATCACGTAGTCGGCACGGCCGCCGGAGGTGAGACGGCGGACGAGATGGGCGTAGAAGTCGAAGCCTGCCCCCGCCTCGATCGCCTCGGTGACCAGGCCGAGGCGGGAGGAGAGCTTGCCCTCGCCCGCCCGGTCGTCCCGGGTGAAGATCATTCCCTGCAGGCCGCGCGCCGAGCGGTTGTGCTCGATCTGCAGAGCGAGCGTGCTCTTGCCGCAGTCCATGGTGCCGCTGAAGAACACGAGCTCGGGCATGGGGGAGGTGGACCTTCCTCGGACGACGGTCGCGGGCGCCCGGACGCGCCCTGGGTCGCAGAGCGCATACGGGATCAGGGGCATACGGGGTCAGGCGTACGGGTCGGGGGCGTACGGGTCAGGGGGCACGGGCGCGGATCAGCTGCGGACTTCGAGGAGCGGGACGAGTTGTTCGGCGGCGGTCATCGAGCCGTGCAGACCGACCATCGCGGACTCGTGCGGCTCGGTCTCCAGGGCGACGATCGCGACGTCGTCGCAGGCCGCGGCCACCACATCGCCGATCCTGCCGTACACCCGCTCATCCACCCCCGCTCCCGGCGGCCCGAACCAGCCCGCCTCGATCGCCTCGTCACGCGTCGCCACCCACATCCGGTCGCCCAGGACCTCCCGCCAGACCGCGGCCACGTCGCCCGCGGCTCCGGGCACGGCGTAGACGTGCCGGGCCCGGCCCTCGCCGCCCAGGACCGCCACTCCGGCACGCAGTTCCCAGTCCTCGTCGAAGTCGATGCGCGACTCCGGGTCGAAGGGGATGTCGATCATGCCGTGGTCCGCGGTGACGTACAGCACCGAGCGGGGCGGCAGTTGCTCGGCCAGGCGCTCGGCGAGCCGGTCCACGTACGCGAGCTGGCCGCGCCATGCGTCGGAGTCCACGCCGAAGCGGTGCCCCTTGCCGTCCACGTCGCTGTAGTACGTGTAGACCAGCGAGCGGTCCCCGGCCGCCAGTTGCTCGGCGGAGAAGTCCATCCGCTCCTCGCCGGAGAGCCGGCCGTGGAAACGGCCGCCGCTGAGCGCGATCCGGGTCAGCGGCGTGTGCTGGAAGTCGGGCGAGGTGACCTGGCAGGTGTGGACCCCCGCGGCGTCGGCGCGCTGGAACACCGTCGGGTACGGCTGCCAGACGTGCGGGTCCGTCCACGGCTTCCAGCGGAGCTGGTTCATCAGGGCGCCGGTGTCCGGGTCCATGACCGTGTAGCCGGGCAGACCGTGCGCGCCGGGCGGGAGTCCCGTGCCGACGGACGCGAGAGAGGTCGCGGTCGTCGACGGGAAGCCGGCGGTTATCGGCGCGCCTGTGCCGCCGTACGAGCTGCTCAGCAGGCCGGTGAGGAACGGCGCTTCACCGGGGTGGGCCAGCAGCTGCTCCCAGCCGAGGCCGTCGACGAGGAAGACGCAGACGCGGTCTGCCGGTTCGAGGCCGAGGTCCGCGGTCAGACCCGGTACGCCTTGGCCCGCGGCCACGGCCGGCAGCAGATCGGCGAGCGACCCCGTGCCGTAGGCCGGCAGCGGGGCGCTGCGCGGATCGAGGAGCGCGGGCTCGTGCCGGCCGGAGTCTGCGGTGGCGGGCTGGATCATCAGCGACCGGTCGAGGGGGCCACGGTGGCCTCGGAGAGCGCCTGCGCGAAGGCGAGGGTCTGCCGGACGGAGTCGGGGCCGTCACCCGCTTCACTGACGCGGAGTGACAGGTCGTCAGCCGTGGAGGAACCGGTGTAGCCGTGGTCCGCCTCGCAGTTGGGGTCGCCGCAGGCCGCGGGCTCGAGGTCGAGGCGGTTGACGGCGCCCCAGCCGATGGTGAGGACGACCTCGCGTGGGAGCGTGCCCGGTGTGTACGACTCGGGGTTGGCGACCACCCGGCTGACCACGACCGAGGAGATCCGCTCCAGCTTCACGGACTCCGTGGAGGTCGTGGCGTAGGGGGACGGGGACGAGCCGTCGGCCGCCTGTTCGTCGGTGTGGCTGACGATGAAGCGGGTGCCCGTGAGGACGAGCACGGTGACGTGACGGCGGACCTCGTTCGCGTCGAAGGTCGTCTCCTGGTGGACCAGGTAGGACGCGACCGGCTCACCGCCCACGGCGGCCTCCACCGCCTCGGCCACGAGGGCCGGGTAGTAGCCGCTGCGCTCGATGGCCGCGCGCAGACCCTGGGTCGTCGTACCGGTCTTCGCCATGCCGCCCATCCTACGGGGCCCGCGGCCCCTCGAAACTCCCCATCGGCATCGACCCGCGGCGGTTCCCGGCCGGACCGGTGCGCGCGGCGCTCAGTACGCCGGGAGGCGGCGGGGCCCCGGGTCCGCCGGAGCGGGGCTTGGGGCCAGGCGCACCGAGGCGCCGAGGACGGTGAGCCCCTGCGGGGCCACGACGACCGGCTCCAGCTCGACATGGACGACCTCGGGATGGTCGTCCACGAGGCGCGAGACACGCAGCAGCAGTTCCTCCAGGGCGCCGGTGTCGACCGGTTGCGAGCCGCGCCAGCCGAAGAGGAGCGGCGCGGTCCTGATGGAGCGGATCAGTTCGGCCGCGTCACGGTCCGTGACGGGGATGAGCCGGTGCGCGGTGTCACCGAGCAGTTCGGACGGGGCACCGGCCAGCCCGAAGGAGAGGACCGCGCCGGCCGCGGGATCGATCGCGGCCCGTACGACGGTGTCCACGCCCCGCGGCGCCATGGCCTGCACGACGGGCCGCAGCTCGTCGGCCTTGCCGAGGTGCTCGGTGAACTCCTGGTGGGCGCGGCGCAGCTCGGACTCGCTCGTGAGGTCGAGGCGGACGCCGCCGAGGTCCGCGCGGTGGCGGAGGTGGGGTGCGGTCGTCTTGAGGGCGACGGGATAGCCGAGCAGCTCCGCGGCGCGAGCGGCCTGGTCCGCGTCGGGTGCGGGGAGCGTGGGCCGTACGGCGATGCCGTAGCGGGCGAGCAGGCGCGCCGTGGCGTCGGGACCGAGCGGGCTGGTGCGGGGTACGGGCCCGCTCCCCGGCTCGTCGGCGGCCCGGGTGTCGCCGTTCCCCGCGGCGTCGAGCAGGCCCTCGATGTCCGCGCCGGCGGCCGCCTCCTCGATGTCCTCGTACTCCGGCACCCGCCCCGGTTCCGCGGCCTGCCGGCGCCACTGCGCGTAACGGACGGCCTCGGCCAAGGCGCGTACGGCGCGCTCGGCGGCGGGGTAGACGGGGATTCCGGTGGCGGCGAGGGCCTCGGTGAGGCCCTCGATCTCCAGATGGACGACGGTCACCGGCTTGGCGGCGCCGCTGTGGTCCACCGCCTCTCGCAACGCGGCGGCCAGCGCACGGGCCTCCGCCGCGCGGTCGGGCTCCGGCGACGTGTCGTCACCGACCCAGGGGATCGCGTTCACCACGACGGCGTCGCAGAGGTCGTCGGCCAGCGCGGCGGCGAGCGCGGCGCGGTAGGTCTCGGGGGTGGCGGCGGTCGTGAGGTCCCGGGGGCGCAGCGGGCGCAGGCGTTCGGTCAGCGCAGCGTCGTAGGTGAGCAGTCCGAGGGATTCGGAGTTGCCGAGGATGGCCACGCGCGGGCCGTCGGGCAGCGGCTGGCCGGCGAGCAGCAGCCCCGCGTCGGCGAGCTCGGTGACGGTGCCGACGCGGATCACCCCGGCCCGGCGCAGGAGCGCGGACACCGTGGCGTCGGGGATACGGGTGGTGGGGACGGTGTGCCCGGTCGGGGCGCTGCCGGTGTGCCGGGCACCCTTGACCACCACGACGGGCTTGACGGCTGCGGTGCGGCGGGCGAGGCGGGTGAACTTCCGCGGGTTGCCGATGGATTCGAGGTACATGAGCACGACGTCGGTGTCGGGGTCGTCGTGCCAGTACTGCAGAAAGTCGTTGCCGGAGACGTCCGCGCGGTTGCCCGCGGAGACGAAGCTGGACAGGCCGATCCGTCCGGCGCCGCGCCGGTGGAGCCCGGAGAGCAGCGCGATGCCGATGGCGCCGGATTGCGTGAAGAGCCCGAGCCGGCCGGGAACCGGAAGCTCGGGCGAGAGCGAGGCGTTGAGCCGTACGTCCGGTGCGGTGTTGAGGAGGCCGAAGGCGTTCGGCCCGATGATCCGCATGCCGAACGAGCGGGCCTGCCGGACGAGTTCGCGCTGGAGCTCGCGTCCTCCGGGGCCGCTCTCCGCATAGCCGGAAGCCAGCACCACCAGCCCCTGGACCCCGTGCTCGCCGCAGTCGGCGACGACGGCGGGGACGGCCTGCGCCGGTACGGCCACGACCGCGAGGTCGACCGGCTCGTCGATCTCGTGCACGAAGCGGCGGGCGGGGACCCCGGATTCGCCGAGTTCGGGGGCGCGCAGCGTGGTCTCGCCGTCGGGGAACGCGTGGTTGACGGCGTGGATGCGCCCGGTGAAGCCCCCCTCGACCAGATTGCGCAGCACCTGGCGGCCCACACCGCCGGGACGGCGGCTGGTGCCGATGACGGCGACCGAGCGCGGGGCGAGCAGCCGCTTGACGGAGCGGGCCTCGGCACGCTGCTCGCGGCCGCGCTGGACGGCCAGGGACCGGTCGGTGGGTTCGAGATCGAACTCCAGGCGCACCACCCCGTCCTCGAAGCTGCGCTGCTGGGTGTACCCGGCGTCCGTGAACACCTTGATCATCTTGGTGTTGGCGGGCAGCACTTCGGCGGCGAAGCGGCGGATGCCGCGCTCGCGGGCGACCGCGGCGATGTGTTCGAGAAGGGCCGAGGCGACGCCTCTGCCCTGGTGCGCGTCCTGGACGAGGAAGGCGACCTCGGCCTCGTCGGCGACATCGGGCGCGGTCGCGAAGCGTCCGCCCGAGGGGGTGGTGGGCGACGGGTGGGAAGAGGCGGGCCGGCCGTCGGCGTCGATGCGGTCGTAGCGCACGGTGGCGATGAATTCTCCGCCGACGATGGCCGCCAGGCCGACCCGGTCGACGTAGTCGTGGTGCGTGAAGCGGTGGACGTCGCGATCGGAGAGCCGGGGGTACGGTGCGAAGAAGCGGTAGTACTTCGACTCGTCCGAGACCTGCTCGTAGAAGCTGACCAGCCGCTGAGCGTCGTCGGGGGTGATGGGCCGGATCTGCGCGGTGCCCCCGTCGCGCAGCACGACGTCTGCTTCCCAGTGGGCCGGGTAGGCGTGTTCCGGCGTCGTCCCCATGGGGCCAGCGTACGGGCGAGGGCCGGAGCGGGGCACTCCGCGGGCCATGAGAGACTGTGCGAGAGCTGGTCTAGACAACGCCGTCGGATTTCCTGACACGACCGGAAGGGCAACACCATGGTTGAGCGCCGCGTCACCGTCGGCTGGGCCGAGGGACTGCATGCCCGGCCCGCTTCGATCTTCGTCCGAGCGGCGACGGCGGCGGGTGTTCCCGTGACGATCGCCAAGGCCGACGGCAACCCGGTCAACGCCGCCTCGATGCTGGCGGTGCTGGGGCTCGGCGCGAAGGGTGGCGACGAGATCGTGCTCGCTTCCGACGCCGACGGCGCCGACGTCCCGCTCGACCGCCTGGCGAAGCTCGTCTCCGAAGGGCTGGAGGAGCTTCCGGAGACCGTCTGAACGGCGCCGCCCGGAACCTCCCCGGAAATACGAGCGCGTTCGAGGGCCCACCGGTACGGAAAACCGCGGCGGACCAATTCGGTCACCGCCGTTCTTTCTTCTGCTTCTTACTCTCCCGCCGCCTGTTTCCGAATTCCGCGCAGAATTTCCCGCATTCTGTATACGGCAGTCCTGTTAATTCCGTGCGCCCATGGTGTTGACACCATGTTTCGAAGAACTCACACGGACCGGGCGGCGCATGCGGTGGATCGCGAGCGAGCGCTCGGTGTGCACCGCCATGAGGGAACGGGCGCGGTCCGCGTCGCCCCGTGCCACCGCGTCCGTGATCGCCGCGTGCTCTCCCCAGGAGTCCGCGGCACCCACCGGCGCGGGCGCGTACATCCACGCGATCTTGCGGCGGACCTGGGTGAGCAGCGCCGCGAGACTGGGGCTGCCCGAGGCCTGGGCAAGCGTCTCGTGGAACCAGCCGCCAAGGGACCGCAGATCCGCCACCTGCCCGCCCTGCGCCCGCTCCTGACCGAGCCGTACCAGGCCGCGCAACACCTTGAGATGGGCTTCCGTACGCCGCTGTGCGGCACGGGCGGCGCCCAGCGGCTCCAGCAGCGCGTGGATGTCCAGCAGATCGGCGGCCTCCTGTTCGGAGGGCTCGGCGACGCATGCCCCTGCGTGTCTGCGGGTGGTCACGAACCCCTCGGATTCCAGGGTGCGCAGGGCCTCGCGGACGGGGACGCGGGAGACGCCGTAGCGCCGGGCGAGGACCTCCTCGGTCAGCCTGCTGCCGGGGGGATGGACACCGGAGACGATGTCGTCACGGATCGCCTGGCACACCGCGCGCGCCGGAATGCGACCGGCCTCCGGACCCCCGCCGTTCACACCCGATCCCGCATGGCCGGACCTCCGCTGCAATTCCCGGGAAACACGTTCGACCGCGTTCATTCAAGAACTGTATGCCACGGTGGAGGAATTTCTATCGGGCGGGCCCGGACATGGATATCTTTTGGCCTTCGGACGGCCCCTTCCCTCCTGCCGCCTGCGGGCGCGGCAGGAGGGAAACCCGTCAGCGGCTCACAGACTCACTCCGTGCGAGCGGAGATAGGCCACCGGATCGATGTCGGAGCCGTAGTCGGGGGATGTACGGGCCTCGAAGTGCAGGTGCGGGCCGGTGGTGTTCCCGGTGCTGCCCGAGAGGCCGATCTTCGCGCCCGGGGCGACGCTGTCGCCGACGGAGACGTGGATCGCGGAGAGGTGGCCGTACTGCGTGTACGTGCCGTCCTTCATCTTGATCACGACGTTGTTGCCGTAGCTGCCGCCCCAGCCGGCCTCGACGACGGTGCCCGCGCCCACCGAGCGCACGGTCGTCCCCGACGAGGCGTGGAAGTCGACGCCGGTGTGGCTGCCGGAGGACCAGGCGCCGCCCGAGGCTCCGTACGAGGTGGAGATGTAGCTGTTCTCGACGGGCGGGACGAACGCGTTGAGACGCTTGCGCTCGGCCTCGCGCGCCGCGCGCTTCTTCGCGGCCTTCACCTCGGCCGCCCGCTTCTTCGCGGCGGCCTCGGCCTTGGCACGGGCCGCGGCGACATCGGCCGCGGCCTGCTGCGCCTCGGCCTGGGCGTCGACGGTGCGGGCGAGGGAGTCGTCGATGACGATTGCCTGGCGCAGACCGGTCTGTTCGGCCTCGGGCACCTTGCCGGGCGACGCGGCGGACGCGGGGCCGGCGGCCAGCGAGGTCACGATCCCGGTGGTGGCGAGGGTGGCGATGCCCGCAAGGTTCGCGCCGGAACGGGCGAGGCGACTGGGGCGGCGGTGACGGTGCTTCCCGGTAACTCGGGTGAACGACGCCATGCGGCGGCGGTGCTCCTTTCCTTCCTTCTCGCCTACCGGGTTAGCTGACGGGTTCGGAGCAGGAAGGTCTCCTACGGGCCCCTCAACGGGAGGCGCCCGATTCACCCCAGGGGACTGCGTGCGCCCTCCCGCGCCGGTGCGGCGCGCGGCGGGCAGGGTGGGTCCCCGGCTCCCCTGGCTCGCGCCGTACGGGGACTCGGCGATGACTGCCCGGAGCCGCGGGTGCGGCACGTGTACCGGCCGGACAGCCGGACCGACGCTAAACGGGACAACTGTCAATCGCCAAAGAAATCAGGGTCTTTGTAGCCGACACCACAAAGGAAACGGCAGACTCAATAACAAACCGGACATACAGCAGTACCCCGGAGTCACAATGGACTCCGGGGTACCGGTGCCGTACGTCGGGGGACGCCGTAGGGCCTGACGGCACGTCAGCCGTCTCCTCCGGCGTCGCGATGTCAGCCGCTGACCACCTTCACCTCGCCGATGCCCAGGGCCCGCACGGGCTCCTCGATGGCGGAGGCGTCACCGACGAGGATCGTCACCAGGCGGTCCGACGGGAAGGCGCTGACGGCCGCCGCGGTCGCCTCGACCGTACCGGTGTCGGCGAGCTGGGCGTACAACTGCGCCTGGTAGTCGTCCGGGAGGTGCTGCTCGACCTGATCGGCGAAGGTGCCGGCGACAGCCGCCGCCGTCTCGTACTTGAGCGGGGCGACACCGACGAGGTTCTGCACGGCGGTGTCCCGCTCCGCGTCCGTCAGGCCCTCCGCGGCGAGAGTGCGCAGCACCTTCCAGGTGTCCTCCAGCGCCGGGCCGGTCGAGGCGGTGTCCACCGAGCCGCTGATGGCCAGCAGCGAGGTGCCCGTGCCGTCGGGCGCCGAGCGCAGCACCTGGCCGAACGCCCGCACGCCGTAGGTGTAACCCTTTTCCTCGCGCAGCACCCGGTCGAGCCGGGAGGTGAGCGTACCGCCGAGGCAGTAGACACCGATGACCTGCGCGGGCCACACACGGTCGTGCCGGTCGGATCCGATGCGGCCGATCAGGAGCTGGGTCTGCACCGCGCCGGGGCGGTCCACGATGACGACCCGGCCGGTGTCGTCGGCGGTCGCCGGGGAGGCGGGCCGAGGCGCGGCGGTGTTGCCGGTCCAGGCGCCGAGGGTGTCCCCGAGGACGGACGTGAGGTCGATC
>NZ_JBFAYQ010000008.1:0-195214 GCF_040681345.1 Streptomyces sp. NPDC051776 | reverse complement strand
GCTACCTTGCCGGCCTACACCTCCGCGCCTCGATGATCTGGATCAAGGACCTCACGCGAGCCGCCCCTTGATCACGACCAAATACGCTCCCTAGCCAGCAGGCGCGTGCCGGCCCGGGAGGCCGGATGCCCGCCACCGCGGCAACGGCGAAGGCAACCGTGCTGCGATCAGCGCGCGGGAGTCCGGAGCCGCTCGTAGCGGAGCAGGACCACGCCGCTGCCGAAGGTATGGCTCTCGGCGAGACGGAGTCGGGGCCGGCTGTCGGACTCTCGGAACAACGGCCGGCCCCGGCCCAGCAGCACCGGGTGGATGTAGATCCGGTACTCGTCGATCAGGTCGTGCCGCCGGAACGTCTCCGCGAGATCGGGGCCGCCGAGCACCAGATCCCCGCCCGGCTGGTCCTTGAGCTCCTCGATCTCCTCGACGACGACCTCGCGCTTGACCGTGGCGTTCCAGTCGGCCTTCGCCACCGTCCTGGAGAACACGATCTTCGGCATGTCCCGCCAGATACCGGCGAACTCCGCCTCCGTCTCGCCGACGGACGGATCGGCATCGGCGGTCGGCCAGTACGAGGCCATCAGTTCATGGGTCACACGCCCGGTGAGGAAGCCGCCCACCGTCCGGATCCACTCGTTGAAGTGGCGGTGCAACTCGTCGTCGACGAAGTGCCAGTCGATCTCGCGGTTCGGGCCCTCGAAGAAGCCGTCGAGGGACATCGACAGCGACAGGACGATCTTTCGCATCACGGACCTCGCCGAGTCGTCGCGGGACGGTGCGGGCTGCGCCGCCCGCACCGCCGCGACGATACTCGGGACGTACGGCCTGCCACGGCCGTACGCGCCGGGCCCTCGCACGAGGATCAGCGCTGGACTGCGAACTCCACCAAGACCGCCCAGATCGTTCATGACGGACGGGCCGTCGAGTACGCCCGTACAGCTCGACCGCCGTACGCTTCGTACCGCTCCGGGCGGCCGTCAGGCAGGCCTGGCCCGCCGTCAGGCAGACTTGGCGGCCGCGCGGCGGGCGAGCAGCGCCTCGCGGCGCTCGTCGAACTTCGTGGCCTGTTCGTCGAGACCGCCCATGAACAGGCCCAGTTCCTCCTGCGCCTTGAGGCCTTCGGGCCCCAGTCCGGTGATCTCCAGGACCTTCAGGAAGCGGAGGACGGGCTGCAGTACGTCGTCGTGGTGGATGCGGAGGTTGTAGATACCGCCGATGGCCATCCGGGCGGCCGCGCGCTCGAAGCCCGGCATGCCGTGACCGGGCATGCGGAAGTTGACGACGACGTCGCGGACGGCGGCCATGGTCCGGTCGGGGGCCAACTCGAAGGCCTTCGCCAGCAGATTCCGGTAGAAGACCATGTGGAGGTTCTCGTCGGTGGCGATCCGGGCGAGCATCCGGTCGCACACGGGGTCGCCGGAGTGGTGGCCGGTGTTGCGGTGCGAGATACGGGTCGCCAGCTCCTGGAAGGCCACGTACGCGACGGAGTGCAGCATGCTGTGCCGGTTGTCGGACTCGAACCCCTCCGACATGTGCGCCATACGGAACCGTTCGAGTTCCACCGGGTCGACGGCCCGGGAGGTGAGCAGGTAGTCGCGCAAGACGATGCCGTGCCGGCCCTCCTCCGCGGTCCAGCGGTGGACCCACTGGCCCCATGCGCCGTCGCGGCCGAAGAGCGTGGCTATCTCATGGTGGTAGCTGGGGAGGTTGTCCTCGGTGAGCAGATTCACCACGAGGGCCGTCCGGCCGATGTCACTGACCTTCGACTGCTCGGGCGCCCAGGGCTCGCCGCCGAGCGGGCCGTCGAAGTTCCGGCCGTCGCTCCACGGCACGTACTCGTGGGGCATCCACTCCTTGGCCACCTTGAGGTGCCGGTTGAGCTCGGTCTCGACGACCTCCTCCAGGGCGTACAGAAGCCGGGCGTCGCTCCATGCCCCGGACGACGGGGCGAGAGGGATGGGGCTGAAGGTCACGGTGGCTCCTGGAAACGTGCGCGGGCAGGCCGGGGGCATGCGGAACAGTTACGGCTGCGTAGGTTACGAAGCCGTAGGTTAAGGCCGCGATAAGTCTCCGGTCACGCGTGCGAAAGCTTCGCCCGCTTATGTCCGGTTGAGGTGCGGCCGTCTGCGGGGGTCGGGGAAGGGGCGGGGGCTGGGCGCGGGACCTGGACCTCGGGTGCGGGGGCCGGGTGGGCGCGCGCCGGACGCGGGGCGGAAGAACTGCCGTAGCAGCTACCGGTAGAGGCCCCGCAACCGGACCGACAGGCACGTCACGCAGCCCTCCAGCTTCTCGAACTCGCTGATGTCCACCGGCACGACGTCGTAGCCGAGTCCGCTCAGCAGCTCCGCGGTCTTCGGCGCGCTCGCCGCCATGAGCAGCTTTCCGCCGCCCAGCAGCAGGACGTGCGCCCCGGTCTCCTCCGGTACGGGCAGGAAGTGCGGGAAGATCGACGGGTCGTCGACCAGCGGCGGATGGCCGATCACGGTTCCGTCCGGCAGGGCTGTGACCGCGGACTTCAGGTGGAGCACCCGGCTGACGGGCACCGCGATCACACGGGCGCCCAGCGGCTCGAAGGCGGCGCGGAGTTGCTGGACCCCTGCCGCGTTCGTGCGCCCGCCCCGGCCGACGTAAATGGTGTCGCCGATCGTGAGGACGTCGCCGCCGTCGAGAGTCCCCGGGTCCCAGACCCAGTTGATCGAGCAGCCCATCCGTGCGATGGCCTCCTCGACCTCCGTCGTCTCCGGCTTGCGGGCGTCGGCGCCCGGGCGGGCGATCAACGCGACATTCCGGAAGACGACCACCGTGTCCTCGATGAAGACACTGTCGGGGCAGTCGTGGGCGGGCTCGACCTCGAACGGCTCCCAGCCGTGGGCCTGGAGCGCCCCGACGTAGGCCTCCCACTGGCTCAGCGCACGGCCGTAGTCCACCGGGGTGCGTTCGACATGGGTCACGATGCCCTCGGCGAGACGCGGACTGGGGCGGCGGATCAGCACCTTCTTGCTGGGCACGTGGTGGCTCCCTCGGGTGTGGGTGGGGACGCGGGCGGGGTCGTGGGCTACGGGTGCGGGCGGCGGACGGGGTGCTCGGGCCGTGACCGCGATCGGCTCGTACCCGGAGTTTCCGCTCGTACCCTCGGGCAGGCCCCTCGGGTGCGTGCACCCATCCTGAACTGCGACGTGGCTCATCCTCTACTTCCCGGGCCCGCCTGCCGCGGAGAAATCCCCGGCGGACGCGGATCCCGCACAGACCCCGCACCACCCCGTGGACGCACTGGCCGCAGCCACAGCACTTGGCGACCTCCTTCCCACCCCGGGGAACCGGCGGGCCGAAGCCCGAGGCGAAGCGGTGGTGCAGGCACACCCGGCGTGCCCCCGCGACCCGACCTGAACGGCGCTCAGCGTGCCGGGCGTCGGGCAAGTGCGGGGCGGCCGGGACCGGCCGTGCAGCGGGCGGCGTCCGAGTCCGAGGTGCGGAGGATCGTCGCGGACATCAACGACCGGATCCGCGAGGCGATCAGGACGCCGCTCTCCGGTCCTCCGCTCAATCTGGTCCCCTTCGACGTCGAACATGTCGTCCAGGAGTGGCGCGCTCAGCGCTCGTCGTGAGAGGCGACCGGCGTTGATGGCTGTGGTGGGGCGAGCGGCGACGGGAGTTGATGGTGGTGGGGCGAGCGGCGACCGGCGTGTGCCGGGGCGACGTTCCTCCGGGCGTCGTCATGAGGCGTCGCGGGTCCATGTACGCGTCTCGAGCGCATAGCCGTACTGCGGTCGGCCCTTGACGCTGCTCGTACGGAACGGAGTCGAGGGACCCACAGGCGGAAGCCGGGTGGCGTGCCGTCGCGCCGGAGCAGGTCAGGCGCTCGTGCGGAAGGGGAGGGGTTCGCCCGTCTCCAGGAGCGTCTTGAGGCTGGAGAGCAGCATCGGCCACCCCGGCCGGACCACCTTGAGGAAGAGGCCCTCCTCGTCCAAGTTGCTGTGGACGACGCTGAGCTGGGTGACCTCTCCCATCGCGCCCAGCTCGTACATGACCGTCGACGAGTGGCCGCCGTTGGACTCCGGCTGGTCGGTCTGGATCCAGTCGTAGGCGAGACGGCGGCCGGGGAGGCACTGGGTCACCGTGCCCGACCCGTCCGGGGCCCGGCTGGTGAGCGGGGAACCGGTCCTCCAGTCCGTGTCGAAGGACATCCCGAAGCGCCAGCGCGGCACCAGCTCCGGGTCCGTCAGGGCCTGCCAGACCTGCTCGGGGGTGGCGCGGATGTAGAGGTCGAAGGCCAGGGTCGTCATGTGCGGAGCTCCGTGGCGGCAGGTGACAGGGCGGCTTTGGCTGCCCGCGGCTAACGATGATCTTCCGCGGCCAATGATGATCTTCGCGAGCGGACGCTACTCGACGAACCCGGTGATTCCTACGACGTCGCCCCCGGCGCGTGGTTCACGCCCGGGGCGAGCCGGGCGGAATTCACCCTCCGCCGCTGTCCCGCCCGTTCCCTGACGACTCGTCCGCCCACGTCCTCATACGTCCTCCGCCTCCACCTGTGTCAACTCACCGTCCAGCCGCATCCATCGGGTGATCCCGATCTCCTCCAGGAACGGGATGTCGTGGCTGGCCACCAGCAGCGCGCCCTCGTACGACTCCAGATCCGCCGTCAGCTTGCGGACCGAGGCCATGTCGAGGTTATTGGTGGGCTCGTCCAGCATGAGGAGCTGCGGGGCCGGTTCCGCGAGCATCAGCGAGGCGAGGGAGGCGCGGAAGCGTTCGCCGCCCGAGAGCGTGCCCGCGATCCGGTCGGCGCGGGCGCCGCGGAAGAGGAAGCGGGCCTCGCTCGTATCACCCGCCTCGATGGCGTGCAGCGCCGCACGTGCTGCCGCGATGTCGAGCGCCTCGTCGACCCGCAGGGTGGTGTCCAGGACGACGTTCTGCGGCAGGTATCCCACGTCGCCCGCGGTACGGACGCTGCCCGCGGCAGGCGTCAGCTCCCCGGCCATAAGCCGCAGCAGCGTGGATTTGCCGGAGCCGTTCAGCCCGATGAGACCCGTGCGGCCGGGCCCCACCGACAAGTCGAAGTCCTCGAAAACGGAAGTTCCGTCGGGCCAGGCGAAGGTGAGTGCGGAGCAGGTGACGGATGAGGTGGCGGACTGAGCCATGCACCCTCCAAGAGTCGCGTGAAGCAGGGGCACCACGTGGAGACACCGGGGCGGCACGGCAGCGACGGCGGCAGCGGGGCTGCGACCGGGACGCGAACGGATACGCGGATGGCCCCGGTCGCGGGGGAAAGCGGCTCGGTGCCGAGGTCCGCACACGGCTCGACGCAGGAGCAGTTCATCTGCATCACTGCTTGAGCTCGGTGTCTCAGGACCTCAGACGAGCAACGGCTTTCTCCGATCGGCGACAACAGGGCCGTAGGAGAAGCTACGGGGGGCGGTGCGGCGCGGCAACGCAATTACGCGCCCGTGCCCCGCACTGGACGCCGCGCCCGTGCTGGACCCCGTGCCCCGTGGCGGACCCCGCGCCCCTCACTGAACCCCGCGCCCCGCTCCGGACGTTCGCGGAGACCTGAACGGTCGAGGGACCGGGCTCCGGGGCACGGCCCGGTCACGGCGCGGGAGGTCCATCGGTCCGGTCGAAAGCCCCTCGGGACCCCCGTAAAGCCCGAACCCCCGGGGAAGCGTCCCGGGGGTGCTGATTCACATGGTGCGAAATGGCTGAATTCTTACGTTCACGCCTGTCTCAGCAGGGCCGCGAGCTCCGCGTCCACATCCCAGTGCGAGCCCTCGCTTCCCGCGGGCACCAGAAGGTACGAACGCTGGAGGAACCGCCGCAGATCGGGGGTCTCCATGCGCACCATGGCCGTGCCGACGGAGGCGTGGAACTCCAGCACGGTCAGGTCGTCGCCGAACGGGCGTACGTGCACGTCGCCCTCGCCCGCCGGGCCGTCGAGACCCTGGGCCAGCAGGTCACGACCGAAGACCCAGGCCACGTCCGAGCCGGCGAGCGAGGCCCGCGGCGGGAAACAGATGCGGATGGCCAGCGGGTCGTCCCGCCGGTAGCTCAGCACGGCCGTCATGTCCTGCACCTGGGCGTCGGACGTGATGAGGCCGGCACGGACAGCTTGGTCGATGACAGGGGACACGCCTGCCTCCTCGCGCTCGTAGGGATCCCCGGACCCTGTGCCGGGCGGCACGTGGTTCGAGACATGGGCTGCGACATGGGTTCCACTGGATAAGACGAGCGTGTGGCCGGATCCGTGCATTGGTGGGCAGGGTGATGTCTGTCACCCAGCGGCTCAGTGATAGGACTGGGCTATGGGATGGGCGGAATTGTCCTGGCCGGGCACCGAGGCCGAGGCCGTGGCGGAGCAGGAACGCCTGCGCGGACTCGTCGACCTGGAGAGCCCCGGCCCGGTCCCGGGATCGGCGGTCAGGATCGCCGGGGTGGACGTGGCGTACGACGAGAAAACCGACCGCGTCGCAGGCGCCGCCGTCGTCCTGAACGCGGAGACCCTGCAGGTGACCGAGCGGGCGACTGCCGTCACCACGGCCTCGTTCCCGTACGTGCCTGGCCTGCTGGCCTTCCGCGAGCTCCCGCCCGTCCTGCGGGCACTGGAGCAGCTGGTCGCCCTGCCCGACCTGGTGGTGTGCGACGGCCACGGCATCGCACACCCGCGCCGCCTCGGACTCGCCAGCCATCTCGGGGTGCTGACCGGTCTCCCGGCGTTCGGGGTCGCCAAGACGTCGTTCGCGTTTGCGTACGAGCCGCCGGGCCCGGAGCGTGGCGCGTGGACGCCGCTGGCCGACGGCGGTGACGTGGTGGGGCGTGCACTGCGCACGCGCGAGGGGGTCAAGCCGGTCTTCGTCTCGGTGGGACACGCCGTCGGTCTGGAGGAGGCGTGCGCGCACACGCTGCGGCTGACCCCGCGCTACCGGCTGCCGGAGACGACGCGGCACGCCGACAACCTGTGCCGCCGGGCGCTGGCCATGGCGCTCGCGGAGGGCTGAACGCGTAGGGGAGTCGGCGCGGGACGGCCGAGTGCGGACGGATCAGTGGGTACGGCTGAGCGCGGAAGACTGAGTGCCGACGGCTGAGTACCGGACGGCCGAATGCGGACGGATCAGTGCGTACGACTCAGCGGTTCGCGTGGCCGAGCGCGTACGGGGGAGGGCCGCGAGCGGTCGCGGGGGAGCCCGGGAGCCGGGGCGCGGCACCGGCACGTAGGCTCGGATCATGTTCGTTCTAGAGCTGACCTACACCGCGCCCGCCGACGAGGTCGACGCCCTCCGTGAAGCCCATATGGAGTGGGTGGACGAGCAGTTCGACGCCGGGGTGTTCGTCGCCTCGGGGCGCAAGTACCCGCCCGACGGCGGGGTGATCCTGGCGGTGGGCGACGACCGCGACCGTATCGAGGCCGTCGTGGCCAGCGACCCGTTCGTCCAGGAGGAGGTCTGCGGGTACCGGGTCACGCAGTTCACCATGACCCGGACGGTGCCGGGGCTCGCGGAGTACCGCCAGCAGCCGGTCGGCTGAGATGCCCGGTGGAGGGCTCCGCGGCGGCGCGGCCCTCCTCCGCTCGCCTCCGCTGTGCCGTCTTCCCCCTGCCGGCTCCCGCTGTGCCGTGTTCCCCTGCCCCGCTCCCGCTGTGCCGTGTCCGCCACTGGTGTGCCGCCGCGTCGGCGGGGGTCTGGTCCCGGTGGTCGCGGTCGGCTAGTTTCCCGCGCCATGACGCTCACGAGACTCCTGAGGCGTGCGGTCTCATTCGGCCTGTGCGCGGCGGCACTTGCGACCGCCGCGACCCCGGCGGGTGCCGCGGACCACGACCGGTCCCGCATCGTCTGGCAATCCACCCCCACCGGAAGCGAGGTGCGGTTCCGCGGCCTCGCGGCGGTCAGCGGCAGCACGGCCTGGCTGGCGGGTTCGAAGGGGACGGTTCTGCGCACCGTTGACGGCGGGCGTGCATGGCGTAACGTATCGCCGCCGGGCGCCGGGGAGTTGGAGTTCCGCGATGTCGAGGCGTTCGACGCGCGCCATGCGGTCGTCCTGGCCATTGGCGAGGGCGAGGCGTCCCGGGTCTTCCGTACGGAGGACGGCGGGGCGACATGGAAGGAGAGCTTCCGTAACACCGACCCGAAGGCCTTCTACGACTGCATGACCTTCTTCGACCGGCGCCACGGTCTGGCGATGAGCGACCCGGTGGACGGAAAGTTCCGCATCCTCGCCACGGGTGACGGGGGCAGGACCTGGAGGGTGCTGCCCTCCGGCGGCATGCCGCCCGCACAGACCGGGGAGGCGGGCTTCGCGGCGAGCGGACAGTGCCTGGTGTCCTCTGGGCGGCGTGACGTGTGGATGGCGACGGGCGGCGCCGCGACGGCGCGGATCCTCCACTCCCGGGACCGCGGCCGTACGTGGCGGGCCGCCGAGTCGACGATCCCGGCGGGTGACCCCGCGAAGGGTGTGTTCGCGGTGGCGTTCCGCGGCCGCGGGCTCGGCGTCGCGGTCGGCGGCGACTACCGTCCGGACCAGGCGTCTCCGCAGGCGGGAGCGGTCAGCGGGAACGGGGGCCGCACGTGGAAGCAGGCGCAGACCCCGCCACCGGCCTACCGCTCGGGCGTGGCATGGCTCCCCACGCCGTGGCCCGCGGCGATCGCGGTTGGCCCGGCGGGCAGCGACCTGACGCTGGACGCGGGGCGTACGTGGCGCACGTTCGACACCGGCTCGTTCGACACGGTGGACTGCACGCGGGACGGGTCCTGCTGGGCGGCGGGTGAGAAGGGCCGCGCTGCCCGCCTGACCCGGGGATGACGCCCGGCGCGTGCCTGTTCCTCGGCTGACATCCCCCCTGTGCCGGGGTCCAACGGGGCCTCGGCACAGGGGGGATGGAAGCCCGTGGAGTATGCGCCTTCCGTGATCGGACTCAACGCCCGGTGTCCTGGCGGGACTCGCAGGAGGCACCCGGTTGGGCCGCGTGCCGGGTGCCCGCTACGTGGTGCTCAGGACGCGGAACGTCAGCCCCGCCACCGTCAGACGGTCCGTCAGAGGCTTGCCCATCGCGACCGCCGTCGTCACCTGTCCCGCCGTCCTCGGCACGTCGTCGTATGCCAGGCACAGCGCCGACTCGGCGAGCATCTTCGCCGTCTCGTCGTACCCCGGGTCGCCGCCCGCGACCTCCGTGACCACGCGCCGTCCGCCGCCGTTTCCGACGAAGCGGACCGTGAACCGGCTCCGCGCCCTCCGTTCGGCGCAAGGGCCCTGGCCAGGCGACCGGCGGGCGGACAACCGCCTCCGTGCGAACGGGACTTGGGCCAGCGCGAACACCGCGCCGACCGTCGCCATGCCGCCTACGGCCACCGCCAGCCGTTTCACCGCCGCCTGGTGGCGGTAGCGGAAGTCGGGACCGTATCGTTCCAGCGCGGCCGCCGAGCGGCCGACGATCTGTGCGTCGATGCCGGGCAGCGGCAGCGCCCAGGCGCGCGCGTCGCGGCTGCGCCGCGGAAGGACCCTCACCCCCCGCGCACCGCGCGGGATCACCGGGCCCGTCCGTACCCTCCGTCCTTCGGCCGCACCCGGCCACGGCTCGCGGCGCTGGCGTTCACGCGCCGCCCGTCGCATGGACACCGGCCGGGACAGCGCGGTCAGAACCGAGGCGAGCGTGCCGCCGGAGAAGGTCGCGTTGGTGCGGACGTAGCCGTCGATGCGCAGCGGTACGCCTTCCGGGAGCTGGTCCACGGTGAAGCGCACCCCCAAGTCGTGCGGCACGGAGTCGAATCCGCAGGCGTGCACCAGCCGGGCACCGGTCTCCCGGGCGCGGGCGTCGTACCGGAGGTACATCCGGTCGACGAACTCCGGCTCCCCGCAAAGATCCACATAGTCCGTCCCGGACTCCGCGCAGGCGGCGACCAGCCCCTCGCCGTAGTGGGTGTACGGCCCCACGGTCGTCGCCACCACGCGTGCGTCGGCGGTGATCCTGCGCAGTGAACCGGGATCGCCCGCGTCGGCGGTGAGGAGGGGCAGCGAGGCCCAGCGGGGGTCGTTCCGGGCCAGGTGTTCGCGTATGCGCTCCAGTTTGGCCGTGCTGCGTCCGGCAAGAGCCCAGCGGCAGTCGTCGGGTGCGTTCCGCGCCAGGTACGCGGCGGTGAGGCCGCCGGTGAAGCCGGTCGCCCCGAACAGCACGATGTCGTAGGTCCGCTGCACCCTCACGCTCCCTTCGGAGACCGGTCGCCGCTCGGCTCCCGGCCGGTGACGCCACGGTACGTAACGCGGCGACAGGCGGCCAGCAGTCCCGGACCGGCCGGGTCGCACCCGCCCGCAACCAGGACGCCCGGAGCCCGTCGGGACCACACCCCGACGGGTCTTGACGCGACGTTTCCACTGAGGCACTGTCAGCTCAGGACAATAGGACGTCCAACGTCCGGTGTGGCCGAACTCCTTTGCGATTGCCCGAAATTGTGGAGCCGCAATGCCTCTCCCCGCCCCCCTCACCGGCGTCGTACCGCCGCTGTGCACGCCCCTCACCCCCGACGGAGACGTCGACACCCGCTCTCTCCGCGCCCTCGTCGAACACCTCGTCGGCGCGGGCGTGGACGGGCTCTTCGCGCTCGGTTCCAGCGGTGAGACCGCCTATCTGAGCGATGCTCAGCGCCGTACGGTCCTGAGTGCGGCGGTCGAGGCCACGGCCGGCCGGGTGCCGGTCCTGGCCGGGGTGATCGACATGACCACGGCCCGCGTTCTGGATCACGCCCGCGCCGCGGCCGAGCTGGGCGCGGACGCTCTCGTGGCCACCGCGCCCTTCTACACCCGAACCCACTCCGTCGAGATCGCCGATCACCTCCGGCGCATCCGCCGGGGCGTGGATCTGCCGCTCTTCGCCTACGACATCCCCATGGCCGTGCACACCAAGCTCCCGCTCGCGGTCGTCCTGGACCTCGCGGCGGACGGTACCCTCGCGGGCCTGAAGGACAGCAGCGGTGATGACGGCGTGCTCCGCCGTCTCCTCGTCGAACTGCGCCGCCGCGGCCTCGACCGCACCTTCTCCGTGCTCACCGGCTCCGAACTCGCCGTCGACGGCGGCCTCCTGGCGGGGGCGCACGGTGTCGTGCCGGGGCTGGGCAACGTCGATCCGGCCGGTTACGTACGGCTGTACGCGCACGCCCGCGCGGGCCGCTGGACCGAAGCGGCTGCAGAGCAGGACCGGCTCGCCGCGCTGTTCGCCCTCACCGAAGTGGGCGACGAGGCGGCAATGGGCCGCAGTTCCTCGGCGCTCGGCGCCTTCAAGGCGGCGCTCCGTCTGCTCGGCGTCATCGACTGCCCGACCACGGCCGCCCCGCAGGTCCCGCTGGGGGACGCCGCCGTCAAGTCCGTACGCCGTCTGCTGCAAGAGGGCGGACTGCTGTGAGCAGACCGGGAACCGGACCGGGGAACGGCGCCGGGGAGCCATTCCCGACCGTCCGTACCGGAGGTCTGCCGCCGCCAGGTCCTGGATCGGCGTCCTGCGCCCGGTACTGGTGGCGCTTGGGTGCGGCGGGAGCCGCCGGAGGCCGGCGACTGGAGCGCCGGGTGGGGCACGTCCCGACAAGTGAGGCGCGCCGCCTCGCTCGGCTCCGTCTGCCGCGTTGGCGCGCTCGGCGGGGCGTTGCGGTCCCGGTGCCCGGGGCGCGGCCGGCCGAGGGCGCGCCGCTCGGGCGGACGCCGGCCGTCCTGGTCTTGGGCGGTCCAGCCACCGGAGGTGGTGCCGGTGGAGCCGCTCACCGCGGTCTGTTCCTGCTCGTCGGGGGCGGCGTCCCGCACCGCCTTTACCGCGACTGGACCGTACGGCGGACGCCGACCGGCTCGTGCACGGACCGCTGTCGGTCTCCCCGGCTAGCGTGGACCGCGCAGGCCGGGGCGAGCCGGGCAGGGCGTACGGGGTGAAGCGAGGGAAGCGATGGCGGCGGCGAAGGACCAGGACCCCACGAAGGCTCTGAAGGGGCCGCTGAGGGTGCGGGGGCGCGTGCGCGCGTTCGCGCTGGGGCTGCCCGGGGCGGTCGAGGAGTTCCCCTGGGGCGAGAGCGTCATCAAGGTCAACAAGAAGGTGTTCGTCTTCCTCGGTGTCGACGACGGCAGTCATCCGCCGGGCGTGACCGTCAAGCTCAAGGACGCGGCGGTCCATGAACACGCGATGTCCTGTCCCGGCGCGGAGCCGGCGGGCTACGGCCTCGGCAAGGCCGGGTGGGTGAGCATCCCCCTCACCGAACCGGGCGCCCCCGCGGCGGACCTGCTGTGCGACTGGGTGGAGGAGAGCTACCGCGTCATCGCTCCCAAACGGCTGATCGCGGAGCTGGATGCGGACTGACGAAGTCCCGGCGCGAGGGCCCGCCGCCGTGAGGGGCGCGGGCGGCCGACGGGTCCGGTCCGTCCTGATTTCGCCGTACCGGCGAACGCGCGCGTGACGCGAGCCACACGGGCCGACTTCCCTGCTCACCGCGGGAGTTCGGGGCCAACGCGCCCTCCGGGCGGCCCATCCGTGTGTTTCACATTCGCCGGGGCTTGTGCGCGGTGGAACGTGTTCTTAGCATCACTGATGTTACATCAATAGTGTCAAAGCTCTTGGGGGCTTGATGGCAGCCGCAGGGAAAGGCCCGCTGACCGGTGTGCGGGTCGTCGAGCTGGCGGGAATCGGCCCCGGGCCGTTCGCCGCCATGCTCCTCGCCGACCTCGGCGCCGACGTCGTCCGCGTCGACCGCCCCGGCGGCGCCGGGCTCAACATCGACCCCGCCTACGACGTCACCAACCGCAACAAGCGCTCCGTCCTGCTGGACCTCAAGTCCCCCGAGGGCCCGGCGGCCGTTCTCGACCTCGCAGGGCGCGCCGACATCCTCATCGAGGGCTACCGCCCCGGCGTCGCCGAGCGCCTCGGTATCGGCCCCGACGAGTGCTTCGCGCGCAACCCCCGGCTCGTCTACGGGCGCATGACCGGCTGGGGCCAGGAGGGCCCGCTGGCGGACCGGGCCGGACACGACATCGCGTACATCGCCATCACCGGTGCCCTCGGCATGATCGGCCGGCCCGGGGAGCCGCCCGCGATCCCCGCCAACCTCCTCGGCGACTACGCCGGCGGCTCGCTCTACCTCGTCATCGGGGTCCTCGCCGCCCTCCAGCACGCGCGCACGGCGGGCCGCGGCCAGGTCGTCGACGCGGCGATCGTCGACGGGACCGCGCATCTGACCGCCATGATCCACGGCATGATGGCGGCCGGCGGCTGGCAGGACCGTCGCGGCACCAACCTCCTCGACGGCGGCTGCCCCTTCTACGGCACCTATGAGACGGCGGACGGCGGCCACATGGCCGTAGGCCCCCTGGAACAGCGGTTCTACGACGAGTTCGTACGGCTGCTCGGCATCGCCGACCAGGCGCCCGCCCGCAAGGATGTCGAGCGGTGGAGCGAGCTGCGCGCCACCGTGGCCGCCCGCTTCAAGCAGCGCACCCGCGCCGAGTGGACGGCCGTCTTCCAGGACTCGGACGCCTGCGTCGCTCCCGTCCTCTCCCTCCGGGAGGCCCCCGCCCACCCGCACCTCGCCGCGCGCGCCACCTTCACCGACCACGGCGGCATCACCCAGCCCTCGCCCGCCCCGCGCTTCTCCGTCACCCCCGGCGCCGTGATCCGGCCCCCCGCACAGCCGGGCGCGGACACCGCGGAGGTGGCCCGCGACTGGGACGTGCCGCGCCTTGCCGACCAGCCCCTCCAGGAGGACCGTTGAAGCGCCGGATCTTCACCCCAGAGCACGACGCGTTCCGCGAGACCGTGCGCACCTTCCTCGCCAAGGAGGTGCTGCCACACCATGCGCAGTGGGAGAAGGACGGCATCGTCGACCGCGCCGCCTGGCGCGCCGCCGGCCGTCAGGGGCTCCTCGGGATCGCGGTCCCCGAGGAGTACGGAGGCGGCGGGAACGACGACTTCCGCTATGCCGCGGTCATGCACGAGGAGTTCGCCCGTGCCGGTGCCTCCGGCCTTGCGATCGGCCTGCACAACGACATCATCGGCCCGTATTTGACCTCGCTCGCCACGGACGGGCAGAAGCGGCGCTGGCTGCCCGGCTTCTGCACCGGCGAGATCATCACCGCGATAGCCATGACCGAGCCGGGCGCGGGCTCCGACCTCCAGGGCATCCGTACGACGGCGGACGACCGCGGCGACCACTGGGTGCTGAACGGGTCCAAGACCTTCATCTCCAACGGCATCCTCGCCGACCTGGTGATCGTGGTGGCCAGGACGGCCCCCGAGGGCGGTGCGCACGGGCTCAGCCTCCTCGTCGTGGAGCGCGGCGCGGAAGGCTTCGAACGCGGCCGCAATCTCGACAAGATCGGGCAGAAGGCCCAGGACACCGCCGAGCTGTTCTTCAACGATGTGAAGGTGCCCAAGGAGAACCTCCTCGGCGAGCTGAACGGCGGCTTCGTCCATCTGATGACCAACCTCGCGCAGGAGCGCATGGCCATCGCCGTCGCCGGGGTCGCCGGAGCCGAGCACCTGCTGGAGATCACCACCGAATACGTCAAGGAGCGCGAGGCGTTCGGCCGCCCTCTCGCGCGGCTCCAGCACATCCGCTTCGAGATCGCCGAGATGGCCACCGAATGCGCGGTCGCCCGCACCTTCCTCGACCGGTGCATCGAGGACCACACCGGTGGCGAGCTCGACGCGGTGCACGCCTCGATGGCCAAGTGGTGGGCCACCGAGCTGCAGAAGCGGGTCGCCGACCGGTGCCTGCAACTCCACGGCGGGTACGGCTACATGGCTGAATACCCGGTCGCCCGGGCCTACACCGACGGCCGTATCCAGACGATCTACGGCGGCACCACCGAGATCATGAAGGAGATCATCGGCCGCTCCCTGCTCTCCTGACCCGCCCCCTGAGCCCCACCCGGCCCACCCTCGAAAGGCTGCTGACGTGAGCACCGAAGCGTTCGTGTACGACGCCATCCGCACCCCGCGCGGGCGCGGCAAGGCCAATGGCGCGCTGCACGGGACCAAGCCCATCGACCTCGTCGTCGGGCTCATCCATGAGATCCGCCGCCGCTTCCCCGGACTGGACCCGGCCGCCGTGGACGACGTCGTGCTCGGCGTCGTCAGCCCCCTGGGCGACCAGGGCTCCGTCATCGCCAAGACCGCCGCCATCGCGGCCGGACTCCCCGACACCGTCGCGGGCGTTCAGGAGAACCGCTTCTGTGCCTCGGGCCTGGAGGCCGTCAACATGGCGGCGGCCAAGGTCCGTTCCGGCTGGGAGGATCTGGTCCTGGCGGGCGGTGTCGAGTCGATGTCCCGCGTTCCGATGGGCTCCGACGGCGGCGCCTGGGCCATGGACCCCATGACCAGCTACGAGACCGGCTTCGTCCCGCAGGGCATCGGCGCCGACCTCATCGCCACCGTCGAGGGCTTCACCCGCCACGACGTGGACACCTTCGCCGCCCAGTCGCAGGAGCGCGCCGTCGAGGCGTGGAAGGACGGCCGCTTCGACCGGTCCGTCGTCCCCGTACTGGACCGCAGCGGGCTGGTCGTCCTCGACCGGGACGAGCACATCCGCCCCGGAACCACCGCGGACACCCTCGCCTCCCTCAAGCCCTCTTTCGCCACCATCGGCGACGCCGGCGGCTTCGACGCCGTGGCGCTGCAGAAGTACCACTGGGTGGAGAAGATCGACCACGTGCACCACGCGGGCAACTCCTCCGGAATCGTCGACGGCGCGGCTCTGGTGGCGATCGGCAACCGCGAGGTCGGCGAGCGCTACGGCCTGACGCCGCGCGCCCGGATCGTCTCGGCCGCCGTCTCCGGCGCCGACCCGACGATCATGCTCACCGGTCCCGCCCCGGCCTCCCGCAAGGCGCTGGCCAAGGCGGGCCTGAGCGCCGGCGACATCGACCTGGTCGAGATCAACGAGGCGTTCGCGGCCGTCGTGCTCCGCTTCGTCCGCGAGATGGGCTTCTCCATGGATCAGGTCAACGTCAACGGCGGCGCCATCGCGATGGGCCACCCGCTCGGTGCCACCGGGGCGATGATCCTCGGGACGGTCATCGACGAACTGGAGCGCCGCGACCAGCGGTACGGGCTGGTGACGCTCTGCGTGGGCGGCGGCATGGGAATCGCCACCGTCGTCGAACGCCTCTGACGCGCCGCCGAACTCCCGCCACGCCCACGCCGGAACACCACGGAGACTTCGACATGACCGAGAGCACCACCATCCGCTGGGAGCAGAGCGACGACGGCATCGTCACGCTCGTCCTCGACGACCCCGACCAGTCCGCCAACACCATGAACCGGGCCTTCAAGGCCTCCCTCACCGCGATCGCCGACCGCCTGGAGGCGGAGCGAGAGTCCGTCCGCGGTGTCATCGTCACCTCCGCCAAGAAGACCTTCTTCGCGGGCGGAGACCTCAAGGACATGAGCAAGCTCGGCCCCGAGCACGCGCAGCAGGTATTCGAGATGGGCATGGGCATCAAGCGCGACCTGCGGCGCATCGAAACCCTCGGCAAGCCCGTCGTCGCGGCCGTCAACGGCGCGGCCCTCGGCGGCGGTTTCGAGATCGCGCTCGCCTGCCACCACCGCGTCGCGCTCGACGCCCCCGGCTCCAAGATCGGCTGCCCCGAGGTCACCCTCGGCCTGCTGCCGGGCGGCGGCGGTGTCGTCCGTACCGTACGGCTGCTGGGCATCACCGACGCGCTGCTGAAGGTCCTGCTGCAGGGCAACCAGTACAACCCGCGCCGCGCCCAGGAGGCGGGGCTGGTCCACGAGGTCGCGACGACACCCGAGGACATGCTCGCCAAGGCGCGCGCTTTCATCGACAGCCACCCCGAGTCCGTGCAGCCGTGGGACGTCAAGGGCTACAAGATCCCCGGCGGGACCCCGTCCCACCCGAAGTTCGCGGCCAACCTGCCCGCCTTCCCGGCCAATCTGCGCAAGCAGACCGGCGGCGCCCCCTACCCGGCGCCGCGGAACATCCTCGCCGCGGCCGTCGAGGGCGCCCAGGTCGACTTCGAGACCGCTCAAGTCATCGAGTCCCGCTACTTCACCGAGCTGGTCACCGGCCGGATCGCCAAGAACATGATCCAGGCCTTCTTCTTCGACCTCCAGGCCGTCAACTCCGGGGCCAACCGCCCCTCCGGCTTCGAGCCGCGCACCGTCCGCAAGGTGGCGGTCCTCGGCGCGGGCATGATGGGCGCCGGCATCGCGTACTCCTGCGCCCGGGCCGGGATCGAGGTCGTCCTCAAGGACGTCTCGGCGGAGGCGGCCGGCACGGGCAAGGCGTACTCCGAGGGGCTGCTGGACAAGGCGCTCGCCAAGGGCCGTACGACGCAGGAGAAGCGGGACGAGGTGCTGGCCCGCATCACACCGACCGGCGATGTGCGGGACCTGGCCGGTTGCGACGCCGTGATCGAGGCCGTCTTCGAGGACCCGGCACTCAAGCACAAGGTCTTCCAGGAGATCGAGTCGGTCGTGGCGCCCGACGCGCTGCTGTGCTCCAACACCTCCACCCTCCCCATCACGCTGCTCTCCGAAGGGGTTCAGCGCAGCCAGGACTTCATCGGGCTGCACTTCTTCTCGCCGGTCGACAAGATGCCGCTGGTCGAGATCATCAAGGGGGAGAAGACGGGCGAGGAGGCGCTCGCCCGCGCCTTCGACCTGGTCCGCCAGATCAAGAAGACGCCGATCGTCGTCAACGACTCGCGCGGCTTCTTCACCTCGCGCGTCATCGGCCAGTTCATCAACGAGGGCGTGGCGATGGTCGGCGAGGGCATCGACCCGGCTTCCGTCGAACAGGCCGCGGCCCAGGCGGGCTACCCGGCCAAGGTCCTGTCCCTGATGGACGAGCTGACCCTCACCCTCCCGCGCAAGATCCGGAACGAGACGCGGCGCGCGGCCGAGGCGGCGGGCCACGAGTGGACCGCACACCCCGCCGACGAGGTCATCGACCGCATGGTCGACGAGTTCGGCCGCCCGGGCCGGAGCGGGGGAGCGGGCTTCTACGACTACTACCCGGACGGCAAGCGGGCCGGTCTGTGGCCGGGCCTGCGCGAGCACTTCACCAAGCGGGACGCCATCATCCCGTTCGAGGACGTGAAGGAGCGGATGCTGTTCTCCGAGGCGCTGGACACCGTCCGCTGCCTGGAGGAGGGCGTGCTGACCTCGGTCGCGGACGCCAACATCGGCTCCATCCTCGGGATCGGCTTCCCCGGCTGGACCGGCGGCGTCCTGCAGTACATCAACGGCTACGAGGGGGGGCTGCCCGGCTTCATCGCGCGCGCCCGTGAGTTGCAGGCGGCGTACGGCGACCGGTTCGCGCCGCCGGAGCTGCTGCTGGGCAAGGCGAAGCGGGGCGAGACGTTCACGGACGCGTGATGACTGACGCGTGAAGCCTGACGCGTGAAGCCTGACGCGTGACGGCTGATCACCGGCACCGGATCTGCCGGTGCCGCCGGGCCGGCCCGCATCCGATGCGGGTCCGGCCCGTGGCGCGTCCGGGGGTTACGCCGTGCCCTCGCCGCGTCTGTTCCGCCCGTTCCGCCGGTCCCGCCCGTTCCGCCCGTCGTCGCCGAGCCAGGTCCCCAGCTCCGCCTTCATCGACCGCTGGAACGCCGTGACCAGCGCCTGCACGACCAGTGGCTGCATATGGGCGGACAGCGACTTCGTACGCGCCAGACGCTCGGGTTCCGTTTCGTCGCCGGCGGGGGAGTCCCAGACCTCCTCGCGGAAGAGCCTGCTCAGTTCGCGGGCGGCAGAGCGGGTGTGCTCGACCACCACGGTCCGCGCCGCGAGCATCGCCTCAAGGGAGATCGGTACGTCCAGCAGCCGCGCACCGAGGTGCAGCAGCCCCGGATCGATCCGCAGCACGTCCGGTTCCCCGGTCCGTACGAGTACGCCCATCGCGGCGAGCCGGTCGAGGTCCGTTTCCGACAACTCCCGTCCCACGCGCCGCTCGAGCTGCTCACGCGTCGCCTCCTCGGCGCTGTCCGGCACCCAGGACGCCACCAGCGCGCGGTGGATGGCGAGGTCCTGCGCGGTCAGGTCCGGTGGGAGACGGCTCAGATAGCGTTCGATCGCCGCCAGGGTCATGCCGTGGCTCTGCAACTCCTCGATGAGGGCGAGCCGGGAGAGGTGCTCCTCGCCGTAGCGGCCGACCCGGCGAGGGCCTATCGCGGGCGGGGGCAGCAGCCCGCGGGTGCTGTAGAAGCGGACCGTGCGGACCGTGACCCCGGCCCGCGCGGCCAGTTCGTCGACGGTGAGGGCGGGTTCGTTTTCCGTGGACGCCTCGGCCTCCGGAGTCGTCTGCTGGGTCATCGGCTGCGCCCCTCCTGTCCGTGCGCCGTTCCGGTTCAACAGTATTGCTGTCTCACCAGTCCTGTGAAACGCCTGGGACGGAACGCGTGCGGCGCTGTGCGGGAGGTGTGACTGTTAGCAATAGTTGGTGGATGTTCGCGTTGGTTGGCGAACTGACGATAGGGAACAGCCAACTCGCGCAGAGTTACGGGGGCAACCGTGGCGAGCCGTGCCAGCTGTCGGCGGCGTCGTTGCTGGCTGGCGCCGGCACGTCCACTGCATTGGTCGGAGAGGCATGCCCGGGTTCAACGTGCGGCCCTCGGGCTGGGGTGGGCGATGGCCTGACAGGCGCGGTGGACGGGGACCGTATGGGAGGACGGCTTTGCCTCGCCAGTCGAGGAGGCCCGCCGCCGTAGAGGACGAAGTGGGCGGTTCGGCTGTTGGGGTGGGAAACCGAACGGGGCCATGACAGGGACGAGCCGGACGGCGTTAAGGAGAGGAAGAGTTGGTCTGGTTCACGTTGACGCAAGGAGGCTCGGAGTGCGGGCACGCATGATCGCAACCGCCACGATGGTGGTTCTGGCCATGGGCGGCTGGGTAGCACTGGGCTCCGGGACGGCAATCGCGGAAAGCGGCCCCGACGGTACGAAAGCGAGGGCGACCGGGGGGTCCTCGACAGAAGGGGACGTCTTCCAGCAGAACAATGCGCAGTCCTCTCGGCAGAACAACAACTGCAACAACCCCAACACTGAGGACGAGACGGTGACGCTCACCGGCGGCCGGGCAACCGGCCGGTGTGTAACCACCGACGGCTCTCTCACCGCGTTCTCCCGCATCCACAACGGCCCCGCCGACGCCGAAGGCGGCTCCTCGGCGACCGCGAGCCTCATCCAGCAGAACACCGCCCAGCGCGGCAGGCAGAACAACAACTGCAACAACCCCAACGAATCGACCATCGACGTGGATGGCGGCCGGGTAGAAGGCCGCTGCGCGGACCAGGACTTCTCCCTCAGCAAGCACACCCACATCAAGGGCGGCGGCGCCCGAGTCGAAGGCGGCTCCGCGACCTCGAGCGCAAGTCTGACCCAGCAGAACATCGCGCAGGAGGGCCGGCAGAACAACAACTGCAACAACCCCAACGGTGAGTCGACCCTCACGGTGACGGGAGGCCGGGCGGGGGCTCGATGCGGGAACAAGGACGGATCGCTCAGCAAGCACACCCACATCAAGGGCGGCGGTGCCCGAGCGGAAGGCGGCTCCAGCACAAGCGACGCCGTGAACCAGCAGAATGTGGCGCAGGAGGGGCGGCAGAACAACAACTGCAGCAACCCCAACCGTACTGACATCACGGTGGACCCGGGGCGGTTGGAGGACCGCTGCACGCAGAAGGACTTCTCCCTGAGCAAGCACACCCGTATCAAGGGCGGCGGTGCCCGAGCGGAAGGCGGCTCCAGCACCAGCGGCGACGTGAACCAGCAGAATGTCGCACAGGAAGGTCGGCAGAACAACAACTGCAACAGTCCAAACGAAAACACCGACATCAGCCTGACGGGGGGCCGGGTCGAGGGCCGCTGCGGGCAGCAGGACCTGTCCTTCAGCAAGCACACGCACATCAAGGGCGGCGGCGCCCGAGTCGAAGGCGGCTCCAGCACCGGCGGCACAGTGAGGCAGCAGAACACCGCGCAGGAGGGCCGGCAGAACAACAACTGCAACACCGACAACGACGCGAGCATCACCGTGTCCGGAGGCCGGTACACGGTGCGTTGCGGGAACAAGGACCACTCGCTCAGCAAGCACACCCACATCAAGGGCGGTGGCGCCCGAGTCGAAGGCGGCTCCAGCACCGGCGGCGAGGTGGAGCAACAGGACGTGGCGCAGGAAGGCCGGCAGAACAACAACTGCGCCAACCCCAACGAGGCGGGCATCACTGTGACCGGGGGCCGTGAGACGAGCCGTTGCGGGAACAAGGACCACTCGTTCAGCAAGCAGACTCGTATCGAGGGCGGCGGAGCTCGAGTCGAAGGCGGCTCCAGCACCGGCGAAGATGTCGAACAGCAGAACGTGGCGCAGGAGGGCCGGCAGAACAACAACTGCGCCAACCCCAACTTTCCCCTCACTACCCTGGGGCCTGGCCGTGAGACGAGCCGTTGCGGGAACAAGGACGCCTCGTTCAGCAAGCACACCCACATCAAGGGCGGCGGCGCCCGAGTCGAAGGCGGCTCCAGCACGACGACCGACGTGATCCAGCGGAACATCGCGCAGGAAGGCCGGCAGAACAACAACTGCCACAACAGCAACGAGGGAAACAGTGGCACCTTCACCGTGACCGGGGGCCGGGCGGAAGGCCGTTGCGGGAACAAGGACGCCTCGTTCAGCAAGCACACCCACATCAAGGGCGGTGGCGCCCGAGCCGAAGGCGGCTCCAGCATCGGTGGCGACCTGGTCGCGCAGAACATCGCCCAGGAAGGCCGGCAGAACAACAACTGCAACAGCCGCAACAACGACGCGGACATCACGGTGACCGGGGGCCGGGTGGAAGCGCGTTGCGGGAACAAGGATTTCTCCCTCAACCAAAAGACCTTCATCAAGGGCGGCGGCGCCCGAGCCGAAGGCGGCTCCAGCACCGGCGGCACCGTGTTCCAGCAGAACACCGCGCAGCAAGGCGGCCAGGACAACACCTGCAACAACTCCAACCTCCCCGACGAGACCATCGACTTGAGCAGCAGCCGGTCCACGGTGGGTTGTAAGACGGTGGACGGCTCCGCCAACCTCTACACTGCGGACATCGGCGGGGGAGCCACGGCAGAAGGCGGCTCCAGCGCCATGGACCTCTTCCAGCAGAACACCGCCCAAGAAGGTCGGCAGAGCAACAGCTGCGCCAACCCCAACAACCTCACACTCACCACCACCAACAGCCGCACACAAACCAAATGCGCGGCCATCGACCGCTCCACCAACATCCGCTCGGTCTACCGGTAAACCAGACCCAGCAACACCCCCTCACTCATCCCTCCCGAGGTGGTGGTTGAGCGTCCCGGGACCCGGGTCACCGGGACCCGGGACGCCGAGCCGTCAGGCCTGGTGGCCGACCAGCGGCATGCGGTCCCCCTGCACCGTCTCGCCGCTGCCCTTCCCCGGGCGGGGGCCGAAGTACAGCAACTCCCAGAGCGTGCGGCCCCGTACGACCTCGGTCCGGCCGTCGCGCGTGTCCTCCACGGTGACGTCGCCGCGGAAGCGGTGGTACGCCCCCGCGTTGCCGAAGTCGAGCATGAAGGAGTCCTCGCGGTGGTCGAACGTCACCTCGTAGGACGCCCCGTCGGCCTCGGTGCCGTACCGGAGCCGCTTCGCGACCGGTACGCCGCTCTCGGGATTGGCGACGATGTCCTCGGCCGAGAAGGTCAAACTCTCCTCACCCACCGCGGAGGCCAGGATCCGGCCGGACTCGGCGACCAGGAAGGCATGCATCCGCTTCTTGCCGTAGATCTCGTCGCTGACGAACATCAGGGTGACCACGGTGTGATCACCGACGCAGGCCCGGCCCCAGTACCAGTGGTCGAGAACCTTGCGCGGCGCGACATTGCCCCAGTTGTGGTCGTGGTAGCCGACGCCCGTCAGTTGCCGGGTGCGGCCCTCGCGGACGAGGGTCACCTGCGCCGCGGCCCGTGCGCACACCGGCAGCCAGGCGATGTACCGGTCCTCCCGCTCTCCGAAGAACAGATGCCCCGTCTCGGGCCGCCAAGGCGGGACTTCGGGGATGAGGGTGATGTCCGCGGAGAAGTCCGGGAATTCGACGTGGACGGAGTAGCCGTCCTCGACGCTGCCGCGGAAGGTGCCGGCCCCGATCGTCACGTCGCAGCCCTCCGTGGACGCGGTGAACGCGTCGGGCGCCTCCGTGCACGTCCTGTCGATCCTGGTGCCGTCGGGGAGGGTAAGCGACGCGAGGACGAACGGGGTCAGTGGTGACTTCGGGGACACGAACGGCGGCTTGGTGTGGAACTCGACCGTCAGCGTCGAGCCGTCCTCGAGGTGCGCGTCGCAGTACCACCACTCGAAGGTCCCGTCCGCCGCGTCCGTGCGAAGGCCGTCCTCCCAGGGCTGGATCACCCCCGGGGTGATGCCCAGTCGCTCGTAGTGCTCGGGCCGGGTGCCGATCACCGCGTGCATACGACGCCTCCTTCTGCTGTCCCCGTCATGAGTGCCTCGGTGAGATGCATGGCGGACACCGTAGGAAGCCGGGTGTCGGCGATCGCGACATCCGGCGTAGCGTTCACGACATGAAAGTCGGAGTGATCGCCCTGCCCGGTTGCTGGGACTCCGGACTCACCACGGTCCTGGACGTCCTGCGCACCGCCGACGCGGCCCGTCGGCATGTGGACCGGGACATTCCAGGTGTATCGGTCCGTACGGTCACCGCGGACGGAGAACCCGTACCGACGGCCGGCGGACTGCTCGTCCCCTCCGGTCTCGCGCTCGGCGACGACGCGGGCCAGGCGGAGCTGGATGTGCTGGTGATCCCCGCCATGGCCGCCAACAGCCCGGCCGGCATCGTCGACGCGCTCGCGCGCGAGGAGGTGCAGCGGCTGCGCGGGGTGCGCTGCGCGCCTGGTCGTTCGACGGCCGGGAACTGGCGGCCGCCTGTACGGGCACGTTCATCCTGGCGGAGGCCGGGTTGCTGGACGACCGGCAGGCCACCACGAGCTGGTGGCTGAGCGACCTCTTCCGGCGGCGCTATCCGAAGGTCGGGCTGGACATGTCCCGGATGGTCGTCCGCGACGGGGCGGTCGCCACGGCCGGAGCCGCCTTCGCCCACATCGATCTCGCCATGAGCCTGGTCTCCCGGGTCAGCCCGCAACTGGCCGAGTTCACCGCGGCGACGCTCCTCATCGACGAGCGCCCGGCGCGCAGCGTGGAGGCGGCGGCGGGCTATCTCTCCACGGCGGACGGGCTGGTGACCGCGTTCGAGGCGTGGATCCGCGCCAACGCCGGTCGTGACATCGGCGTCGCGGACGCGGCCGCCGCCATCGGTACGACGCGGCGCACGCTGGAGCGCCATGTCCGCGACCACTTGGGCCTGTCCCCGTACGCCCTCATCCGGCGGCTGCGCGCCGAGCGCGCGAACCATCTGCGCCGGACGACCGGCCTCAGCCTGGACCGCATCGCCCCCATGGTCGGCTACCGCAGCGCCGCCACGCTGCGGGCGGCGCTCAAGGCGGAGGCCGCGCGCACGGACGTGGACTCCGGGGCCTGAGCGCACTCGGGGTGCCTTCGCACGGTGACTCGGGGCGGGGCTTCGGGGCTTCTTCCGGTCCTTCGCGGATCCGGTCCTTCGCGGATCCGGTCCTTCGCGGATCCGGTCCTTCGCGGATCCGGTTCTTCGCGGAGCGTCAACTGCCGCTCTGCGCGGCAGAGTCGGCGGGACCGGAGCCTGCGCGGGGGCCGACGAGGGTGTGTCATCACTGTCGGCCGTCCGCTCCGAGTCCCGTACGGAGGCGAGTGCGGTCACGATGCTCTGCGTCCACGACAGCCGGGCCTGTTCGCGCTCCACGGGATCGTCGCAGGCCGGGTAGCCGAAGGCACCCTGCCCCGCCCAGGCATCACCCAGGTACGGAGGCCGCCCGTCGGCCCCGCCCCGCCCCGCGGCCCGTGCGCCCGCGATGGGAGGCGGCCGCCCGTCAGCCGCGGCCCGCGTACCCGCGAGGGATGATGGAAGGGTGACGACCGCACACCAGGCGGCGGACCGGGGACACCGGGACGGGGGACCCCAGCCGCCTCCCGTCGGCGGGATGCTGTGGAGCCTCGCCGGGGAGGTGCGGGCCGTGCTCGCCCTGCCCGCCGCGCTGACCATGCAGGTCGCCCACCCCGCTGTCGGCGCGGGCGTGGACGATCACTCCGTCTTCCGCACCGACCCCTGGGGCCGTGCCGAGCGATCGGTCGCCTCGACACAGCTCTGGGTGTACGGCGGTGAGGCCGCGGCCGAGGAGGGCAGGCGGCTGCGGAAGCTGCATGAGCCGATCCGGGGCACCGACGCCCACGGCCGCGCCTACCGCGCGCTCGCCCTCGCCACGTACACATGGGTGCACGCCACCGGCTTCCCCGTGTACCGGCACGCCCAGCACGTGATGGGCCGCCGCCCGTTCACCCCAGCCGAGGAGCGGCAGCTCTACGCCGAATGGCTGCGGGTGGGCCGGGTGCTGGGCATCGATGACCGCGACATGCCGCAGACGCCGGAGGAGTTCTGGCCGTACTACCGCGGTGTGCTGGCACGCGAGCTGGAGCGGACCGTGGTCGTACGGGAGTTGGTGGCCACCGACGTGTACGTGCCGCCGCCTCCGCGCGGACCGCGGTGGCTGCGAACGCTCCTGCGGTGGGCGTGGCCGGCGCTGCTGCCCCCGCTGCTGCGGGTGCGGCGCTTCCTGACCGTCGGCCTCATGCCGCCGGACGCGCGCCGCGCCATCGGCCTGGAGTGGAGCGCGAGCGACGAGCGCCGACTGCGGTGGTTCGGGCGGGTCGTACGGGTCGTGGTGCCGGTGCTCCCCGAGCGGCTGCGATACCTGCCGTACGCGCGCGACGCCCGCCGCCGCGCCGGGAACGGCCGAAGGGCCGGGGCGTAGCGGGGTCCGGAGGCGCCGGGAGTGACTCGCGCCGCCGACCACCACGACCTGCACCCGCGTGGTTCGTCCATCCGCCGCGGCCGGGCCCGCGGGCCGGGGCGGATGGACCGGCGCGCGACGAGCCGGGGGCCCCGTGGCCCCTCAGCCGTCCGCCATGCCGCTACTCCGCGCCCGGCCGGTCTTCCCGGCCCCCGCTGTCGCCGCGACCGGGGCCGTGGTCGTGCGCATGGACGGAATTCGTCGCGGCGATCTTCTTCCACGACCTCGGCTGCTCGGGCGCGCTCTCGACGGGCTCGCCCCGCTCACCGGGCCGTGCACCGACGTTCGCCTCGGCGGCGGCCGGGGCGTCCGGCTTCGACGGCGTGAACAGCCAAGTCTCGAAGAGGTCCGCGAGCGGCTTGCCCGAGACCTTCTCGGCGTACCGGACGAAGTCCCGCACCGACGCGTTGCCGTAGGCGTACTCCTGCGTCCAGCCCTTGAGGATCGCGAAGAAGGCCTCTTCGCCGACCTCGTTCCGCAACGCCTGCAGCGTCATCGCGCCCCGGTCGTACACCGCGATGTGGAACTGGTTCTCCGGCCCCGGGTCGCCCGGCAGGACCTTCCAGAACGGGTCGTCGGCCGGATGCGAGGCGTACACATAGTCGGCCAGCTCCTGGGCCGTGCCCTCGCCCTCCTTTTCCGACCACAGCCACTGCGCGTAGCGGGCGAATCCCTCGTTGATCCAGATGTCGTTCCAGCCCTTGACCGAGACGCTGTCGCCGTACCACTGGTGGGCCAGTTCGTGGACGACCACCGAGACGTTCGTTCCCGACGCGAACTGCCTCGGGCTGTAGAACGGACGGGTCTGGGTCTCCAGTGCGTAGCCCGTGGGCACGTTCGGGACGTAACCGCCCAGCGCGTTGAAGGGGTACGGGCCGAAGACCCCGGTCAGCCACTCGGTGACCTCGACGCTCCGCTCCACGCTGGCCCGCGCCGCGCCCGCGTTGCCGCCCAGGTCCTTGCTGTACGCGTTGAGCACGGGCAGGCCGTCGGCGGTCTTGTCCGTGGTGATGTCGAACTTCCCGACGGCCAGGGTGGCGAGGTAGGTGGCCTGCGGCTTGTCGGAGCGCCAGTTGGTGCGCGTCCAGCCCAGTTTCGAACTCTCCGACAACAGAACGCCGTTGCTGATCGCCTGAGTGCCGTCGGGGACGGAGACGGAGATGTCGTAGGTGGCTTTGTCCAGCGGGTGGTCGTTGCTCGGGAACCACCACCAGGCGGCCTCGGGCTCGCTCGCGATGACCCCGCCGTCCGGCGTCCGCAGCCAGGCCGAGAAGCCGCCGACCTTCACCTCCGAGGGCGTGCCCGCATAGCGGACGACGACGCTGATCTCACGGCCCTTCTCCAGCGGCGCGGAGGGGGTGATCTCCAGTTCGTGCGCGCCCGACCGGCGGAACTCGGCCTTCTTCCCGTTCACCCGCACTTCGCTCACGTCCAGCGCGAAGTCGAGGTTGAAGCGGGAGAGATCCTGCTGGGTGGTGGCGATCAGGGTCGCGGTTCCCTCGAGGCGGTCGGTCTTCGGCTGGTACTTCAGGCGCAGGTCGTAGTGCGAGACGTCGTACCCGCCGTTGCCGTTCTCGGGGTAGTACGGGTCGCCGATTCCCGGGGCGCCGGGCGTGCCCGCCTGGGGGGCGGCTGTTGCCGTGGCGGCCGGGATCGCCAGCAGGACGCAGGCAGTCAGCGCGCTCGGGGCAAGGAGTCTGCGGTGCACGGTCAGTCCTCCAACTGGTCGGGGAGAAGGATCAGTCGTGACCCTATTCGGACATCTGTCGCACCGTCACGAGCCCCGCTGTGATGTCACAAGATCGCCATGTTGATGCCATCGTGGCGGAGCGCACGGCGCTTCCCGGCGCCACGACCCGCAGCAGCCCGCTTCGCGGGCGCGGCCCGCCGGAGCACCGGGGACCGTCCGCCCTCGTGCTCGAGCGGTCGGGGCGTCGTGCGCAATCGCCGCGGGGCGCCGGGGCGCGCCCTCGTGCCGGAGTGGTCCGGGGACCGTGCTGGAGCCGCAATTCGCTGCATGACGCCGGAATGAGAACGCGACCACGTGGTAAGGCGTACGGGCGATATGAATTCAGCCAGGAAAGGGTCGTGACGTGCCGGACAGAGAACATGACACGCATGACGGGGCAGCCGAGGTAGTGGTCAGACATCTACCCGGAAGTCCGCACGAGACCCGCCGCCCGCAGACCGACAAAGTGGTCTTCGGCGTCACGGCGCTGGCCACTCTGGTCTTCGTCGTCTGGGGCGCCCTGTTCACGGACGCGCTGGAATCCGCGTCCGGCTCGATGCTCGACTCCTTGATTCACAACGCCGGCTGGGCCTTCGTACTGGCCGCGTCAGGTTTCGTGGTCTTCGCGCTGTGGTTGGCGATCAGCCGCTACGGACGGATCACCCTCGGCGCAGAGGGCGAGGCGCCGGAATTCCGGACCGTTTCCTGGGTCGCGATGATGTTCAGCGCCGGTATGGGCATCGGCCTGATGTTCTACGGCGTGAGCGAGCCGCTCTCCCACTTCAAGGAGCCGCCGCCCGGCACCGATCCGGCCGACGCGGCCGAGGCCATGGAGACCGCCATGGCCACCACGCTCTTCCACTGGACGCTCCACCCGTGGGCCATCTACGCCGTCGTCGGTCTCGCCATCGCCTACAGCACTTTCCGGCGGGGCAGGCGGCAGTTGATCAGCTCCGTCTTCGAGCCTCTGCTCGGCAAAAGGCACGCGAACGGCTGGGGCGGCCAGGTCATCGACATCCTGGCGATCTTCGCGACCCTCTTCGGCTCCGCAGCGTCCCTGGGCCTCGGCACACTCCAGATCAGCAGCGGCATCCAGGAACTCGAGTGGATGGGCGACGTCGGCACGGGCCTCCTCGTCGCCATCATCGCGGTTCTGACCGTCGCATTCGTGGCCTCCGCCGTGTCCGGTGTCGCCAAGGGCATCCAGTGGCTGTCCAACATCAACATGGTGCTGGCCCTGATCCTGGCGGTCTTCGTGTTCGTCGCCGGTCCCACGATCGTCATCCTCGACCTGCTGCCCACCTCCGTCGGTGCCTACCTCGGCGACCTGCCGCAGCTCGCGGGCCGTACGGAGGCGTCGAGCGGCAAGGGCGTGGCGGACTGGCTCTCCAGCTGGACGGTCTTCTACTGGGCGTGGTGGATCTCGTGGACGCCGTTCGTCGGCATGTTCATCGCCCGCATCAGCCGCGGCCGTACGATCCGGCAGTTCGTCGGGGGCGTGATCCTCGTGCCCAGCAGCGTCAGCCTGCTGTGGTTCGCGGTCTTCGGCGGCTCGGCGATGTCGCTGCAGGACCACGGCCGCCTCGGCAACGAGTCGACGCCCGAGGGGCAGCTCTTCGCCGTCCTGCAGGAGTACCCGCTCGCCACGGTGATGAGCCTGCTCGTGATGCTCCTCGTCGCGATCTTCTTCGTCTCCGGCGCGGACGCGGCGTCCATCGTGATGGGAACGCTGTCCCAGCGCGGCTCCATCGAACCGACCAAGCCCGTGGTCATCTTCTGGGGTGTGCTCACGGGAGCGGTCGCGGCCGTGATGCTGCTGATCGGAGGCGGCGCGGGCGATGCGCTCACCGGCTTGCAGAATCTGACGATCCTGGTCGCGGCACCGTTCACCCTCGTCATGGTCGGTCTGTGCTGGTCGCTGATGCGCGACTTGCGCCGGGACCCGTTGATCGTGCGCGGGCAGAGGGGCGAGGAGGCCGTCGAGGGCGCGGTCATCGCGGGACACGAGAAGTTCGGCGGCGACTTCGAACTCCGCATCGGACCCTCGACGAACGGAGGTACGGGCGCCCAGGCGCCATCGCCATCGGACATCGACGCTCCGAAGAGCTGACGCGTTGTCCGGGGGCCTGCCCCGGGCGGGCCGAGGTGCATCTGAAGTACGGGACGACGGGCTGTCCGGAGCGCCGCTGAACCTGGAGGCACTGAGCCGCGGAGCCCGTCCTGCTCCGCGCCTATCCGCCCCCGGCCACCAGCCGCGCCGCCTCCTCCGCGCACCCCCACGACACCGTGACGCCCCCGCCTCCGTGCCCGTAGTTGTGCACGCACAGCGAGCCGCCCGGCAGCCGCTCCGGCTCGATCCGCACACTGGGCCGATACGGCCTGAGCCCCACGCGGTGTTCCAGGACGCGGGCCGTCGCCAGCTCCGGGTGAACGGGGGAGCAGCGGCGGACGATCGCCGCGGCCGTCGCCGGATCGGGGGTCGTGTCCCAGACGCCCTCGCGGGCCGTGCCGCCCAGCGCCAGGCCGTACGGCTGCGGCAGTACATACGTCGTCTCTTCGGCGCTGTCCCCGGCCGCCACGAACCACGCGTCGATCCCGGGGTTCTCCACGATCACGATCTGGCCCTGCACGGGGCGCACGTCCGAGTCCGGCACGAGCCAGCGGGCACCCAGACCGGTGCAGTTGACGACGACGGGGGCGGCCCGGCCCGCCTCGTCGAGCGAGGCCGCCTCGCGCTGTTCCAGCACACCGCCGGCGGCAGCCAACCGGCGTTCCAGATACGCCAGATGGGTCCGCATGTCGACCAGCGGCACGCGCGCCCGGACCCCGGAACCGTGTCCGCCGGGCAGCTCCTCGGGACGGGCCGCGCGCAGCCCCGGGACGCCTTCGGCCCAGGTGCCCAGGTCCACGGCACGGGTGCCGGCCATCGTGCCGGTGACCAGCCGCGCCCCGGTCTCCTCGGGCCGTTCCGCCAGGCCGGTCAGCACCTGGAAGGAGCGCAGGGACCACGCGGCGGCGCGCTCCTCGGGCTGTACGCGGTAGGGCCAGCACAGCCCGCCCGCCACAGCGGACGTCGTGCTCGCGTACGGGTCACGGCTCCACACGGTCACACGCCGGGCGCTCTCGGCGAGGGTGACCGCGGTGGTCAGCCCGATCACTCCGCCGCCGACGACGATCACTTCACTGTCCATGGCGGGACGCTATCCGCTGCCCGTCGCGGCATGCGACGGCGGACGGCCGCGGCGCGGGTGCCGGTGCCGGTGCCGGTGCCGGTGCCCGGGGGAGGGTGCGACCACTACGCCGGGAAGCGGGCCACGAGGGCCGGTCATCCCTCCGCTCACGGCCCTCATTCCGCTCTTCGCAGGGTTCGCGACGACGGTCAACCTGACCGGCAACGGCTTGTGCATGCCTTCCGCACAGCACATATCCGCAGGTGACAGCGGTGCCGCGGCATCGGGCGGCGCGAGGCGGGGGGCAGTGTCGGGGAGGGGTGAGGACGGGATATCTTGATATCGAGACGATGGAGAAACGTGAAGCGGAGTATCGGTGACTGACTCGACGATCATCTACACGCACACTGACGAGGCCCCGGCCCTGGCCACGTACTCGTTCCTGCCTGTGATCCGGGCGTACGCCTCAACCGCCGGCGTCAGCGTCGAGAGCCGCGACATCTCCCTGGCGGGGCGGATCATCGCGAGCTTCCCCGAGCGGCTCGAGGAGAGCCGGCGGATCGACGACGCGCTCGCCGAGCTGGGCGAGCTCGCCAGGACGCCGGGCGCCAACATCATCAAGCTGCCCAACATCTCGGCCTCGATCCCCCAGCTCAAGGCCGCGATCGCCGAGTTGCAGCAGCAGGGCTACGCGCTCCCGGACTACCCGGACGACCCGAGGTCCGACGAGGAGCGCGACATCCGCGCCCGCTACGACAAGGTCAAGGGCAGCGCCGTCAACCCGGTCCTGCGCGAGGGCAACTCCGACCGCCGCGCCCCCGCCTCGGTCAAGAACTACGCCAAGGCCCACCCGCACCGCATGGGCGCCTGGACGCCCGACTCCAGGACCAACGTCGCACACATGACGGGCGACGACTTCCGCTCCACCGAGAAGTCCGTGGTCGTTCCCGAGGACGGCTCGCTGCGCATCGAGCTTGCCGGTGACGACGGCACCACGACCGTGCTGCGCGAGTCGGTGCCGGTGCGCGCAGGTGAGGTCGTGGACGCCTCCGTGATGCGTGTGGCGGTGCTGCGCGAGTTCCTCACCGAGCAGGTGGCGCGCGCCAAGGCCGAGGGCGTGCTGTTCTCCGTGCACCTCAAGGCCACGATGATGAAGGTCTCCGACCCGATCATCTTCGGCCATGTCGTACGGGCCTTCTTCCCGGAGACCTTTGCCGAGCACGGCGAGACCCTCGCCAAGGCGGGCCTGACCCCGAACGACGGTCTGGGCGGCATCCTCAAGGGCCTGGAGTCCGTACCGGGCGGCGCAAAGATCAAGGAATCGTTCGAGGCCGAGCTGGCCGAGGGCCCGGAGCTGGCGATGGTCGACTCCGACCGCGGCATCACCAATCTGCACGTGCCGAGCGACGTGATCGTGGACGCCTCCATGCCCGCCATGATCCGTACCTCCGGCCACATGTGGGGCCCGGACGGCAACGAGGCCGACACCCTCGCCGTCATCCCCGACAGCAGCTACGCCGGCATCTACCAGGTCGTCATCGACGACTGCCGCGCCAACGGCGCCTTCGATCCGTCCACGATGGGCTCGGTGCCCAACGTCGGCCTGATGGCGCAGAAGGCCGAGGAGTACGGCAGCCACGACAAGACCTTCGAGATCCAGCACACCGGCACGGTGCGTGTCCTCGACGCCAAGGGCGACGTCGTCCTCGAGCAGACGGTCAGCGCGGGCGACATCTTCCGCATGTGCCAGACCAAGGACGCGCCGATCAAGGACTGGGTCAAGCTCGCAGTGACCCGTGCCCGCGCGACCGGCGACCCGGCCGTGTTCTGGCTGGACGAGGGCCGGGCGCACGACGCCAACCTCATCGCCAAGGTGAAGCAGTACCTCTCCGAGCACGACACCGAGGGCCTGCGGATCGAGATCATGCGGCCGGTCGACGCCATCGCCTTCTCCCTGGAGCGGATCCGCCGCGGCGAGAACACGATCTCCGTCACCGGCAACGTGCTGCGCGACTACCTGACCGACCTCTTCCCGATCCTGGAGCTGGGCACCAGCGCCAAGATGCTCTCCGTCGTACCGCTGATGAACGGCGGCGGCCTGTTCGAGACGGGCGCCGGCGGCTCCGCGCCGAAGCACGTCCAGCAACTCGTCAAGGAGAACTACCTGCGCTGGGACAGCCTGGGAGAATTCCTGGCGCTCGCGGTCAGCTTCGAGCACCTCGCGCAGACGACGGACAACGCGCGCGCCCAGATCCTGGCCGACACCCTGGACCGTGCGACGGCGACCTTCCTCAACGAGAACAAGTCGCCGAGCCGCAAGCTGGGCGGCATCGACAACCGCGGCAGCCACTTCTACCTCGCTTTGTACTGGGCGCAGGAGCTGGCCGAGCAGACCGACGACACGCAGCTCGCCGAGGCGTTCAGGGCCCTGGCCGAGACGCTGACCCAGCAGGAGCAGGCGATCGTCGACGAACTGCTCGCCGTGCAGGGCTCCCCGGTCGACATCGGCGGCTACTACCAGCCGTCGCCGTCCAAGGCGGAGGCCGTCATGCGCCCGTCGAAGATCCTCAACGAGGCGCTGGCGACGCTCGGCCGACGCGGCTGACACGGCTGACGCGGCTGACGGACGTCGGCGCCGTCCGACGTACACGTCTCGCGGAACGAGGGAGGTCCCTCGGGCCCGCTCCACCGCCCGGCGGTGGGGCGAAGGTCCGGGGGGCCTTCTCACCTGCGCCCCGCCCGGCCACCGGACGCACACCCGACCCCCGGGCCGCGCCGCTAGGATCGGCCGTCTGATGACTGCCACCCTCGTCGCCAAAGACCTCACCGCGGGTCACGGCGAACGCCCCCTCTTCTCCGGCCTCGACCTGGTCGTCGCCCCCGGCGATGCGATCGGCCTCGTCGGTGTCAACGGCGCGGGCAAGTCCACCCTGCTGCGCATGCTCGCCGGCCTCGACGCACCCGAACGCGGTTCCCTGCAGCTCAGCCCGCCCGCAGCCGCCGTAGGCCACCTGCCGCAGGAGCCGGAGCGGCGGCCGGGGGAGAGCGTGCGGGAGTTCCTCGCCCGCCGTACGGGCGTGGCTGCGGCCCAGCACGCCCTCGACGAGGCCACCCAGGCGCTCGCCGACGGGTTGCCCGGAGCCGACGACGCGTACGCAGGCGGCCTCGAACGCTGGCTCGCCCTCGGCGGCGCCGACTTGGAGGAGCGGGCCGAGGAGACCGCCGAGAGCCTCGGCCTCGCCGTGGGACTCGACCGGCCCATGACGACCCTCTCCGGTGGCCAGGCCGCCCGAGCCGGCCTGGCCTCACTCCTCCTCAGCCGCTACGACGTCTTCCTCCTCGACGAGCCGACCAACGACCTGGACCTGGACGGTCTTGAGCGCCTGGAGGCGTTCGTGACGGGCCTGCGCGCAGGGACCGTTGTGGTCAGCCACGACCGCGAATTCCTCACCCGGACCGTGACGAATGTTCTCGAACTCGACCTGCACCAGCAGCAGGTGAACCTCTACGGCGGCGGCTACGCGGCCTATCTGGAGGAGCGCGAGGTGGCCCGGCGCCACGCCCGCCAGGAGTACGAGGAGTACGCCGACACACGTGCAGGCCTGGAGGCGCGCGCCAGGATGCAGCGCAACTGGATGGCCAAAGGCGTGAAGAACGCGCGCCGCAAGGCGGGCGACAACGACAAGCTCGGCCGTAGGTTCCGCTCGGACGCGAGTGAGAAGCAGGCGGCCAAGGCCCGCCAAACGGAGCGGATGATCGAACGGCTCGATGTCGTCGAGGAACCGCGCAAGGAGTGGGAACTGCGGATGGAGATCGCGGCCGCCCCGCGGTCCGGCGCCGTCGTGGCGACGCTCACCGGGGCGGAGGCGAAGCGCGGCTCGTTCGCCTTCGGACCCGTGGATCTGCAGATCGACTGGGCCGACCGCGTGGCGATCACCGGCGCCAACGGCTCCGGCAAGTCCACGCTTCTCGCGGCCCTGCTCGGGCGCCTGCCCCTGGACGCCGGGCGCGCGGCGCTCGGCCCGGGTGTGGTCGTGGGCGAAGTCGACCAGGCCCGCGGCCTGTTCTTCGGCAACGAGCCCCTGATGGACGCTTTCGGCGCGGCCGCACCGGATATGAGCCCGGCGGACGTCCGTACGCTGCTGGCCAAGTTCGGCCTCAAGGCGGCGCACGTACTGCGGCCCGCGTCAACCCTCTCACCGGGTGAACGCACGCGCGCGGCCCTGGCGTTGCTCCAGGGCCGCGGCGTGAACCTCCTGGTGCTGGACGAGCCCACGAACCACCTCGACCTGGCGGCCATCGAACAGCTCGAATCGGCTCTCTCCTCGTACGAGGGGACCCTGCTCCTGGTGACCCACGACCGGCGCATGCTGAGCGCCGTCCGCCTGACGCGCCGCGTGGAGGTCGCGGAGGGACGCGTGACGGTGCTCTGAACTCCCGTGCCTGACGGGGCTGTTGCCTCGGAGCGGGTCGGCCCTGCGACCGCCCGGGCCGGACGTCACACGGCGGCGTCGGCAGGCCTCGTGAGCAGCCGCTGCGCCAGGTAGCGCTGGAGCTGCTCCTCAGCGGCCAACTCGGCGGCCGGCGCACCGGGTTGTCGGCCTGCATCGCAGAAGGGCGCCGGTGAAGCGCCGGTTCGGGAGGCGACGGGGAGTGGCGGATGAGCGGAACCGCGATACGAAGCGGCCACCCATGGCCGTCACGTACCTGAGGCAGCCGACGGCGAACCCGGGACGTCGAGCGCGTCGCACCAGCATCGCGAAATGTTGGCCAGCATCGCGGAGTGTCGCGCCAGGGGCGGAGAAAGACGTCGGCGGCGGGGACGAATCCCCGCCGCCCGCGCCTCAGTTGCCGTTCGGGCCGAGCAGACCCGCTCGCCGCAGCGCGTCCGCCATCGCTCCGTTGGCCGGCGCGCCGCCGCGGTTGCCGCCCTGGCGCTGCTGCGGCGCGCCCCGCCGCGGCCGGTCCTGACGGCGGTCCTGGCCGCCGTCGCCGCGGCCGCCGCCGCCCTGACGGCCTTCCCCGCGGCCGCCGCCCTGCCTGCCGCCGCCGGAGGGCGACTCGTCGTCCAGGCGCAGGGTCAGCGAGATCCGCTTGCGCGGGATGTCCACGTCCAGGATCTTCACGCGCACGATGTCGCCCGGCTTCACCACGTCCCGCGGGTCCTTCACGAATGTCCTCGACATCGCCGAGACGTGCACCAGACCGTCCTGGTGGACTCCGATGTCCACGAAGGCCCCGAACGCGGCGACGTTGGTGACGACACCCTCCAGGATCATCCCCGCCGAGAGGTCGCCGATCTTCTCGACGCCCTCCTTGAAGGTGGCCGTCTTGAAGGCCGGCCGCGGGTCGCGCCCCGGCTTCTCCAACTCCTTGAGGATGTCGGTGACCGTGGGAAGTCCGAAGGAGTCGTCGACGAAGGCATCCGGCTTCAGCCCGCGCAGCACCGACGTGTTGCCGACGAGCGTCTTCACGTCACCGCCCGTCGTGCTCGCGATCCGCCGCACCACCGGGTACGCCTCCGGGTGCACGCTGGAGGCGTCCAGCGGGTCGTCGCCGCCGCGGATACGGAGGAAGCCCGCGCACTGCTCGTACGCCTTCGGGCCCAGTCGCGCCACATCCTTGAGCTGCTTGCGCGCGCGGAAGGCGCCGTTGGCGTCGCGGTGGGCCACGATGTTCTCGGCCAGGCCCGCACCGATGCCGGAGACGCGCGCGAGCAGCGGCGCGGAGGCGGTGTTGACGTCGACGCCGACGCCGTTCACGCAGTCCTCGACCACCGCGTCCAGCGAGCGGGACAGCTTCACCTCGGACAGGTCGTGCTGGTACTGGCCCACGCCGATCGACTTGGGATCGATCTTGACCAGTTCGGCCAGCGGGTCCTGCAGGCGGCGAGCGATCGACACGGCCCCGCGCAGCGACACGTCCAGGTCCGGCAGCTCCTGGGAGGCGAAGGCCGACGCCGAGTACACCGAGGCCCCGGCCTCGGAGACCATCACCTTGGTGAGCTTCAACTCCGGCTGCCGGGCGATGAGATCGGCCGCCAGCTTGTCCGTCTCACGGGATGCGGTGCCGTTGCCGATGGCGATCAGCTCGACGCGGTGCTCCTGCGCCAGCTTCGCGAGCCTGGCCAGCGACTCGTCCCACTTCTGCTGCGGTACGTGCGGATAGATGGTGTCGGTGGCGGCCACCTTGCCCGTCGCGTCCACGACCGCGACCTTCACGCCGGTACGGAAGCCCGGGTCCAGGCCCATCGTGGCGCGCGTGCCGGCGGGTGCGGCGAGCAGCAGATCGCGCAGGTTCGCCGCGAAGACCCGTACGGCCTCGTCCTCGGCGGCCTGCCGCAGGCGCAGCCGCAGGTCGATCCCGAGGTGGACGAGAACGCGGGTGCGCCACGCCCAGCGGACGGTGTCGGCGAGCCAGGTGTCGGCGGGCCGGCCGCGGTCGGCGATGCCGAAGCGCGCTGCGATGGCCTGCTCGTAGGAGGTGCGGCCGTCCTCCGGTTCGTCACCCGGCCCGGCGTGCTCCAACGCGAGGTCGAGGATCTCCTCCTTCTCGCCGCGGAACATTGCCAGCACGCGGTGCGAGGGCAGTTCCGTGAACGGCTCGGCGAAGTCGAAGTAGTCGGCGAACTTCGCGCCCGCCTCCTCCTTGCCGTCCCGGACCTTCGCGGCCAGCCGCCCGCGCTCCCACATCCGCTCGCGCAACTCGCCGATCAGGTCGGCGTCCTCGCCGAACCGCTCGGTCAGGATGGCGCGGGCGCCGTCCAGCGCCGTCTGCGCATCCGCGACTCCCTTGTCGTCGTCGACGAACGCGGCCGCGGCCGCGAGCGGCTCCACCGACGGGTCGGAAAGGAGCCCGTCGGCGAGCGGTTCGAGGCCCGCCTCGCGCGCGATCTGCGCCTTCGTACGGCGCTTGGGCTTGAAGGGGAGGTAGATGTCCTCCAGACGGGCCTTGGAGTCCGCGGCCCGGATGCGGGCCTCCAACTCCTCGTCGAGCTTGCCCTGGGACTTGACCGACTCGAGGATCGCGGTGCGCCGCTCCTCGAGCTCGCGCAGATAGCGCAGCCGCTCCTCGACCGACCGCAGTTGGGAGTCGTCGAGCATCTCGGTGGCTTCCTTGCGGTAGCGCGCGATGAACGGCACGGTCGAACCGCCGTCGAGCAGCTCGACGGCCGCCTTCACCTGCCGCTCCCGTACGCCGAGTTCCTCGGCGATCCTGCCCTCAATCGACGTCGTCACGATCCCGTTCCGCCTTGTCGTTGCCACTGGTGCCTGCATTGTGGCAGGTGGCACCGTCATGAGCGGAAACAGGCGTGGCGGCGTGGCCCGCGCACGGGGCGTGCGGTGCCGCGCGCCCCGGCCGAACGGCGAGGGCACCCGCGGGGCCGGAACGTCGTCGCGGCGTCGGAACCCGGGCCGGGGTCTGGAACGGCGGCGGGTGCGGGGTTCTGGGATGGGCGTGGTCGGGGCCTGGAAGGGCGGCGGGTGCGGGGTCCTGGGACGGCGGCGAGGGGCCGGAGCAGCCGAGGGCGCGGGACGGCGTGCCGCACGGCCGGCACGGCTTCGCCCGGCCAGGGGGCCGGGCCCGGCCCGCCCGCGACCCGGCCGCTCCGGAGGCGCCCGGCTACCCCTTGCCGAGGAGGTCGGCGGGGAAGGCCCCCGCGGCGACCGCCTTGGCGGTCCAGCCGCCCGCCAGCTCTGTAAGCCGCTCCACCCCTGCCGCGCCCAGGTGCTCGTACGGCGCGCGGTCGAGCCGGTCGGTCTCCTCCTCGATCCGCTTGCGCAGCGCGACGCCCTCCTCGGTCAACTCGCCCTCGGCGTCCATGAGCCCGCGCTTGCGCAGCCGGTCCTCCGCCGCCGACCAGTCGTCCGTCGTCCATCCGCGCGTGCGCATCAGCCACTTGGGCTGCTGGCCCCTGCCGCTCGCACTGTGGCTGACGATCGCCTCCAGAGCGTCGAGCTCGGCGCCGGCGAGCACCGCGATGTGCCCGTCGCCGCGGTGCTCGCGCAGCAGGGTCACCGCATGCCAGAACGCAAGATGCGGTTCCTCGGGCACCGGCAGGTCGGCGTGGGCCGCGTACAGGGGCCGGGCGGGGCGGCTCCCGGCCTCGGCTGCACGCAGCGCGAGCTCCGCGGCCTCCGCCATCTCGGGCGAGGTCACGGCTTCCTCACCGAGCAGCCGCCGCAGGGTGGCGTCGACGCCACGGGTGCGGGCCTCGAGGGTCTCCTCGGGCGAGGCGGTACGCCAGATCCCGGGTACGTGCCGGGCCACCAGGTCGTGGCTGAAGTTGTAGAAGGCGGCGGTGACCGCCCCCGCGCCCACCGGCCCCATGGCGGCGGCCCGCGTCGCGAAGTAGGCGGCGGACGACTCGCCGTGGCCTATGGCGGCCATTTCCCGGGCCATGTCCGGGGAGAAGTAGATCGCCGAGTGGAGCGGGTTGAGGACGTTGTGACAGCGGCGGCCTGCGCGGTCTGGCAGCGGAGTAGTCATGGCACCGCACGCTACCTGCAGGTAGAGGCGGCTTGAAGGGCCCAGTCGACGCCGGCCGTCCGCCCCTGCATGCCGGGGACGCCGCGCCGCGCGCGGGCCGGGGTGCGTCTCCCGTACGGGGCCGGTCCTGCGCCGTACCGAGTGCGTCGCGGACGCGGCGGTCACGAGGGTGGGCGGCCCCCCTGCGCCGATGTCGGTCTCCACGGCCGAGCGCACCGGTCCGGTTCGTGACGTCATCTGCTCGCTGAACGTGGTGGCGAACGCCGGACTCGATGAGGTGCATCGCCCAGAGTGCTCGTGGTCCCGGGGGCCCGGGCCGGTTCGCGCCCATGGACGACGGCCCTTGCACACGCGTCGAACATGTCGGTGCCCGCGCTTCGCTTACGCCCGTCACGCTGCTCGGTGCACCCAAGTCATGCTGTGCCAGGGGCAGTTGGAGTGCCAAGAAACCTCCGCCCCGAGAAGGCCGAGTCGGATGAACTCCTGTGGTGACAGGAGCAGTTGAACGCGTGGGCGAGAGGCGGTTGATCCCGTGACCGTCGTCAGCCCGGCCACATGAAACGGGGCGCTCGCCGTTCCAGGAACGCGGATACGCCCTCGGCTGCCTCGCCGGATTCCCGCGCCAGCCGGGACCAGTGCGCCTCCCGCTCGGGCAGCGTGGGCGCGCTCGCGAACTCCTTGGCGGCGGCCTGTGTGAGCAGCGAGCGTGAGGCGAGGACTCCGGCGAACTCGGCCACACGCTTCCCGAGGTCGCCCGCGGGCAGCACCTCGTCCACCAGTCCGGTGCGCAGCGCACGTTCCGCATCGATCAACTCCGCGGAGAACAGCAGGTACTTGGCGGTGGCCGGTCCGACGAGGGAGGCAAGCCGGCGCGTGGACGGAGCCGGATAGACGATGCCGAGCTTCGCGGGAGTGATCCCGAAGGAGGAGCCCTCGGCGGCGAACCGCAGATCACAGGCGGCCGCGAGCTGGCAGCCGCCGCCCACGCAGTAGCCGCGGACGGCCGCCAGCGCCGGCCATGGGAAGGCGGCCAGCGCCTCCTCCGCGGCCACCGCGAGTCCCTGGGATTCCGCCGCCGACTCCCTGAGCGCGCCGATGTCCGCGCCCGCGCAGAAGGTGTCCCCGGCTCCGGTCAGCACCAGCACCCGTACCCCCGGGTCGGCCGCCAACCGGTCGAGCACGGCGGGGAACTCGCGCCACATGGCGGTCGTCATGACGTTGCGCTTGGCGGGGTTGTGGATGACGACGGTGGCGACGCCGTTGGCGGTGTTCACCTGCAGTCCTGGCTCCATGGCCGGATGCTATCCGGACGCTTCGGCGGAGACGGGCCCAGGTGAACAGGACCAGTCGTACAACTGCTGCCTTGATGCGCAGTTGGTCAGAATCAGCCGATACTCCGTCGATACCTGATGACTTCCGGCCACCAGACCGGTACGGACCAATGTATTCCCAACACTTCGACGTGTGAGGAGCGCTCAGCGGTCCTGTCGCGGGGACAATGCGATGCGACGGCGGAGGCTGCGGGTTCCTCCGCGGTTCGTCGCGCAAAGCGGAGAGGAGGCGCGGGACATGGAGGTTGGCGGTAGCAGACCGGGCGACCCGAGAGCGTCCATGGCCGCGGGACACGCCATGGTGCCGGAACAGGCAGCAGTGCCCGGCCCGGCAGCTGCGCCGGGGCAAGCCCTGCCCCGTGAGCACGCCGTGGCCCGTGCCGGGGTGACGGGTCCTGCCGTGGCCGCGGGACAGGCGGCCACGGGTGTCGCCGAGGCGCCCGCCGCGGACGGGTTCGGCGCCCGCCGGCCCTACGAGGGCGCATGGCGCTTCACCGCCTCGGCCCGCGACTCCGCGGTTCCGCAGGCGCGTCACGCCCTTCGCGACCTGCTGCGCAACCAGCGCGTACCGCTCCAGGACGACGTCCTCCACGGCTTGTTGCTGATCGTTTCGGAGTTGGTGACCAATGCTGTACGGCACGCGGCTCTGCTCTCGCCCACCGTCACGGTGGAGGTCTCCGTCGGCGGCGGATGGGTGCGGGTGGCGGTCGAGGACAACCATCCGTACCGCCCCAAGGCCCTGGTGGCGGAGGAGGGGCAGACGGGCGGGCGGGGGCTGCTGCTGGTGAAGGCGATCACCGCCGAGGCGGGCGGGGTCTGCGACGTCGAGCAGACCGCCGGCGGCGGCAAGGTGATCTGGGCGGCCGTACCGCTCGCGCTCTGAGGGCACGGCTCGCGCTCCGAGGGCACGGCGGCCCCTGCGCCCTTGCCCGCGCGCGACGCGGCCGACGCGCGGGGCGAACGCGGCCGACGCGAGGGGCGCGAACGCAGCCGGTACGCCCCGCCGCCCTGCCACGACGGCCGGTTCCGGCGGGTGCCCCCCGCTGGACCGGGCCCGCCGTTACCAGCCCGCCGAGGCGCCCGTCAGTTCCCGGATCGCCGGTCGCGCCGCGTCGAGCACCGTCATGAACCAGGCCGAGAACGGCCGCTCGTCGTGCATGCGTGCCAGTTCAGGCGCCGTCACGAACGCCGTGGAGCCGACCTCTTCGGGATCCGGCTCCGGCTCGTCCCGCACGAGCCCCACGAACAGGTGGTTGAACTCCTGCTCCACCAGACCCGAGGCCGGGTCTGGGTGGTTGTAGCGCACCGTGCCCGCCTCGCACATCAGCGACGGCGAGACCCCGAGTTCCTCCGCCGTACGCCGGGCCGCCGCCGCGAACGGCGCCTCACCGGGGTAGGGGTGGCCGCAGCAGGTGTTCGACCAGACGCCGGGGGAGTGGTACTTGCCCAGAGCCCGCTGCTGGAGCAGCAGCCGTCCCGAGGTGTCGAAGAGGAAGACGGAGAAGGCCCGGTGCAGTTTGCCCGGTGGCACATGGGCGGAGAGCTTCTCCGCCGTGCCGATCGTCGTGCCGTTCTCATCGACCAGTTCGAGCATGATCGGCGTCGCGGCGCCGTTCTGCGAGGCGTGGGCGGTGGTGGCTGGTGTGGTCGGCATGGCCATCCTTGGGTCGGGCTGCAGAGTTCAAAGTCTGCCGTACAAATCGGGCGCGGCCGGGCGGCTCAGCCGCATGTCAGCCTGATAGGCGGCGCGTCGTCGCGCGACGCGTAAGCCGATCCGGTGACGCGTCGCAGGGTGCGGCCGGTGAAACGCCGGGGGTGCGGCTTCAGTGGCACAGCCCGGCCTCGTGCTCGGCGTGACCGACGGGCTCGAGCTGGAACGTGCAGTGCTCGACGTCGAAGTGACGGCCCAGGCACCCCTGCAGCGCGTGGAGCATCTTCTCGTTGCCCACCGAGTCCAGGACGTCCTCCCGTACGACGACGTGGGCGGAGAGTACGGGGAGCCCCGACGTGATGGTCCACACATGGAGGTCGTGCAGGTCCTCGACGCCGGGCAGCCCCACGATGTGCGACCGGACCTCCGCCATGTCGACGTCCCTGGGGGCTGCCTCGAGCAGGACGTCCAGCGCCTCGCGCAGCAGCCGCCAGGCGCGCGGCACGATCATCAGGCCGATGACGATGGAGGCGATGGGGTCGGCCTGGCGGAAGCCGGTGGCCATGACCACGGCCGCCGAGACGATCACGGCGAGGGAGCCCAGCGCGTCGGACATGACCTCGAGAAACGCCCCGCGGACATTGAGGCTGGCCTTCTGGCCGCGCATCAGCAGGGCGAGCGAGATCCCGTTCGCGACCAGGCCCACCGCACCGAAGACGATGGTCAGCCCAGCGTCGACCTCCGGCGGGTACAGCAGCCGCTCTACCGACTCGTAGAGGATGAACCCGCCGACGCCGAACAGCAGCAGGCAGTTGGCGACCGCGGCGAGGATCTCGGCGCGCGCGTACCCGAAGGTGCGGCGCTCGCTGGGCGGGCGGTTGGCGAAGTGGATGGCCAGCAGAGCCATCACCAGCCCGACGGCGTCGGTCGCCATGTGCCCGGCGTCGGCGAGCAGTGCCAGGGAGCCGGTCAGGAGCCCGCCGACGACCTGGGTGACGAGCACGGTCACGGTCAGGCACAGGGCGATGCGCAGCCTCACGCGGTACTCGGCGGCCGCGGTGCGGTCCGCGCCCGGCGCCGGGCCGTACGCGTGCCCGTGGTCGTGCCCTGCCCCCATGTCGGGTGCCTCCCGGGAATCGGTGGGTAGGTCGCCGCGGATGCCGCGACGCAACAGTCGGCGGGTGCCGACGGGATCACAGTGAACTACGGGCGACCGGTCGGGGCAACACGACGCTGAACACCGTTGTCATGTGCTCTGACCTGGCGTTTTGAACTCGCCTGAAATGCGCAGGCACCAGCCCTGCCACGCCGACTCGACCATGTCACGCACCTCGTGGCGCGCGGTCCAGCCGAGCTCCCGCTCGATCCTGCCGACGGCGGCGACGACGCGCGCCGGGTCGCCCGCCCGCCGCCCCACGACCCGGGCGGCGGGCTCGGTCCGGCCCGTGACCTCGGCGACGAGACGGGCCAGCTCGCGTACGGAGACGCCGTGGCCGGTGCCTATGTTCACGGTCAGATCGCCGGGCCGGTCCTGGGCCGCGAGGCGCCGGGCGGCCATGTGATGGGCGTCGGCGAGGTCGGCGACATGGACGTAGTCGCGGATGCAGGTGCCGTCCGGGGTCGGATAGTCGTCGCCGAAGATCAGCGGTGGCTCGCCCTTGGACAGCGCCTCGAAGAACGTCGGGATGACATTGGACACTCCCACGTCCGCCATCTCGGGACGCGCGGCGCCCGCCACATTGAAGTAGCGCAGACAGGCGGTGGCCATGCCGTGGGCCCGGCCCGTGGCGCGTACGAGCCACTCGCCCGCCAGCTTGGTCTCGCCGTACGGGTTCATCGGCAGGCAGGGGGTGTCCTCGGTGACGAGCTGGGCGTCGGGCATGCCGTAGACGGCTGCCGAGGAGGAGAGGACGAAGCGTTCGACGCGGGCGGTGACGGCCGCCTCGAGGAGCACGGTCAGGCCGTGCACGTTCTCGCGGTAGTAGAGCAGTGGAGACTCGACCGACTCCCCGACCCGCTTCCGGGCCGCGAGATGCACCACGCCGGAGATCTGGTGCCCGGTGATCGTACGGTCGAGCAGTTCGCGGTCCAGGACGCTGCCGGTGACGAGCGGGACGCCTTCGGGCAGCCGTGCAAGGCCGCTGCCGGGGGCCGAGAGGTCGTCGAGGGCGACGACGCGCTCCCCGGCCCGGGCCATCGCCCGCACCACATGGGCACCGATGTATCCGGCTCCGCCGGTGATCAGCCACGTCATGCCGGGCAGCCTAAGCCGCGGCCGGGGATCGGGGCGTTATGGGCGCTTCCTGCCGCCGTTTGTCGCGGGGCGGCGTGATCGACCATGATGCTCGGAGGCGGAGCCAGTCGGCCGTCTCTCGCAACCTGTGCGGCCTTGTCAGGGCGCAAACGGGCGATGAACTGTCGCTTCCGAGGATCCGATAGCCTCTGCCGACGTGCTGCCGCCGGTCATGGTGCCGGGGTGTGCCACGACCGCTGCCCGGACCTCCCACGTCCCGGCGCGGCCATGTCAGATTCCAAGGAGTGAGTTCGACTGTCGACCGCAATCCTCACCGGTCAGCAGGTCGCCGGATCGCAGCTCGGGAGCGACCTGCGATTGCTGGGCTTCGACGTCGTCGAAGCGGGGGCGGGCACCGACCTGGCGGCGCTGGTGAACTCACTCCCTGCCGCCCAGCGCGTGGCGCTGGTGGATCCCCGTACGGTCGCCCACACCCACGCCCTGCGGTTGGCCCTGACGGACCCCCGCTTTCCGGCAGCCGCCGCCCCCGGCGTGATCACGGTCCAGGCCGAGGCCCGTCCGGACCTCCTGCGTGCGCTCGTGGCAGCGGTGTCCCCGGCGGCCGCGGGCTCCACCGCGACCACCGCCACCGGGTCTGCTGCCCCTGCCACCGGGTCTGCCGCCACCGGCGGCGCCGCCCCGGATCGCGTCTCCCTGGCCGAGCTCGCGGCGGGCGACTGCGTGCCGGACCGCATCTCCGCTGCCCTGCGCGCCGCGGACGTCGAGGTCCACCGGCCCGAACTCGGCGTCCTCGTCGCCACCGTGCCGTCCGGGGATGAGGAGCGCGCCGCAGCCCGCGCCGCCGTCGACGCGGTCGACGACGAGCGGGTGCGGCTTCGGACCGCCGTGAAGTCGCGCGACGGCTTCTTCACGACTTATTGCATCAGCCCGTACTCCCGCTACATCGCCCGCTGGTGCGCCCGTCGCGGTCTGACCCCGAACCAGGTCACCACCGCCTCCCTCCTCACCGCGCTCATCGCCGCCGGCTGCGCGGCCACCGGTACCCGCCCCGGGTACGTCGCCGCCGGTGTGCTCCTGATCGCGTCCTTCGTCCTCGACTGCGCCGACGGCCAGCTCGCCCGCTACTCGCTGCAGTACTCCACGCTGGGCGCCTGGCTGGACGCCACCTTCGACCGCGCCAAGGAGTACGCCTTCTACGCGGGGCTCGCGATCGGCGCGGCCCGCGGCGGCGACGACGTCTGGGCCCTCGCGCTCGGCGCGATGGTTCTCCAGACCGTCCGTCACGTCGTGGACTTCTCCTTCACCGAGGCCAACCACGACGCCTCCGCCAACACCAGCCCCACCGCGGCCCTTTCGGACCGGCTCGACAGTGTCGGCTGGACCGTATGGGTCCGCAGGATGATCGTCCTGCCGATCGGTGAGCGCTGGGCGATGATCGCCGTCCTCACGGCGTTCACCAGCCCCCGTGTCGTCTTCTACGCCCTCCTGGTCGGCTGCGCCGTCGCCGCGTGCTACACCACTGCAGGCCGCGTGCTCCGCTCCCTCACCCGCAAGGCCCTCCGGACCGACCGCGCCGCCCAGGCCCTGCGTGACCTCGCCGACTCCGGGCCCCTGGCCGACCTCTCCTCGGTCGCCGTCCTCCGGGGGGCGCGCCCCTCGGCGTACGCCGCCCCGGTGTGGGCTCTCATAGGCGCGGTCGCGCTGCTGGTCACGGCGCTGGACCCGCTGTTCGGCGCCTGGTTCCTGCCGGTGGTCGCCGTGCTGTTGTACGCCCGCTGCTCGGGCCGGGCCCTCACGCATCCGCTCAAGGGCCCCCTGGACTGGCTGGTGCCGCCGGTCTTCCGTATCGCCGAGTACGGCCTGGTCCTCATCGTCGCGATGCGGGCCGAGGTGAACGGAGCCTTGCCTGCGGCCTACGGGGTGGTGGCCGCCGTCGCCTACCATCACTACGACACCGTGTACCGCATCCGCGGCGGCACCGGTGCGCCCCCGCGCCTGCTGGTGTGGGCGGCCGGGGGGCACGAGGGACGCGTACTGGCGATCGCGATCGTCGCCGCCTTCCTGCACGGCACAGCTTTCACCATTGCGCTGGCGGCCCTTGCCGTGGTCCTGGCGCTGGCGGTGCTCACCGAGAGCATCCGTTTCTGGGTCTCTTCCGGAGCACCCGCAGTACACGACGAAACAGGAGAACCCGCATGATCGGCCTCGTGCTGGCAGCAGGCGCCGGACGGCGTCTGCGCCCCTACACCGACACCCTGCCCAAGGCACTGGTGCCGGTGGGCCCTGAAAAGGACGAGGAGGCCACCACCGTCCTCGACCTGACGCTCGGCAACTTTGCCGAGGTCGGCCTGACCGATGTGGCGATCGTCGTCGGCTACCGCAAGGAGGCCGTGTACGAGCGCAAGGAGGCCCTGGAGAAGAAGTACGGCCTCAAGCTCACGCTGATCGACAACGACAAGGCCGAGGAGTGGAACAACGCCTACTCCCTCTGGTGCGCCCGTGAGGCCCTCAAGGACGGTGTGATCCTCGCCAACGGCGACACCGTGCACCCGGTCTCCGTGGAGAAGACCCTGCTCGCGGCCCGCGGTCAGGGCCAGAAGATCATCCTCGCCCTCGACACGGTGAAGCAGCTCGCCGACGAGGAGATGAAGGTCGTCGTCGACCCGGCCAAGGGCGTCCAGCGGATCACCAAGCTGATGGACCCGGCCGAGGCCACCGGTGAGTACATCGGCGTCACCCTCATCGAGCCCGAGGCCGCCGTCGAACTGGCCGACGCCCTGAAGGCCACCTTCGAGCGCGACCCCGACCTCTACTACGAGGACGGCTACCAGGAGCTGGTCAACCGAGGCTTCAAGATCGACATCGAGCCGATCGGCGACGTCAAGTGGGTCGAGATCGACAACCACGACGACCTCGCCAAGGGCCGGGAGATCGCGTGCCTGTACTGACCCGGCTCATCCCCTCGCCGCTGGTCGTCGACATCCGCGCCGGAGCACTGGACGATCTCGCGGGTGTGCTCGCCGACCAGCGGATCTCCGCCTCGGGCAAGCTCGCCATAGCGATCAGCGGGGGCTCGGGCGCCGCGCTGCGCGACCGGATCGCCCCCGCCCTGCCCGGCGCGACCTGGTACGAGGTGGGCGGCGGCACGCTGGACGACGCGATCAAGCTCGCCGACGCGATGAAGTCCGGTCACTACGACGCGGTCGTGGGCCTGGGCGGCGGCAAGATCATCGACTGTGCGAAGTTCGCCGCCGCGCGGATCGGGCTGCCGCTCGTCGCCGTCGCGACGAACCTCTCGCACGACGGTCTGTGCTCCCCGGTGGCGACCCTGGACAACGACGCGGGCCGCGGCTCGTACGGCGTCCCGAACCCGATCGCCGTCGTCATCGACCTCGACATCATCCGCGAGGCGCCGGTCCGCTTCGTCCGGTCCGGCATCGGCGACGCGCTGTCCAACATCTCCGCAGTCGCGGACTGGGAGCTCGCCAACCGCGAGAAGGGCGAGCAGATCGACGGGCTGGCCGCGGCCATGGCCCGCCAAGCCGGCGAGGCCGTTCTCCGGCACCCCGGTGGCGTCGGCGACGACGGCTTCCTCACCGTCCTCGCCGAGGGGCTGGTCCTCACCGGCATCTCCATGTCGGTCGCGGGCGACAGCCGCCCGGCCTCCGGCGCCTGCCACGAGATCAACCACGCCTTCGACCTGCTCTTCCCCAAGCGCGCCGCGAGCCACGGCGAGCAGTGCGGACTCGGCGCCGCCTTCGCGATGCATCTGCGGGGCGCGTACGAGGACTCGCGTCTGATGGCGGAGGTCCTGCGGCGGCACGGCCTTCCGGTGCTGCCGGAGGAGATCGGCTTCAGCGTGGACGAGTTCGTCCGGGTGGTGGAGTACGCACCGCAGACCCGCCCCGGGCGTTACACGATCCTCGAGCACCTGGACCTGTCCGTCGACCAGATCAGGGACGCGTACGCCGACTATGCCAAAGCCATCGCTAGCTGAACTGCGTCCGGTCGTTCACCCCGAGGGTGTGAAGGACCGGCGCAGCGGTGAGCACTGGGCCGGGCGCCTGTACATGCGGGAGGTCTCGCTGCGTCTGGACCGGCACCTGGTGAACACGCGGGTGACGCCGAACCAGCTCACCTACCTCATGACCGTCGCCGGTGTCCTGGCCGCCCCGGCCCTGCTGGTGCCGGGCATCCCGGGCGCCGTCCTCGGTGTGGTGATGGTCCAGCTGTACCTGCTGCTCGACTGCGTCGACGGCGAACTCGCCCGCTGGAAGAAGCAGTTCTCCCTCGGAGGGGTTTACCTGGACCGGGTCGGCGCCTACCTGTGCGACGCCGCGGTGCTCGTCGGCTTTGGCCTGCGCGCCGCCGACCTGTGGGGCTCGGGTCGGATCGATTGGCTGTGGGCCTTCCTCGGGACCCTCGCCGCCCTCGGCGCCATCCTGATCAAGGCGGAGACCGACCTCGTCGGCGTCGCCCGCCACCAGGGCGGGCTGCCGCCGGTCAAGGAGTCGGCGTCCGAGCCGCGCTCGTCGGGCATGGCGTTGGCCCGCAAGGCCGCCGCGGCGCTGAAGTTCCACCGGCTCGTGCTCGGTGTCGAGGCATCCCTGCTGATCCTGGTCCTGGCGATCCTCGACTCGGTCCGGGGCGATCTGTTCTTCTCGCGCCTCGGCGTCGCCGTGCTGGCCGGTATCGCGATCCTGCAGACCGTGCTGCACCTCGTCAGCATCCTCGCCTCGAGCAGGCTGCGATGAGCGGGCCCGGTATGAAGCTCGGAGCGGTTGTCCTGACCATGGGCAACCGCCCCGAGGAACTGCGTGCCCTCCTCGACTCGGTCGCCAAGCAGGACGGCGACCGGGTCGAGGTGGTGGTGGTCGGCAACGGCTCCCCGCTTCCCGAACTGCCCGAGGGCGTACGGACCGTGGAGTTGCCCGAGAACGTCGGCATCCCGGCCGGGCGCAACGTGGGCATCGAGGCCTTCGGCGCCGGTGGCCGCGACGTCGACGTCCTGCTCTTCCTCGACGACGACGGTCTGCTGCCCGGCACCGACACCGCCGAGCTGTGCCGCCGCGCCTTCGACGCCGATCCCGAGCTGGGCATCATCAGCTTCCGGATCGCCGACCCCGGCACGGGCGAGACCCAGCGCCGCCATGTGCCGCGGCTGCGGGCGTCCGATCCGATGCGCTCCTCACGCGTCACCACGTTCCTCGGTGGCGCGAACGCGGTCCGTACGGCCGTCTTCCAGCAGGTCGGCGGGTTGCCGGACGACTTCTTCTACGCCCATGAGGAGACCGACCTCGCCTGGCGTGCCCTGGACGCGGGCTGGATGATCGATTACCGCGCGGACATCGTGCTGCACCACCCCACGACCGCCCCGAGCCGTCACGCCGTCTACCACCGTATGGTCGCGCGGAACCGGGTCTGGCTCGCCCGCCGCAATCTCCCGGCCCCCCTGGTCCCGGTCTATCTTTCCGTATGGCTGCTGCTCACGCTGGTGCGCCGGCCCTCGCGGCGTGCGCTGAAGGCCTGGCTGAGCGGCTTCAAGGAGGGCTGGACGACCCCGTGCGGGCCCCGCCGCCCCATGAAGTGGCGTACGGTATGGCGGCTGACCCGACTGGGACGACCTCCGGTCATCTGACAAGCTTCGTGTCTGAGAGCATCGGTCGTACAGGGGATAACGGCTGCGCGTCGTCCAAGCCTGCCTACGCCCGATCCGGCTGCGCATCTTGAAGACGAAAGTTTCCATCAGTGAGTGAGACAACGCATGACGGTGCGGTCGCGATGAGCGCCCCGCCATCCCCTGACGAGGGTCTGTCCGCGGCGGAACTGGCGGACAGGTACGGGCTGTCCGTGAGCGGTGCCCGCCCATCACTCGGCGCCTATGTGAGCCAGCTCTGGGGACGCCGCCACTTCATCCTGGCCTTCTCGCAGGCGAAGCTCACGGCCCAGTACAGCCAGGCGAAGCTCGGCCAGCTGTGGCAGGTGGCGACCCCGCTGCTGAACGCCCTCGTCTACTTCTTGATCTTCGGCCTGATCCTCGAGGCCCACCGGGGCATGCCGCTCGAGGTCTACATCCCGTTCCTGGTCACGGGTGTCTTCGTCTTCACCTTCACCCAGAGCTCGGTGATGGCCGGTGTCCGCGCGATCTCGGGCAACCTGGGGCTGGTCCGCGCGCTGCACTTCCCGCGCGCCTCTCTGCCGATCTCGTTCGCCCTGCAGCAGCTCCAGCAACTGCTGTTCTCGATGATCGTGCTGGTCGTTGTCGCCGTCGCCTTCGGCAGCTATCCCGCCATGTCGTGGCTGCTGATCTTCCCGGTCCTGGCGCTGCAGTTCCTCTTCAACATGGGTCTCGCGCTGGTCATGGCCCGTATGGGGGCCAAGACCCCCGACCTGGCCCAGCTCATGCCGTTCGTGATGCGGACCTGGATGTACGCGTCGGGCGTCATGTTCTCGATCCCGTTGATGCTCAAGGACAAGCCCGCGTGGATCGCCGACGTCCTGCAATGGAACCCGGCCGCCATCTACATGGACCTCATGCGGTTCGCGCTGATCGACGGTTACGGCCGGGAGAACCTGCCGCCGCACGTCTGGGCGGTCGGGCTCGGCTGGGCCGTGCTCGTCGCCATCGGCGGCTTCGTGTACTTCTGGAAGGCGGAGGAGCGGTACGGCCGTGGCTGAGCTGGAGACGGGCGCACAGATCCCGACCGTCATCGCGGACGAGCTGCACATCGTCTACCGCGTCAATGGCGCCAGGACGGGCAAGGGCAGCGCCACCGCGGCCCTGAGCCGCATCGTCAAGCGCGGCGGCGAGTCGCCGGGCGTGCGCAAGGTGCACGCGGTGCGGGGGGTGTCCTTCACCGCGTACCGGGGTGAGGCGATCGGTCTGATCGGCTCCAACGGTTCGGGCAAGTCCACCCTTCTGCGGGCCATCGCGGGGCTGCTCCCGCCGGAGAGCGGCAAGGTCTACACCGACGGCCAGCCGTCGCTGCTGGGTGTGAACGCGGCGCTGATGAACGATCTGACCGGTGAGCGCAACGTGATCCTGGGCGGGTTGGCCATGGGCATGTCCCGTGAGCAGATCCGCGAGCGCTACCAGGGGATCGTCGACTTTTCGGGGATCAACGAGAAGGGCGACTTCATCACGCTGCCCATGCGTACGTACTCCTCCGGCATGGCGGCCCGGCTGCGGTTCTCCATCGCGGCGGCGAAGGACCACGACGTGCTGATGATCGACGAGGCGCTGGCCACCGGTGACCGCAAGTTCCAGAAGCGCTCCGAGGAACGCATCCGGGAGCTGCGCAAGGAGGCGGGCACGGTGTTCCTGGTCAGCCACAACAACAAGTCGATCCGGGACACCTGCGACCGGGTGCTGTGGCTGGAGAAGGGCGAGCTCCTGATGGACGGCCCGACCGACGAGGTCATCAAGGCGTACGAGAAGGAGTCCGCCAAGTAGGCTCCCGCGCCCGGGAACCACGGATGAGGGCCCTGCCGGACGCGCGTCCCGCAGGGCCCTCGACCGCCTTATGGGGGCGGGTCAGACCTCTACGGGGGTCCTGTCCGGGGCGGGTTCCCCCTCGGGCATGCCGAGCCGCCGGTGGAGTCTGCGCAGCGGCTCCGGTGCGTACCAGGCCCATCGTCCGAGCAGCCGCATCGCCGCGGGCACGAGCACACCGCGTACGGCGACGGCGTCGATGAGGATCGCAAGTCCGCTGCCGAGACCGAACATCTGGATGAAGCTGACGTCGGCCGTGCCGAAGGCGAAGAAGCTGACGGCGAGGAGCCCGGCGGCCATCGTCACGATCCGTCCGGCGTGCGAGAGCCCGCCACCGACCGCCGACTCGTCGTCCGCCCCCGCGTCGTGCAGTTCCTTGATCCGGCTGGTCACGATGACCTCGTAGTCCATGGCCAGGCCGAAGGCGATGCAGAACATCAGTACGGTCATGGAGGTGTCCATCGGCTGGGGCGTGAATCCGAGCAGCGAGGACAGATGGCCGTCCTGGAAGATCCACACCATGACGCCGATGGCCGCGGTCAGGCTGACGGCGTTGAGCACCAGCGCGCGCAGGGGCTGTACGACGCTGCCGGTGAACAGGAACAGGATGACGAACGTCGTGGCGGCGACCAGCCCGACGGCCGCGGGCAGCCGGTCGGCGATCGATGCCTTGGCGTCGACGAGCCGTGCGTCGGTGCCGCCGACCAGGGTCTGCGTCCCGGCGGGCGGATCGACCGCCCGTACGTCCCTGACCAGGTCCTGCGCCGGGCCCGACTTGGGCGTCAGATCGGTGATCACCGTGATGCGCTGGGCGTCGGGCCTGCTCAGTTCCGCGTTCGCCGGTCCTGGGGGCGAGGTCCGGCCGTCGCTGTAGGTGGCGCCCGCGGTCTCGACCCGGACCGCGCCGTCGAGCCGTGACAGCTCGGACGCGTAACCGCCCAGTGCCGCCGGGGCAACCGGTCCTGTCGTGACGATCTGCACGGCCGACTCGTCGCTGCCGCTGAAGTCCTGCCGCACGGCCGCAGCGACCTGGCGGCTCTGTGCGCTCTGCGGCAGCACCCTCTCGTCGGGTGTGCCGAAGGTGACGCCGAGCAGCGGGCTCGCCGCGAGCAGCAGCACCCCGAGGACCGGCAGTGCGGTCAGCGCCGGCCGGCGCATCACCGTACGGGCGATCCGGCCCCACAACGGTGCCTCGGGGCTGCGGACGGTCTCGGCCCATGGCAGGCGGCCGCGGTTGACCCGGTGGCCCAGCAGGGCGAGCAGGGCCGGAATGACGAGCAGCGCGCTGACCGCGGCGATGGCCACCACGCCGATCCCCGCGTAAGCGAAGGAGCGCAGGAAGAACTGCGGGAAGATCAACAGGGCGGCCAGGGCGGCGGCGACTGTCGCGGACGAGAAGACGATGGTGCGGCCGGCCGTCCGTACGGTCTGCCGGAGCGCGTCGGGGACGTCGGCCCCCTCGGCCAGACGCTCGCGGAACCGGCTGACCAGCAGCAGGGCGTAATCGATGCCGAGCCCGAGCCCGAGCGCCGTGGTGAGATTGACGGAGAAGACGGAGACGCTGGTGAGACCGGAGAGCACGGAGAGCTCGGCGAAGGTGCCGAGGATCGCGACGAGTCCGATGACCAAGGGCAGCAGGGCGGCGACGATGCTGCCGAAGGCGATCACCAGCAGGATCAGGATCAGCGGTACGGCGATCATCTCGGCCGTCGCCAGGTCCTTGGCGACCTGGCTGGGCACTTCGTCGCTGACCGCGGCCGAGCCGCCCGCCTCGACCGTGAGGCCGTCGTGGTCGCCCGTGTACTCGTCGATGATCGCCGCGGCATGGTTGCCCTGCTCGGTGTCGTCGCCCCTTACGTGGGCGAGGATCAGCGCGGAGTTCCCGTCGCGGGAGGCCAGGGCAGGTGCCCCGGAGTCCCAGTACGACATCACGTTCGCGACGGTCCGCTCACCCTTCAGCTCGGCCGTGAGGGCACGGCCGCTGCGCTCGGCGGCGGGGGTGGACACGCCGCCGTCATCGGGCCGTACGAGCAGCACGAGATTGCTCTCGCCGCCGAATTTCTCGTCGATGAGCTGCTGAGCGCGGGTGGATGGTGCGCCGGGATCCTCGAAGCCGCCTCCCAGCAGTTTTCCGAAGGCACCGAAGCCGATGACTCCCATGGCGACCACGGCCGCGAGACCGAGGGTCAGGACGAGCCGGGCCCGGCGGAGCGCCAGGTCGGCAATGCGGTCGAACATGGTCATCGCCTCCAGATGTTTACGCCATTAACATAGATGGTGGCGCACAATGTTAATGGCGTCAACATCGGGCAGGATGAAGGCATGGGTTCGATCAAGGGCAGCAAGACCGGCTATCACCACGGAGATCTGCGCAACGCGCTCGTCGAGGCCGCCGTCGAGCTCGCGACCGAAGGGGGCCCGGAGGGTGTGGTGCTCCGCGAAGCCGCACGTCGCGTCGGCGTGTCGCCCACGGCCGCCTACCGGCACTTCAGCGGCCACGGTGACCTGCTCGAAGCCGTGAAGATCCGCGGCCAGCAGGCTCTCGCCGCATCGATGGCCGAGGCCGTCAACGCTCTCCCCGCCGATGGCGGTGCGGGGGAGGGGGCGGTGCACAGGATGACCGCCATCGGGCGCGGCTATGTCCGGTTCGCGATCGACCACCCCGGGCTCTACCGGACCGCGTTCTGCCGTACGCCCGTAGCGGAGACCAGTACCTTCACCGGCCTGGTGGCGCCCGGCGGCGGTCCGGAGTTCTCCGCGTTCAGGCTGCTCTCGGAAGCACTCGACGCGCTCCTTGCGTCGGGCCGTATGCACCCCGGGAACCGGCCCGCGGCCGAAGTCGCCGCCTGGTCGGCCGTCCACGGCCTCTCGCTGCTCATCCTCGACGGTCCGCTCGCCCTGCTCCCCGCCGGTGAGCGCGACGCCGTCGTGGAGCGCACCCTCGCCACCATCGTGGCGGGGCTCACCCGATAGGCCGCGCGCGTGGCGCGGGGGACGTCCCGTCGCCCCGTCAACTCCCCTTGGACTGGCCAGTGTTGAGAGGCGCCCCGCCGCCGTATGGCCCGATGGGTCACCCAGACGAGCCGTGATGAGTCGTACGGCATAGGCTGTACCGACATCAAATGCAGCAAGTCGGTGCATTGCTCCGCAAAAGGGAATGCCGGTGTCCGACTCGGCGTCAGCTCCGAAGGCGGGCATCGTCGCAGGCGGGCGGGCGGCGTGTCCGAAATAGGATGTTCTGGGTTGGCAGTGTAGAACGGGAGATATGACGGCCATGGCTACGAGTACTCTCCGGCTCCGAGGCACGTCTGCCGTCGCTCCCTGGCGTCGTCCCCCCGCCCCGACCGCTGCGCAGGGCAGGCAGCGGTGACGCCGGCGGAGGACGCCCACGCGCGTGCCGTACTCGACAAGGCCGCGCGTGAGAACTTTCCGGTGGCGCCGTTCTTCCTGCCCCGCGCCTGGCGTGTCGACCTCATGGCCGTCTACGGCTACGCCCGGCTCGTCGACGACATCGGCGACGGCGACCTCGCCCCCGGCGGTACCGACGCCGTCCTGCTCGGCCTCTCCCGGGAACAGGCCGACGACCGACTCGCCCTGCTCGACGCCTTCGAGGCCGATCTGCGCCGCGTCTTCGCCGGCTCGGGCGAGGGGCCGCGCCATCCGCTGCTGCGTCCGCTCCGTGCGACCGTACGGCGCTGCGGCCTCACACCCGAGCCGTTCCTCGACCTCATCGCGGCCAACCGCCAGGACCAGCGGGTCTCCCGCTACGCCACGTTCTACGACCTGCTCGCGTACTGCGAGCTCTCGGCAAACCCGGTCGGCCGGCTCGTCCTCGGCATCACCGGCACCACCACACCGGAGCGCGTGCGCCGCTCCGACGCCGTCTGCACCGCGCTGCAGATCGTCGAGCACCTCCAGGACGTCAGCGACGACCTCCGCCGCGACCGTATCTACCTGCCCGCCGACGACATGAAGCGCTTCGGCGTCGACGAGGCGGCGCTCACCGCCCCGACGAGCACCGCCGAGGTGCGTTCCCTGATCGCCTACGAGGCGGACCGCGCCCGGCAGATGCTGGACGAGGGCGCCGCACTCGTGGGCAGTGTCCGCGGCCGACTCAAGCTGCTGCTCGCCGGCTTCGTCGCCGGCGGGCGCGCAGCGCTCAGATCGATCGCCGCGGCGGGCCACGACGTACTCCCCGGACCGCCCAAGGCCACCACGTTCGGCCTTGTCCGCGAGCTGGGGGCGACACTGCGAAGAGAGGGGTGAGGCGGACCGTGGACAAAACCCTCGACGCGGAAGCGCCGGTGCTCGCCGCGTACCGCTACTGCGAGGCCGTGACCGGAGCACAAGCCCGCAACTTCGCCTACGGCATCAGGCTGCTGCCCACCGAGAAGCGGCACGCCATGTCGGCGCTCTACGCCTTTTCGCGCAGGGTCGACGACATCGGCGACGGCGACCTCACGCCCGACCTCAAGCGGGCCCGGCTGGAGGCCACTCGCGATGTGCTGGGCCGCATCCGCGCAGGCACGATCGACCCGGACGACACCGACCCCGTCGCCGTCGCCCTCGCCCACGCCGCACGGCAGTTCCCGATCCCGCTTGACGGCCTCGACGAGCTCATCGACGGTGTCCTGATGGACGTCAGCGGCCGGACCTACGAGACCTGGGACGAGCTGAAGGTCTACTGCCGGTGTGTCGCGGGTGCGATCGGCCGGCTCTCGCTCGGGGTGTTCGGCACCATGCCCGGTGCCCAGGACGCGGAACGGGCCCCCGAGTACGCCGACACGCTCGGCCTCGCCCTCCAACTCACCAATATCCTCAGGGACATTCGCGAGGACGCCGCAGGCGGCCGGATGTATCTGCCCACCGAGGATCTCTCCAAGTTCGGCTGCTCCGAAGGCTTCCACCGCACCGCCCCGCCCCGCGGCTCCGACTTCGCCGGACTGGTGGCCTTCGAAGTGGGGCGCGCCCGGGGCCTGTTCGCCGCCGGGTTCAGGCTGCTGCCGATGCTCGACCGGCGCAGCGGAGCCTGTGTCGCCGCCATGGCCGGTATCTACCGGCGGCTCCTCGACCGCATCTCCCGCGACCCGGAGGCCGTGCTGCGCGGGCGTGTCTCGCTGCCCGGGCACGAGAAGGCGTACGTGGCCGTACGCGGCCTCACAGGTCTGGACGCGCGCCAGATCTCCCGGCAGGCGTCCCGGAGGCGTGTCTGATGGCCGCCCCGGAGCCCGGCGGCGCCGGCCGCCCCGAGTCCGGCGCACGCGGCGCGGGCGGTGCGGCGGGCCGCTCGCGGTCGGCCGTGGTGATCGGCGGCGGCCTCGCGGGCCTGACGTCCGCGCTCGTCCTGGCCGACGCCGGAGTGCGCGTGACCCTTGTCGAGGCCCGCCCCAGACTGGGCGGCCTCGCATTCTCCTTCCGCCGCACGGGGGCGGTGGGCGAGCTGAAGGTCGACAACGGTCAGCATGTCTTCCTGCGCTGCTGCACCGCGTACCGCTGGTTCCTGGACCGTATCGACGGCAGCCGCCTCGCACCGCTCCAGGACCGCCTGGACGTCCCCGTCCTCGACGTGCGCGGGCCGCGGCTCGGCCGGCTGCACCGCACCGCGCTCCCCGTGCCCCTGCACCTGGCGGCCGGGCTCGCCCGCTACCCGCACCTCTCGCTCGCCGAGCGGGCCCGGGTCGCGCGCGCGGCGCTCGCCCTCAAGAAGCTCGACCCGGCCGACCCCGCGCTGGACGGCACCGACTTCGCCGGCTGGCTGCGCCTGCAGGGGCAGTCCGAGCGCGCGATCGAGGCGCTGTGGGATCTCGTCGGTGTGGCGACCCTCAACGCCCGTGCCGGTCAGGCGTCGCTGGGTCTGGCCGCCATGGTCTTCAAGACCGGGCTGCTGTCCGAACCGGGCGCCGCCGACATCGGCTGGGCTCGCGTGCCGCTCGGCCACCTCCACGACACGCTGGCGCGCGCCGCCCTGGACAAGGCCGAGGTGCGTACGGTCCTCCAGGGCCGGGCCCAGGTCGTCGGGCGCGCGGCCGACCGGGGCTGGCTCGTCGACATCACCACCGGCGCCAAGGGCACGGGATCCGAGCAGCTCCACGCCGACACCGTCGTCCTCGCCGTACCGCAGTACGAGGCACGCGGGCTGCTGCCCGACGGCGCGCTCGACGACCCGGACCGGCTGCTGTCCATCGGCACCTCGCCGATCCTCAACATCCACGTCGTGTACGACCGCACCGTGCTGCACCGCCCCTTCCTCGCCGCGCTGGGCACGCCCGTGCAGTGGGTCTTCGACCGTACGCACGCCTCCGGTCTCCGCGGCGGCGGCCAGTACGTGGCCGTCTCGCAGTCCGCGGTGCACGACGAGATCGACACTCCAGTCGCTACGCTACGCGAGCGCTACCTGCCCGAGCTGACGCGGCTGCTCCCGGCCGCCCGGAACGCACAGGTGCGCGACTTCTTCGTCACCCGGGAGCGGACAGCGACGTTCGCCCCCGCACCAGGTGTGGGACGGCTCCGACCAGGAACCCGTACTCGCGCACCCGGCCTCTACCTGGCGGGCGCGTGGACCGACACCGGCTGGCCGGCGACGATGGAGGGAGCCGTCCGCAGCGGGGTCACCGCGGCGGATGCGGCGCTCTCCGAACTCGGCCTCCGGCACGCCACTCCTCTCCCTGCCTTCGGCGTGGGAAGCACCAAGGAGGCAGCATGAGCACCATGAGCACGACCAGCAGCACCGGCACGACCACAGGAGACAGAGGAGAGACCGTGTCTTCGGAGAACCCGGCCCAGGACAGCGCGGGCGTCGCGGCGCTGCTGGAGCGCGGACGGACCCTCACAACGCCGGTGCTCCGTGCCGCCGTGGACCGGCTCGCACCGCCCATGGACACGGTGGCGGCGTACCACTTCGGCTGGATCGACGCGGAGGGCCGCCCGTCCGCGGCGGACGGCGGCAAGGCGGTGCGCCCCGCGCTCGCCCTGCTGTCCGCCGAGGCGGCCGGCGCGTCGCCGGAGACCGGCATTCCCGGCGCCGTCGCCGTCGAACTCGTGCACAACTTCTCGCTGTTGCACGACGACCTGATGGACGGCGACGAGCAGCGCAGGCACCGGGACACGGTCTGGAAGGTGCACGGCCCCGCCCAGGCGATCCTCGTCGGTGACGCGCTCTTCGCCCTCGCCAACGAGATCCTGCTCGAACTCGGCACGGTCGAGGCCGGCAGGGCGACACGCCGTCTGACCACGGCCACCCGCAAGCTGATCGACGGCCAGGCCCAGGACATCAGCTACGAGCACCGCGAGCGTGTCAGCGTCGCGGAGTGCCTGGAGATGGAGGGCAACAAGACCGGTGCGCTGCTGGCCTGCGCCTGCTCGATCGGCGCGGTCCTCGGCGGGTCGGACGACGCCCTGGCCGACACGCTCGAGGCGTACGGCTACCATCTCGGCCTCGCCTTCCAGGCCGTCGACGACCTGCTCGGCATCTGGGGCGACCCGGAGACCACCGGCAAGCAGACCTGGAGCGATCTGCGGCAGCGCAAGAAGTCCCTCCCGGTCGTGGCCGCGCTGGACGCCGGCGGAGAGGCGTCGGAGCGGCTCGCCGAACTCCTGGCCAAGGACGCAAAGAGCCACGACCTCGCGAACTTCGACGAGCACGCGTTCGCCACCCGTGCCGCCCTCATCGAGGAGGCGGGCGGGCGTGACTGGACCTCCGAGGAGGCCCGCCGCCAGCACGCAACCGCCGTCGGCGCGCTGGACCGGGCCGACATCCCGGGACGGGTCCGCGAACAGCTCGTCGCGCTCGCGGACTTCGTGGTCGTGCGAGAGAGATGATGCGCCCCCGCATCATATGAGTCGCCGTCGCCGGCCGGTCCCGTACGTCGTTGACCAGACGGGCACCGGCCGACGGCACGCCCCAGCACAGCAGATGACGCACCTCGCACCACGCGCTGCACGAAGGGGAAGCCATGACCGCGACGACAGACGGCGGCGCCGGGGCCGTACCGCACCGGTCGGCCTCGGCCACCGGAGATACCGCGCACGACCGGCCCGGTACGGACGGCTCCGGAGCGATCCCCGGGCCCTCGGGCCCGGGAACAGGCGGATCGCCTGGCCGGGCCGCCGCCGAGAGGGCGACCGCACGCGCGACCGAGTACCTCCTCGCGCGGCAGGACGCCGAAGGCTGGTGGAAGGGCGACCTGGAGACCAACGTCACCATGGACGCCGAGGACCTGATGCTCCGTCAATTCCTCGGCATCCGCGACGCGGAGACCACCGAGGCCGCCGCCCGCTTCATCCGCTCCCAGCAGCGCGAGGACGGCACCTGGGCCACCTTCCACGGCGGGCCGGCCGAACTCTCTGCCTCCATCGAGGCGTACGTCGCCCTGCGCCTGGCCGGGCACCTGCCCACCGCACCGCACATGGCCGCCTGCGCCGCCTGGGTCCGCTCCCAGGGCGGCATCGCCGCCTCCCGTGTCTTCACCCGGATCTGGCTGGCGCTCTTCGGCTGGTGGAAGTGGGACGACCTCCCCGAGCTGCCGCCCGAGATGATCTACCTGCCGAAGTGGTTCCCGCTCAACATCTACGACTTCGGCTGCTGGGCCCGGCAGACCATCGTGCCGCTGACCGTCGTCTCCGCCATGCGCCCCGTACGGCCCGCTCCGTTCCCCCTCGACGAGTTGCACACGGACCCGGCCGAGCCCGACCCGCCGCGCCGCAAGGCCCCCGCGGCCTCCTGGGACGGGCTCTTCCAGCGCATCGACCGGGCCCTGCACGCGTACCACAGGGTCGCGGTGAAGCCCCTGCGCCGGGCGGCGCTGCGCTCCTGCGCGCGGTGGATCGTCGAGCGGCAGGAGAACGACGGCTGCTGGGGCGGCATCCAGCCCCCGGCCGTCTACTCCGTCATCGCCCTCCACCTGCTCGGCTACGACCTCCAGCACCCCGTGCTGCGCGCGGGACTCCAGTCGCTCGACCGGTTCGCCGTCCCGCGCGAGGACGGCGCCCGGATGATCGAGGCCTGCCAGTCCCCGGTCTGGGACACCTGCCTGGCCACCATCGCGCTGGCCGACGCGGGCGTGCCCGCGGATCACCCCGCCCTGATCAAGGCCGCGGACTGGATGCTCGGCGAGCAGGTCGTACGCCCCGGTGACTGGACCGTGAAGCGGCCTCGACTCGCGCCGGGCGGCTGGGCCTTCGAGTTCCACAACGACAACTACCCCGACATCGACGACACCGCCGAGGTCGTCCTCGCCCTGCGCCGGATCCGCCACCCCGACCCGCGGCGCGTCGACGACGCGGTCCGCCGCGGTGTGCGCTGGAACCTGGGCATGCAGTCGAGAAACGGGGCCTGGGGCGCCTTCGACGTCGACAACACCAGCCCGTTCCCCAACCGGCTGCCGTTCTGCGACTTCGGCGAGGTCATCGACCCGCCGTCCGCCGACGTCACCGCGCACGTGGTGGAGATGCTCGCGTACGAGGGCATGGCCTCCGACGAGCGGACCCGCCGCGGCGTCGACTGGCTGCTGGCCGAACAGGAGGAGAACGGCGCCTGGTTCGGCCGCTGGGGGACCAACTACGTCTACGGCACCGGGTCGGTGGTCCCCGCCCTCACGGCTGTCGGGTTCCCCGCATCGCACCCCGCCGTCCGCCGGGCCGTCGCCTGGCTGGAGAGCGTCCAGAACGACGACGGGGGCTGGGGCGAGGACCAGCGCTCGTACCGCGACACCGAGTGGATCGGGCGCGGCGAGTCCACCGCATCGCAGACCGCGTGGGCCCTGATGGCTCTGCTCGCCGCGGGCGAGCGGGACGGCAAGGTCGTCGAGCGCGGTGTGACCTGGCTCGTCGAGACCCAGCGGGAGGACGGCACCTGGGACGAGCCGTACTTCACCGGCACCGGCTTCCCGTGGGACTTCTCGATCAACTACCACCTCTACCGGCACGTCTTCCCCCTCACCGCGCTTGGCCGCTACCTCAACGGCGAGCCGTTCCTCACCACCGATCCGCGCCCCCAGGGGGCCTGATGGCCGCGGTCCCCGGCACGGCACCGCTGCTGATCGCCTGCGCTCTCGGCATCGAGCGTTTCGCGCTGCGCAGCGGCGACCACAGCGGTGCGCCGGGGCCCGTGACCGTCCTGCGTACGGGGATGGGCCCGGCGGCCGCCGAGCGTGCCATGGCCGGCGCTCTGGGCCCTCCGTCGGCGGCCGCAGCGGCCGTCATCGCGACCGGCTTCTGCGCAGGCCTCGCGCCCGGTATGCACCCCGGTGACGTGGTCGTCGCCGACGAGACCCGCGACGAGGACGGGAACACGGCGTGCACCGGGCCCGGCATCCTCGCCGAGGCCCTGACGGAGATCGTCGCGCACCGCCCCGGCCGCACTGTCCACATCGGCCCGCTCACCGGATCCGACCACGTCGTACGGGGTGCGGAGCGGGCCGAGCTGGCGTCCGGCGGGGCGATCGCGGTGGACATGGAATCGGCTGTGACCCTGCGCAGCGCGGTGCTGGCCGGACCCCGTCCGGTTGCGGCCGTCCGGGTGGTCGTGGACGCTCCTGAGCATGAGCTCGTCCGTATCGGGACATTGCGCGGTGGAATATCTGCTTTCCGCGTATTGCGGGCCATCCTTCCGGCTTTCTTCGAATGGCACCGTTCTTACTGCTCCCCAGGAGGTGAGCTAGATGGCCATGCCGCTCCGCCAGACCATCCGGGTCGGGACGTATCTCCTTGAACAGAAGCTTCGGCGACGCGGGAAATTTCCCCTCATCGTCGAACTGGAACCGCTCTATGCCTGCAACCTGAAGTGCGAGGGATGCGGAAAGATCCAGCACCCGGCCGGGGTGCTCAAGCAGCGCATGCCGGTGGCGCAGGCGGTCGGTGCCGTGCTGGAGTCCGGGGCGCCGATGGTCTCGATCGCCGGCGGCGAGCCCTTGATGCACCCGCAGATCGATGACATCGTCCGGCAGCTGGTGGCCCGGCGGAAGTACGTCTTCCTCTGCACGAATGCTCTGTTGCTGCGCAAGAAGATCGATAAATTCGAGCCCTCCCGGTACTTCGCCTTCGCGGTGCACATCGACGGCCTGCGGGAGCGGCATGACGAGTCGGTGGCGAAGGAAGGCGTCTTCGACGAGGCGGTGGCGGCCATCAAGGAGGCCAAACGGCGCGGCTTCCGGGTCACCACCAATTCGACGTTCTTCAACACCGACACACCGCAGACCGTCGTCGAGGTGCTCAATTTCCTCAATGACGACCTGCGCGTCGACCAGATGATGATTTCGCCCGCCTATGCCTATGAGAAGGCGCCCGACCAGGAGCACTTCCTGGGTGTGGAGCAGACCCGGGAACTCTTCCGGAAGTCCTTCGCGGGCGGGAACAGGCGGCGCTGGCGGCTCAACCACAGCCCGCTGTTCCTCGATTTCCTCGAGGGCAAGGCGGATTTCCCCTGCACCGCCTGGGCGATCCCCAACTACTCGATCTTCGGCTGGCAGCGGCCCTGCTATCTGATGGCCGACGGGTATGTGCCCACGTATCAGCAGCTCATCGAGGAGACCGATTGGGAGGCGTACGGTCGCGGGAAGGACGACCGGTGCGCGAACTGCATGGCGCACTGCGGCTACGAGCCCACGGCCGTGCTCGCGACCATGGGCTCGCTCAAGGAATCGCTGCGCGCCGTACGGGAAGGCGTCACCGGAAACCGTCACGCATGAGTGCCGATTCCGGTTGTGCATGACCCGAGGAATTCGCGGAAGCCACGGTGGCCCCGGCCGTCCCCCACGGGACGTCCGGGGTCATCGCGGGCTCAAGAGCACTCACAACTGAGGTGGCCCGACGTGTCGTTGTTGGACAACATCAAAGAACCGCGCGATCTCCGGGCGCTCCCCGAAGAGCTGATGGACGAACTGGCCGAGGACATCCGGCAGTTCCTCATCGGCGCACTGTCGCGGACGGGCGGTCACCTCGGGCCGAACCTCGGGGTGGTGGAGCTGACGATGGCTCTGCACCGCGTCTTCGACTCGCCCACCGACCGGATCCTGTGGGACACCGGCCATCACGCCCATGTGCACAAGCTCCTCACGGGGTGTCAGGACTTGTCCGGCCCGAGTGCCAAGGACGGCCCGGCGCCGGACCTGAAACGCTTCCGCCGCGACGCCGGCAGCGACGCGGCACGCGCCGGCCACCACTCGAGCCCCGGGCCCCCGCATGACGTCATCGAGAACAGCCATGCCTCCACGGTGCTGGGCTGGGCCGACGGTCTCGCCAAGGCCGACCGGCGACTCGGCAGGACCGGCCATGTCGTCGCGGTGATCGGTGACGGAGCACTGACCGGTGGCACTGCGTGGGAGGCGCTCAACAACATCGCCGACGCCAGGGACCGCCCGCTGGTCATCGTCGTCAACGACAACGAGCGCTCGTACGCGCCCACCACCGGCGGTCTGGCGGGCCACCTCGCCACCCTCCGCACCACCGATGGCTATGAGCGCGTCCTGTCCTGGGGCAAGGACATTCTGCGGAACACGCCCCTCTTCGGCCGGCCGCTCTACGGGTCCCTGCACGGTGCGAAGAAGGGGCTGAAGGACTTCATCGCCCCGCAGGGCATGTTCGAGGACCTGGGCCTGAAGTACGTCGGCCCCATCGACGGCCACGACGTCGAAGCCGTGGAGTCCGCGCTGCGGCGAGCCAAGCGGTTCACGGGCCCGGTCATCGTCCACTGCCTGACGGAGAAGGGCCGCGGCCACCGTCCTGCCATGGAGGACGACGCCGACAGCTTCCACACCGGCGGCGTCTTGGACCCGCTGACCTGCCGGCCGCTGTCGCCGCCCCGTGCACCCTCGTGGACCTCGGTCTTCGGCGACGAGATGGTGCGGTTCGGGACCGAACGGCCGGACGTCGTGGCGATCACGGCGGCGATGCTGCACCCGGTCGGCCTCGCGCGGTTCGCCGCCGCCCATCCCGAGCGTGTGTGGGACGTCGGCCTCGCCGAGCAGCACGCGGCGGTCTCCGCGGCAGGCATGGCCACGGGCGGTCTGCACCCGGTCGTCGCCATGCACGCCGCGTTCCTCAACCGCGCCTTCGACCAGGTCCTCATGGACGTGGCCCTGCACAAGTGCGGCGTCACCTTCGTCCTGGACCGTGCCGGAGTCACCGGCACGGACGGCGCCTCCCACAACGGTATGTGGGACATGTCGATCCTCCAGGTCGTCCCCTCCCTGCGGATCGCCGCCCCGCGCGACGCGGATCGGCTCCGCGAGCAATTGCGCGAGGCAGTGGCCATCGACGACGCGCCGACCGTCATCCGGTTTCCCGATGGGCCGGTGGGCGAGTCCGTCCCCGCGGTGGGCCGGATCGGCGGCATGGACGTGCTCCACCGGGGCGGCAGCGACGGCATCGGGAGCCACCCGAACGACGTGGGGAGCCACCCGGACGACGTGGGGAGCCACGACGGCACGGACGGGCTGGGGGAGGCGCAGGCGTACGCGGCCGAGGTGCTGCTCGTCTCCGTCGGCGCGCTCGCCTCCGTATGCCTCGGGGCCGCCGAGCTGCTGGAGGCGAACGGCATCCGCTGCACGGTGGTCGATCCGCGCTGGGTCAAGCCTGTCGACGTCACTTTGCCCCCGCTGGCCGCGCGTCACCGGCTCGTGGCAGTCGTCGAGGACAACTGCCGTACCGGTGGCGTCGGTTCGGCCGTGGACCGTGCCCTGCGCGACGCCGAGGTGGACCTGCCCGTCCGCACCTTCGGCATCCCCGAGGCGTTCCTCGCCCACGCCGGGCGGCGCGAGGCCCCGGCGGGCATCGGACTCACCCCGCCGGGGATCGCGGGCGCGATCGGTGCCGCCCTGGCCCGCGGGGAGGCTCGCCGCCCCGTTGTGAAGGAGAGCCGCGCATGACAGCCGCCCGCCCCGCCGAGTCAGCGGGTTCCGGCGAGTCCGGAGCACACCGAGGGACCGGAACGCACGGCGGGACCGGAACGCACGGGACCGGAACGCACGGGACCGGATCACGCGGAGGGACCGGAGGGTGCCGAGGGACCGGAGGGGAACGATTCGACCTGCTGAAGCTGCTGGGCGAGCGCAGCGGCGAGCGTTACGCCCTCCATGCGCGCCATCTCAACCACCAGCTGCCGCGCATGCTCCGCACCATCGGCTTCGACAAGGCCTATGTGCGGGCCGAGGGCGCCTACTTCTGGGACGAGGACGGGCAGGACTACCTCGACATGCTCGCGGGCTTCGGCGTCATGGGCCTCGGCCGCCACCATCCGGTCGTCCGCAAGGCCCTGCACGACGTGCTCGACGCCTCCCTCGCGGACCTCGTCCGCTTCGACTGCCAGCCGCTGCCCGGGCTGCTGGCCGAGCGGCTGCTCGCGCACGTTCCGCACCTGGACCGGGTGTTCTTCGGGAACAGCGGGGCCGAGGCCGTCGAGACCGCGCTCAAGTTCGCCCGGTACGCCACCGGCCGGTCACGTGTCCTCTACTGCACGCACGCCTTCCACGGGCTGACCGCGGGCGCGCTCTCGGTCAACGGCGAGGACGGATTCCGTACGGGCTTCGGCCCCCTGCTCCCCGATGTGCCGATCCCTCTCGGCGATCTCGGGGCGCTGGAGCGGGAGTTGGGGCGGGGCGACGTCGCCGCCCTCATCGTGGAACCGATCCAGGGCAAGGGCGTGCACACCGCGCCGCCCGGCTTCCTGCGCGCCGCACAGGACTTGCTGCGCCGCCACAAGGCGCTGCTCATCGCGGACGAGGTGCAGACGGGACTCGGACGTACCGGGGACTTCTTCGCTTACCAGAACGAAGAGGGCGTCGAGCCGGATCTGGTGTGCGTCGCGAAGGCCCTCTCGGGAGGCTACGTCCCGGTCGGCGCGACCATCGGCAAGGACTGGATCTTCAAGAAGGTGTACTCGTCGATGGACCGGGTGCTGGTCCACTCCGCCAGCTTCGGCGCGAATGCCCAGGCGATGGCGGCCGGACTCGCCACACTCGCCGTCATGGAGAACGAGCAGATCGTCGCCAACGCCCGGCTCACCGGCGATTTGCTGCGCACCCGCCTTGCGGACCTGGTGGGCCGCTACGAGCTGCTGCACGACGTGCGGGGACGCGGCCTGATGATCGGCATCGAGTTCGGGCGGCCCAGCTCGCTGGGGCTGCGCAGCCGTTGGTCGATGCTCCAGGCCGCACGCAAGGGCCTCTTCGCGCAGATGGTCGTGGTGCCGCTGCTGCAGCGGCACCGGATCCTCACCCAGGTGTCCGGGGACCGTCTCGAAGTGATCAAGCTGGTCCCGCCGCTGATCATCGGCGAGCGCGAGGTCGACCGCTTCGTGGACGCGTTCACCGACGTCATGGACGACGCGCACAGCGGGGGAGGCCTGATCTGGGACTTCGGCCGCACACTCGTCAAGCAGGCCGTGTCGCTGAACCGCTGACTCGACAGGCGGAGGAGCGCCTGGGTCCGTACCCGCCCCCTGCCGTACGTGGTCCCTTGCCGCACCGTGTGGTCGGGTCCGAGGCCGCGCGGCTCCTCAGGCCGCGCCGTCGAGCAGCCGCGCCCGCAGCCGCTCGCGCCGCTCGGGGCCGAAGTCCAGTCCCTGCGTGAGGTAGTCGTCCACGGAGCCCCAGGTCTCCTCGATGACCGCGAACGCGGCATCGAGGTACTCGGCGCGGGCGTCGAAGAGCGGGCTCAGCAGCTCCCGCACCTCGGCGGACATCTCGGTCTCCGTCCGGTCGCCGCGGCGGACCCTGTAGCGGCGGTGTGCGGCATTGCTCGCGAGGTAGTCGTTCTCGATCGCGTCCCGCTCGACGCCCAGGGCGAGCAGGGTCACGGCGACGGACAGACCCGCGCGATCCTTCCCGGCCGCGCAGTGCATGAGTACGGGCACGCTGTCGTCGGTGATGGCGTGCAGCACCCGGCTGTGCTCGGCCGTACGGGTACGGATGATGTGCCGGTAGGTGGCGATCATCCGGTCCGCCGCCTTCCCGTTGCCGAGCGCCCTCCGCAGCTGCGACACCTCGCCGTCGCGCACCATCCGCCAGAAGTCCGCGCCCGCCGCGGGATCGGTCAGCGGGATGTTCACATGGCGTACGCCCGGCAGTGCGATGTCGGGCCCTTCGAGCTCCACATCGGCCGAATTGCGGAAGTCGAAGATCGTGTGCAGGCCCAGCGAGGTGAGGAACTCGGCGTCGTCCTCGGTGGCGTGGGCCAGATGGCCGCTGCGGTAGAGCACACCGGTCCGTACCCGCTTGCCGTTCGCGGTCGGCAGCCCGCCGACATCGCGGAAGTTCCGGACCCCCGACAGTTCGGGCTCGGCCTGCGGGGCGTGCGGGACCTGCGGCGTCTGCGTCACGGGCGTTCCTCCGGTGCGGGCGTCGGGCCGTCGGTGCCGGTTCGCCGACGGCGTGACATGTCGACGATACGACAAGAGTTCACTGCGCAATCATCTCCGCGGCGCACGTCTCTTTCCGCGTTTGTGGAAATTGACGCGGTGGTTCAGATCACGCCCCGTCAACCCCCGGTTACGGTGGCGTAGGTCACTACTGGAACGGAATCATGGGGCGACGTGGAAGACGATTCGACATCAATCACCGAGGGACCCATCACGGAAGGCGCCATCGGGTCGTACGCGGCACTGGGGGACAGTTTCACCGAGGGCGTGGGTGACCCCGGCCCCGACGGCGCGTTCATCGGCTGGGCCGACCGACTCGCCGTCCTTCTCTCCGACCACCGGCCCGAACACGACTTCCGCTACGCCAATCTCGCCGTCCGCGGCCGGCTGCTGGACCGGATCGTCGAGGAGCAGGTGCCGCGCGCCAAGGAGCTCGGCCCCGACCTGGTGACCTTCTGCGCCGGGGGCAACGACATCATCAGGCCGGGAAGTGACCCCGACGACGTGGCCGAGCGCTTCGAGTCGGCCGTCGCCGATCTGGCCGCCGCGGTGCCCGTCGTCATGGTGACCACCGGATTCGACACGCGTGGTGTGCCGGTGCTGCGTCACCTGCGGGGCAAGATCGCCACGTACACGGCACACGTGCGGGCCATCGCCGACCGGTACGGCTGCCCGGTGCTCGATCTGTGGTCACTCCGCTCGGTGCAGGACCGGCGGGCCTGGGACCCCGACCGGCTGCATCTCTCGCCCGACGGGCACACGCGCGTCGCACTGCGCGCCGGCCAGGTCCTCGGCCTCAACGTGCCGGCCGACCCCGACCAGCCCTGGCCGCCGCAGCCCGAGCGCCCGGCGTCCGCGGTGCGCAGGGACAACATCCAGTGGGCGCGCGAGTATCTGGTGCCGTGGATCGGGCGGCGGTTGCGCGGTGAGTCCTCCGGGGACCACATCGAGGCGAAGCGTCCGGATCTGCTGCCGCTGGAGTCGTCCCCGACGGCGCCAGGTGCGTGAGGCGGGGGAACGGGCGTGAACGGTTGCGCCCCGGTCACCGGTACGCGGTGCGTTTCACGGTGCGTGTGCCGTCTCCGGCGCGTGGACCCTCTCCCGGCGAGCCCCGCCCCCACCACGGCCGACTGCGCCCCACGTACGTTCAACCTGACCGGTCCGTCAGCGGGGTGACGGTGCGTCAATGTTCCTGCGAAGGCTCGTCAATGTTGCAGTGACGGTTCTCAATGCCGCATCGACGCTTCTCAATGCCGCAACGCCGGCGCGTCAATGCCGCAAATGACGGTTTTCAGAAACAGTCGGCGGGTCCTGCCGGGCCCTGTGCGTAGGGCAGTTCGGCCCAGACCACATGTCCGTGGCCGCCCACCGCGGCCAGCACGCCCCAGGTCTCGGACAGGGCGTCGACCAGGAGAAGGCCGCGGCCGCCCTCGCCATCGAGATCGACCGGGCCCGGGTGGGCGAGCGGGGCCGTGGTCGACCACCCCTCATCCGCCACGTCCACTCTCAACAGCGCCCCGGTCACGCGCAGTTCGCACCCTATGGTGTCGCTATCCGTGTGACATATCGCATTGGTGACCAGCTCAGAGACCACCAACTCGGCGCCCTCGGCGGTCTCCCCGTCGGCTCCCCAGTCGTGCAGCAGAGTCACGACCTGCCTGCGCGCCTCGGCGACCGACGTGCGCAACGCCGGCAGCTCGAACGCGTTCCGGCAGTCCACAACGGCGATGTCACCCCGGTCCGCTAACTGAAGCGCGTCGTGAAAGGAAGCCACTCCGCAACTATGCGGGGTGTGACTCACGCATGGCAAGGTTCAATCTGTAAATTGCAGAATCGCAAGGACAGTCTGTTGCCTCAGGTGACGACATGACACACTTCCGTCCGATGACGGCAGTTGGAGGGGATGGGTAGTGGCGGACTCGCGGCCCGGCGGCGCCGCCCCGACCGTTCTGCGCGTGGTGCTCGGCAAGCGCCTGCAGGATCTGCGGGAGCGGGCGGGACTGTCGTACGAGGAAGCGGGGCGGGCCCTCGACGTCACCCACGCCACCATCCGGCGCATGGAGAAGGCCGAAGTCGGCCTCAAGATCCCGTATGTCGAGAAGCTGCTCCGCACCTACGGGGTGACCGGTCCTGAGGAGCTGGAAGACTTCCTCTCCCTCGCCCGCCAGGCGAACCAGCGCGGCTGGTGGCACCGCTTCCGCGACGTCCTGCCCGAATGGTTCAGTGCGTTCGTCTCGCTGGAGGGCGAGGCCAACCTCATCCGCGCCTACGAACCGCACTACGTCCCGGGGTTGTTGCAGACCCGCGACTATGCCCACGCCGTGCTGCGCGCCGGACTCCCGAACGCCTCGGACGAGGAGATCGAGCGCGGTGTCGCCCTGCGCATGGAACGCCAGGCGGTGCTGACGAAGGACAACGCCCCGCTGCTGTGGGTCGTCATGGACGAGACCGTGCTGCGCCGTCCCATCGGGGGATCAACCATCATGCGGGAGCAGGCCGACCGGCTCGTCGAGGCGACCTCGATGCCCAACGTCCGGCTGCAGATCATGCCGTTCACCGCGGGACCGCACCCCGCGATGTACGGCCCGTTCCACATCTTCCGGTTCCCCATCCGGGAACTCCCGGACATCGCCTACACGGAGAGCCTCGTGGGCGGCGTCTACCTCGACCACCGCGACGACGTCTCGGCCTTCCTGGAGGCACTGGACCGGATGTGCGCGCAAGCCGCGCCCGCACACACCACCGGGGGATACCTGGGTGGCATTCGCAAGGAGCTCTGACCATGAGTCGCATATACAACGGCATGCCTGCCAAGGACCTCGGCACCGAGGGCTGGAGCAAGCCGTGGAGCGGCGGCAACGGGGGAAGTTGTCTGGAGGCGATGAAGCTGAGCGACGGCCGGGTGGCACTGCGTCAGTCGACCGATCCCGACGGCCCCGCCCTGATCTACACGCACCACGAGATCGAGACGTTCATCCAGGGCGCGAAGTCCGGCGAAGCCGACTTCCTGCTGGCGTGAACACGATGGCCGAGACCCGTGCCACGGAGGACCGAAGGGAGACCGGCGTGAGCGAGCAGGGACACCGGCCGACGCGATCGACACGAGCAGACCGCACCCGGCCCGCATGTACGACTACTTCCTGGGCGGGCGGGACAACTACGAGGTCGACCGCGAGGCGGCGGAGCGCGTCATCGCGATCTCCCCGGACGCCCGCCCGAGCGCCCGCGCCAACCGTGCCTTCCTCCGACGGGCCGCCAAGTCCGTGGTGGACAGCGGCATTCGGCAGATCATCGACATCGGAACGGGCATCCCCACCTCGCCCAACACCCATGAGGTGGCCCGCGAGTCCGCGCCCGGCGTCCGTGTGGCGTACGTCGACAACGACCCCATCGTCGGGGTCCACGCCGGGGCCCGTCTGACCAGCGCGGGCGACACCGGCTTCGCGCTGGCCGATGTGCGCTCGCCGGAGACGGTGCTCGGTCACCCGAGCGTCCGCGAGCTGATCGACTTCGAGGAGCCGGTGGCGCTGCTGATGGTCGCGGTGCTCCACTTCATCACGGACGAAGAGGATCCGGCGGGTATCGTCCGCACCCTCACCGGGGCGCTGCCGAGGGGCAGTTACCTCGTCCTGACGCATGGCACGGCCGACTTCCACCAGCACGTGGACGGTGACGCGACGGAGGTCTACCGGCAGGCGACCGCGACGCTGAATGTCCGTCCGCACGACGGCATTCTCCCGTTCTTTGCCGGGTTCGAGCTGCTGGACCCCGGCCTCGTACAGGTGCCGCTGTGGCGTCCGGACGCACCCCTCCCCGATGTCGACGACATCCGCAGGATCGCCTTCTACGGCGGCGTGGGCATCAAGGATTGAAGGGCGGACACCCCCACATGACGACCGAACGGAGGCCGGCGTGACGGAGCACGGGTTCTCGGCCGACCAGATAGACACCTCCAGGCCCCACCCCGCCCGGATGTACGACTACTACCTGGGCGGCCGTGACAACTACGAGGTCGACCGCGAAGCGGCGGACCGGGTCATCAGGGACGTCCCGGAAATCCTTCCGGCCGCCCGCTCGAACCGCGCCTTTCTCCAACGTGCCGTCAAGTCCGTTGCCGAGACGGGGGTTCGGCAGATCATCGAAATCGGTACAGGAATCCCCACCTCGCCCAATACCCATGAGATCGCCCAGGCCGTCTGCCCCGGCGTACGGGTGGCCTACGTCGACAACGACCCGATCGTCGCCTCGCACGCCGGGGCCCGGCTGACCGGGACCAGCAACACCACTTTCGCGCTGGCCGATGTGCGCAAGCCCGAGGCGGTCCTCGATCACCAGGCGATCCGGGACCTGATCGACTTCGACGAGCCGGTGGCCCTGCTGATGGTCGCCCTCCTCCACTTCGTCACGGACGAGGAGGATCCGCGCCGCATCGTCAGTACCCTGACCGAGGCGCTGCCCGCCGGGAGCCTGCTCGTGCTCTCCCACGGCACGGCCGACTTCCACCCGGGCGGCTTCCCCACGGCGGTGAAGGTCTACCGAGGGGCCACCGCAACCCTCAACCCCCGTACGCACGCGGAGATCCTGGCGCTCTTCGGCGGCTTCGAGCTGCTGGAGCCGGGGCTGGTGCAGGTGCCGCTGTGGCGTCCGGACGGACCGCCGCTGCCCAAGGACGAACTCGCGAGGACCGGCTTCTTCTACGGCGGGGTGGGCAGCAAGAGCTGAACCTGAGCGGGAACTGGAGCGGGTGGCGGCCGCGTTGACACGGCCACCGGTCGCCACCGGTCGCCACCGGTCGCCATCACGGGTCGTGCGGTACGTGGTCCACCGGGCTCCGCACGTCGCTGAGAGTTCCCGTGCGGTCCCGTACGTTCTCCCGCGCCCGCGTACGTTCTCCCGCGCCGCCGTACGTTCTCCCGTGCCCCGTGTGTTCTCCCGTACCCCCGTGCTGCGCCGTGCGGCCGGGGTCCTTCTGCCGCGGGCGGCCCGGTCCCGGGTGCGTCCGGGGGGCAGGTGGTGCCCCGTCGGCGACGGCGACCGCGGGTGGGTTACGGCCGGTAAGCCCTTTGTCGCCGCTGTAGGGTTGCGCCGTGGCCAGGGTCCGGTTGAGCGTGCAGGAGCGGCGTGAGGAGCTGCTGCGCGCGGCCGTTGAGCAGATCGAGGAGCGCGGGGTCGCGGCGCTGCGCATCTCCGATGTCGCCGCGGTGCTCGGCGTGAGCAACGCCCTGGTCATCTACCACTTCTCGACCAAGGAAAAGCTCGTCGCCGCCGCCTTCGAGCACGCCGCCCAGGCCGACCTCGAACGGCTGCGCGGGCTCGCCGCACACGGCGGCAGCGCGGTGCGCAGGCTGCGCTCGGTTGTGCGCTGGTACTCGCCGACCGGGCAGGCCAAGGGCTGGAAGCTGTGGATCGAGGGCTGGGCCGTCTCGCTGCGCGAGCCGGTGCTCCGCGAGGTGACCCTCGGCCTCGACCGGCAGTGGAAGTCCATCCTCACGGAGGTCATCGCGGAGGGCGCGGCCGCGGGCGAGTACGAGTGCCCGGACCCAGGCGCCGCGGCGTGGCGGCTCACCGCGTTGCTCGACGGGCTCGCCGTGCAGATGACGGCCTTCTCGGGCACGCTCGGCCGCCGGCGGCTGGAGACGTGGGTCGACGACACGCTCGCGGCCGAGCTGGGTCTCGACCGCGCGGATTTGGTGGCGAGCCACTGAAGAGGGCGTCAACACGCTGCCGGTTCAGCCCGCGCCCGACCGCCGCCCGGCTCCGACCTGCGCCCGGCCTCATCCCGCGCCCGGCCTCGACCCCCGCCCGGCCTCGACCCCCGCCCGGCTCCGGCCCGCGCCCGGCCCCGGCGTGCAGCGATTCAGGGGCCCGCCGGAGCGGCGCCCGGCCCCGGGCGTGCACCGATTCCACCCGACGTGATGTCACACACCGGCGAGTCCGTACGTCGCAGGAGTGATGAACACCGGCGCCGCGTTCCGGACCGGCCGCCCTCGGAAAGCAGCCCGGAGCGGCCGCTCCCCGACAGGAGCCACGTCATGGCCCGTATCTCCCTCGACCAGCCCCGCACCCTCTTCGTACGCCTCACGGACTGGTACTCCCGCCGCACCTATGGCACGGCTCTCGATCCCGCCAGGACCACGGCCCACCAGCCCCGCGTGCTGATGTCCCAGGCCCGCTTCGAGCGGTCCCTCGCCAAGTGGAACAAGCTCGCCCCGGAGCTGAAGGCGCTCGCCGTCATGGCATCGGCGGCCTCCATCCGCTGCTCGTGGTGCATTGACTTCGGCTACTGGGACAGCCGGCGGCACGGCATGGACCACCGCAAGCTTCACGACGTCCCGGCGTGGCGCGGCAGCGACGTCTACACCCCGCTGGAGCGCGCCGTCATGGCCTACGCCGAGGCCGTGACGGCCACCCCGCCGGCCGTCGACGACGCCATGGTGGAGCGGCTGCGCGAGCATCTGGACGAGGCACAGCTGGTGGAGCTGACCGCGATGATCGCTGTGGAGAACCTCCGGTCGCGCGTCAACGCGGCACTCGGCCTCACCAGCCAGGGTTTCAAGGACCGCTGTGACGTCCCTCAGCCTCTAGGCTGACCTCGCCCTCGACGACAGGGCGGCACCGACAGCAGTACGGGAGAGGACGGACACGGGCATGGGCAGCACGAAGGAGGCGGCGGAAACGCCGTACGACGTCCTGGTCGTCGGCGGCTCTGGCGTCGACACGGTCGTACGCGTTGACGCGCTGCCGGTGCCGTACGCCGACTCGTACGGCGTGTCGCCGATCCGCGAGTGGGTCGGCCACACCGGCACCGGCGTGGCGCTGGGCTGCGCGGAACTCGGCCTCGCCACAGGCTTCCTGGACTTCATCGGTGACGATCCGCTGGGCGAGCTGATCCGTGAGCGGTTGGACGCGAGCGCCGTGGACTTCCACCCCCGCGTGTCGCCGCACGGCACGCGGCGCGCCGTGAACCTGGTCGACCCTCAGGGCCGGCGGATGTCCTTCTACGACGCCCGCGACCCGCTGGACATGCGCATGCCCTCCAAGCACTATCTGCCGCACCTGCGGCGCGCCCGGCACGTACACCTGTCGATCACCAACTTCGCGAGGTACCTCTTCGAGGACATCGAGGAACTCGGCCTCCCGGTCTCCACCGACCTGCACGACTGGGACGGTCTCGATCCTCACCACCGCGACTTCGCTCTCCGCTCCGACATCGTCTTCCTCAGCGCCGCGGGAGCGGGGGAGCGGCTGGCCGAGGTGATGCGGCAGATCTTCTCCGACGGGCGGGCGGAGGCGGTGATCGCCACTGCGAGCGCGGGCGGCGCCTACGTACTGGCCCGGCAGGGGAGCGGGTCGCTCCGGCACGTACCCGCGGCCGTGCCGCCCGGCCCGGTGGTGGACAGCAACGGTGCCGGTGACGCCTTCGCATGCGGCTTCCTCTACGGGCATCTGGAGGGCCGAGAGCTGGAGGAGTGCGTACGGCTCGGTGCGGTGGCGGGTGCGTACGCATGCACCGTCGAGGGCACGCACACCGCCCTCATCGACCAGGCAGCGCTCACGGGGGCGCTGGAGGACCAGGACGCGAAGCCCGCCGGTGACGAGGTCGAGGAGCCTGACGCTGCTCTGGAGGGGCAGCACCCGTGAGCCGCAGCAACAGGCAACACCCTTGATCCGCGTCGTGGTCGGCGCTGTTCGAGAAGCGGGCGGGGCTGCCCGTCGCGCATGAAAGGCGGCGGGTGGGCGGCGACCTGACGGGGCGTCGCATGCTCAGGGTGTCGTCTGCGAGGTCGACGGGGTCGGCGCAGGCTGCACCGGGCCCGAGTCGAACGCGTCGGCGGCGCGTCGCCTCGCCGGGACACGGCACGCCGATACCGCGGCAGGCGCGTGCGTCGGCCGCCGGTGCCCCCTGGCTCCCGCTGTCGCCGACAACCGCCACCCGCAGGGCGGCCGGTGAGCCGCAGAGCGCCGCCACGCCGGTCGACCGCCTGGCTCGGGGTCGCGGATCCGGTGGCCCCCGGTGTCCGAGGTCTCCGGCGGGCACGGGCCGTACGCTCGTACGCAGGACCGGTCCGGCCGGAAGCGCTCCGGCGACCGACACAACGAAGGAGCCCGCACCATGCCCGGTCCGGCCGTCGCGCGGCTCCGGCTCGCCCGTCCCGGGCACGACCTTCAAGCCGATCTCGTCACGGGCGAGGCCGTATGCCGCCGTGCCAAGGCCGTGGGCGCGGACACTGCCCTGTTTCCCGAGATGTTGGAGCAACGGCAACACCGCGGACACACGCAACGGTCACAGGTTCCCGGGCTGACCCGAGCTGTGGGGCTCGCCGGGCCGCAGCGAGCCGTGGGGCTCGTCGCGATGACCCGAGCCAGGGGGCTCGCCCGGCCCAGCGGAGTCCGGCCCATCGCCTCCCGCCGAGCGCGGGCGGGAGGAAAAAATGCCGTGCGGCCGAGGCGATCCGCACGGGAAGCTGGGCCATGGCATGGACCACGACACATGACCTCGACGCGTTCCTGTCCGTCGCGGGCGGCTTCCTGCGCACGCGGCCGGCGCAGCACACCGTCCTGCTGTCGGTCGCCGCATCACTCCACGCCGGGACCGTGACGTTCGGAGGGGACCCGCCCGAGTACGGCTGGTGGCGGGCGCCCGACGGTTCGACGGGAGGCGCCTTCCTGCGCACCCCGCCGCACCCCGTACTGCTGTCGTGCATGCCGGACGAGGCCGCGGACGACCTTGCCGGAGTCGCGATGACGGTCGACCGCCCCACCCCCGGCGTCAACGGCGGGCGGGACGCCGCCCGGGCGTTCGCCGCGGGCTGGGAGCGCAGGACGGGTGCCACTGCCCGGTGCGGCATGTCCACCCGGCTGTACCGGCTCGGTGAGCTCACCCCGCCTGAGCCCGTGCCTCCCGGCGCCGCCCGGCCCGCGCGACGCGCGGACCGCGATCTGCTCATCGACTGGTACGAGGCGTTCGGCCGGGACACGGGTGCCCGCATGAGCAACAACGCATCAGCCGTTGACGACCGGCTCTCGTACAGGGGCCTCACGCTCTGGGAGACGGACCGCACGCCCGTCTCCCTCGCGGGTGTGACGCGCACGGTCGCGGGCATGGTCCGCGTCGGGCCCGTGTACACCCCGCCCGCGCATCGCCGCCGCGGTTACGCGGGTGCGGTCACTGCCGCGGTCAGCCGGGCCGCCCGGGATGCCGGCGCCGCCGAGGTGCTTCTCTTCGCCGACCTCGCCGATTCCGCGACCAACGCCCTCTACCAGCGCATCGGTTACCGGGCGGTGGAGGACCACGTCCAGTTCGTCTTCGATTCCGGGGGGCCCGCATGACCCCGCCCGCCCCCGTTCCCCTCCCCGGCATCTCCCCTGTGCCCATCTCCGTACGCCGCGCGGGCCCCGGCGACGCCCGCGCCCTCACCGGCCTGCGGGCCCTTATGTTCCGGGAGACGGGGACGGAGGACGGCGGCCCGGACGCGCCCTGGCGCGCCGCGGCCGAGCAGTGGTTCGCCGTACGACTCGGCGAACCGCGCGATGCCGCCGCCTTCGTCGTCGACGATCCCGAACTCGGCGTCGCCTGCTGCGCGGTCGGTATCTGCGACCCCCACGTACCGGGGCCGGTGAACCCGAGTGGCCGGCACGGCCATGTCTTCAACATCAGCACGGATCCGCGGCGGCGCCGCCTCGGCTACGCCCGGGCCTGCCTGGAGGCGCTGCTGGTCTGGTACCGGGACGAGGCCGGAGTGGGTGTCGTGAATCTGCACGCCACCCCCGCCGGGCTGCGCGTCTACCGCTCCCTCGGCTTCGGTGCCCCGCCCTACGACGCCCCTCCAACTCCGGCTCTCCACACCGGAATCCCCGCGTTCCCCGGAATCCCCGCGTTCCCCGGAATCCCCGCGTTCCCCGGAATCCCCGCGTTCCCCGGAATCCCCGCGTTCCCCGGAATCCCCGCGCTCCCTGGGCTCTCCGGGTGACAGGGGCTCATAGGAAGTTCCCGGAGTACCGCACTGCCCGGCCCCTGTGGCTCCTTCGGCTCGTTCGGTTCCTTCGCTCCATGGCGTTCAAGGCTCCGGACATCGACGCCATCCCCCTGCGGATCCCCTCAAGGCTCCGCGGCGAGCCCCTGGATATCCCTTGAATCCCCACAAGTGACCACTCTCACATCTCCGTCCCACACCCCTGACCTGCGGCGATGTAAAGAGCAACCTGTAAGAATCTGTGTGTGAGCACATAATGGAAGGACCGGAGTGCGCCCCCTCGGGTGTCCTCCCCCTTGTTTCCGCCTGGAGGTGCCCCTGTGTCCGGATCCAGCCCCCGACGCTCGCTCTTCGCCGGGCTGCGTCCCGCGTCGTTCGGCGCGGAACCCACCGGGGAGCGCCTGGAGCGCATGCAGCGGTCCCCCAACTACCGGGACGGCCAGTTCCACAACCCCGTACCCACCCGGACCATGCTCCCCGGCTCCAACGGGCCCATGTTGCGGCGGCAGTTCGACCGCGCCGAGCGCGCCCTGAGGACACCCGCCGGGACCGTGCCCGTGCACCGCCCCACCGCCGCCGACTGGGGTGAGCCGCCCGCCTCCGGCCTCCGGCTGACCTGGATGGGCCACTCCAGCGTGCTGGCCGAAATCGACGGGCACCGCGTGCTGTTCGACCCCGTCTGGGGCGAGCGCTGCTCCCCCTTCTCCTTCGCCGGACCGCGCCGGGTTCACCCCGTGCCCGTGCCACTGGACGAACTCGACCCGGTCGACGTCGTCGTCATCTCCCACGATCACTACGACCACTTGGACATGCTCTCGATCCGGGCCCTGGCCCGTACGGACGCGGTCTTCGCCGTGCCGCTGGGTGTCGGCGCCGACCTGGAGCTGTGGGGCGTCGACCCGAAGCGCATCACCGAGCTCGACTGGCAAGAGACCACGCGCGTGGGCGAGTTGACCCTGACCGCCACCCCGGCCCGGCACTTCTGCGGACGGGGGCTGCGCCGCGGTCTGCGTACGCTGTGGGCCTCCTGGGTCGTGGCGGGGCCGCGGCACCGGATTTTCCACAGCGGGGACACCGGCTACTACGACGGTTTCCGCGAGACCGGCGCACAGTACGGGCCGTTCGACGCGACGATGATCCAGATCGGCGCGTACAGCGAGTACTGGCCAGAGATCCACATGACGCCGGAGGAGGGCGTGCGGACACACACCGATCTGTCCGGCGGTACCCCGGCCGGGACGCTGCTGCCCATTCACTGGGGCACGTTCAACCTCGCCCTCCACCCATGGGTCGAACCGGCCGAGCGTACGGTCGCCGCCGCGCGCGCCGCGGGCGCAAGGGTGGCTGTGCCGCGACCGGGAAAGCCATTCGAACCGGCGGGCGCGGAGGCGGTCGACCCGTGGTGGCGCGCGGTGGCCGAGCCTCCGGCGGTCGGATGGCCGGGGGACACCGCTCCGGTACCCGCCGCGGACCCCGCACCGCTTCGGGACGCCGCTGCCCCGACTACGGATTCGGTGTCCGCACCTGTCCAGGACGCCGGCGCCGCGACCCCGCAGGTCTCCTGACAACGGCGGACGGGGAGACGCGGGAGACGCGGGAAACGCGGGAAACGCGGGAAACGCGGGAAACGCGGGAAACGCGGGAAACGCGGAGAGTACTCAGAGCGCGGAGAACGCCAGGGGGCCACCCCGCGAGGGGGCAACCCTCGTACCGCCCCCCGTCACCCCGTAGCGCGCTCCCCGGTCACCCCGTACCCCCGGTCACCCATCCCGCTCGTCACAGCAGCCCGGCGGCGCGCCTCCTCCGCGCGACCGCGTCGGCGTAGAGCAGATGCGCCACGGCCTCGGCCACCAGCAGCAGCACCACGGCCCATGGCGCCAACACATGGCCGAGCAGCAGCACGATCAGCAGCGGCACGCCCACTCCGGGAACCGTCCACACCGCGACTGATCCGGGCGGCCGCCCCACGCGCAGCGCGATCGCGGCATGAGCCGCGTGGTAGAGCGCCTGCCCGCCCGCGAGGGCCCAGAGCGCGCCCGTCGCCAGGTGCGCGTGATGGGCCTCCTCGACCGCGGTCGCCAGCCCGGCGGCCATGGCGATGACGGCCGCGGTGACGAAGAAGTACAGAAAGCCCGTGGTGTCCCGGGCGAGCCGGTACGCGCTGCCGCGCACGGAGTGCAAGGCGCGTTCGGCGGCCGCCGACCCGAAGTCGAAGTACGACCACCACAGCGCCGCGATCAGCACGAACCCTAGGACGGCCGTCAGACCCGAACTCCCCGCCCAGTGATGGTCGGTTGAGGTGACCAGGCCCAGCACCGCCTCACCCAGCACGATGATCACGACCAGGCCGACCCGCTCCACCAGATGGCCCGTGTGCAGTCTGCTCAGCAGCCCACCGCCGCTCGACCTCCCCATGAGCAGCGGCATCTCGGCCGTGATCAGCACGGCCCACACGACGTAGCACCAGGGCGAGGGGACGAAGGCCGACACGGACCACAGCGCGGCGGCAGCCAGACAGTAGGTGAGCGGCCGCCACTTGGGGAGTCGGTGCGGCTCGGGGAAGGCGGTGGCCGGCCACCACAGACCCATCAGCGCCAGCCGGGCGCCCGCGAACCCCAGGGCGTAGGCGGGCGCCCGGTCACCGACGGCTCCGGGCAGCGCCGCGGCCATCGCGGCCAGGCAGAGCATCGCCCAGAGGACCAGCAGGCGTCTGCGGGGGCTGTCGCGCTCGACGACGTTCATGGCGGCCGTGACATTGATCCACGTCCACCAGGCGGGGAAGTAGAGAGCGAGGAAGAGCGCGAAGTCCCCGACCTCCGGGTCGCCGTGCAGACCGTGGGCGAGCTGGGCCGCCACGGCCACGAAGACCAGATCGAAGAAGAGTTCCAGCCAGGCCGCGTGCCGCTCGCGCTCACCCGCACCGGCCGGCCCGCTCCCGGCAGCCGTCACCGAGTCTCCCACCTGCGCTCCTCCGCCCTCGGTCCGTAACGCCGTACGGAACGGCTGACCGAGGACCGCGGCATTCGCTCGGTGGGCACACGAGCCGTACGTCCGGCGCCGTGCGGCGACGTCCGATCACGGTCCGCGTGTCACCCGGGACGGCGCCATGCCCGTTCGCCCAGGTCGGGGCGGCCGCGGGGCCTCGAATCGCAGGCCAGAACTACCACCGCGCGTACGGAGTTGTCCAGTCGCGGCCGGCCCGCCCGGGCGGCGGGCGCCCGGCCGGAAACATGCGCCCGGGGAACGGGACGGGGTGTGGGCGCCGTGGTACGGGACGGGGTATGACGGCCGCGGTACGGGACGGGGTGTGGGCGCCGCGGTGCGGGACGGGGTATGGGCGCCGCGGTGCGGGACGGGTGGTCAGCGGTCTTCGTCCCCCCAGGTCGCGCCCGCTCGCGTCGCCACCGTCGAGAAGGCGAAGGAGAACGATGCCGGGGCCACGGCGAGCCGGTGCTGCGGCAGCACACCGGGCCCGCACGACTGGCTGCCGATGCCGTGCTGCCCGTGGTCGACGTTGATCCACACCAGAGGGCCCGGCCGCAGATCCGTGGTGTGCGCGGCCGCGTCAAGTTCCTCGCTCGTCCACCGCCGCGCCGTGAACCAGAACGCCGGATCACCCTCGATCCGGAGCCCGGTGCCGTCCTCGCGGCGCAACTCCGCCCAGCGCACATCCGCCCGCGCACCGTTCTCCTGCGGCCGTACGTACGGGGTCTGCAGGGCGTCGACCGGCAGCGTCCAGCGCCCGATCCGCGACGCCGTACGGGTGTCCGGGTAGGCCTCGCCCGGCCCGCCGCCGTACCACTCCGCGAGCCCCAGGCTGCCGCACACGCCCAGCCGTACGCCGAGCCGCGGCAGCGGGCACCACCAATCGCCCTCGGGCACCACGGAGACATCGAGCCGTAGCGCCCTGCCGCGCTGGTCCGCCGTCCAGCGGAAGGTGGTGTCCAGGGCCAGGTCGGACGAGGCGGGTGCCACGCGCGTACGCACCACGAGTTCGCCGTCCGCGTCCCGCACGGAGACCACGCGGTGCTGCATCCGGTGCAGGCCCAGGCCCCGCCAGATCGTTCCGTAGCGCTCGTCCGGCTGCCATTCGGCCCCCTCGTCGTTGTCCGTCGGGGCCCGCCACACGTCGAGCCGGGGCGCCACGACCTCGAACCCGTCCAGATAGCGGAGCGCTCCCGTCGCCGCGTCGAACGCACCGCGGCCCAGCACCAGTACGTTGCCCTCGCCCTTGCGGAGGACGGCGGGACAGGCGGGGGGCGGAGCGGGCACGTGGGGCACCGCCGGAAGCTGGGCCCAGGCGATCTCGTGCCCAGCGCCCGCCCACGCGGTGTCGTCCGCCAGCACCGCCCGCACCGTCCACAGCGCCTCCCCGGGACGTTCCGGAGCCGGTGGTTCGGGCAGCTTCAACTCAGTGGACTCGCCGGGCCCGAGAGGCGGCACGGCCAGCTCGCCGTGCGCGACGGACACGCCCTGGACCTCGTAGTACCAGAGGAACGACAGGCCGGAGAGGTCCGCGAAGTTGAACCGGTTGGCGATCCGCACCGTGCCCGCCCTGCCGTCGCCGCTGATCCGGACCGGCTCGATCACCTTCTTGTACTCGATCAGGCCCGGGGAGGGCGTCCGGTCCGGGAAGAGGAGCCCGTCGCAGACGAAATTGCCGTCGTGCAACTCCTCACCGAAGTCACCGCCGTACGCGAACCAGCGCTCCCCGTCGACCGTGCGGCGCGCGATGCCGTGGTCGATCCACTCCCAGACGAAGCCGCCCTGGCAGCGCTCGTACGTCTCGAACAGCCGCTGGTACTCCAGGAGGCCGCCCGGGCCGTTGCCCATGGCGTGCGCGTACTCGCACAGCAGGAACGGCATGGCCCGGCGCCGCTCGTCCAACTCCCGGTCTCCCCAGGGGGATTCGGTGCGGCGGCCGATCTGCTCGACCTCCGCGTGACCGGCGTACATCCGCGAGTGGACGTCCACGTCGGTGCAGGACGGATCGCCTTCGTAGTGCAATGGGCGGTCGGCGTCGCGCTCGCGGATCAGGTCCGCCATCGCGCCGAGCCCCCGGCCGGTGCCGCACTCGTTGCCCAGCGACCACAGCACGACCGACGGGTGGTTCTTGTCGCGCTCGACCATCCGGGACGCACGGTCGAGCAGCGCCGGGGTCCAGCGCGCGTCGTCCACCGGATTGCCCCGCCAGCCGACGATGGCGAAGCCGTGGGTCTCCAGGTCGCACTCGTCGATCACCCACATCCCCAACTCGTCGCACAGGTCGAGGAAGGCCGGATGCGGCGGATAGTGGCTGGTGCGTACGGCGTTGATGTTGTGCTGCTTCATCAGCAGCAGGTCGCGGCGCATCGTCTTCGCGTCGACGGCCCGGCCGTGCTCGGGGTGGAACTCATGGCGGTTGACGCCCCGGAAGAGGACCCGCGCGCCGTTGACCTTGAGCACCCCGTCCTCGACCGCGACCGTACGGAAACCGATGCGCAGCGGCACCCGTTCGCCCGGTGTCGCAAGCTCGGCCGCGTAGAGCCGGGGGACCTCCGCGCTCCACGGCTCCACTCGCACGGTCGCCGGCTCACCGGTGGCGAGGTCGATCCCCAGCTCGGGGACGGTGAGGCGGCCACCGGGGTCGGCTTCGACGAGGAGTGTGCCGGTGCCGTCGGTGTGGTCGTACGAAGCGTGCACGAAGAAGTCGCGGACCGCACCTTCGGGACGGTGCAGCAGCGTCACGTCCCGGAAGATGCCGGGCAGCCACCACTGGTCCTGGTCCTCCAGATATGTGCCGGACGACCACTGGTGGACGCGTACGGCCAAAACGTTGCCCCGTGGGCGCAGTTGGCGGCCGACCTCGAACTCGTGCGGCAGACGGCTGCCTTTGAACGTGCCGAGTTCCTCACCGTTGAGCCACACCCGCGCACATGACTCCACGCCGTCGAAGCGCAGGAGACTCTCGCCGCCCTCCCACCCGTGGGGCAGGTCGAAGACGAGCCGGTGGTCGCCGGTCGGGTTCTCCGTGGGCAGATGGGGCGGATCGACGGGAAAGGGATACCGGGTGTTGGTGTACGCGGGGGCGCCGTGCCCGTGCAGCACCCAGTGGGCGGGGACAGGCAGTTCGGCCCAGCGGGAGGCGTCGAACTCGCGCCGGGCGAAGGCGTCGTCCTCCGCGGTCGCGGTGGGCGACAACCGGAAGCGCCAGATGCCGTTGAGGGAGAGCCGGGCCGCGTCGGAGGACGCGTACCAGGCGCGGGGCGGGGTGGTACCGCGGGCGGGGGAGACGTCCTCGTAGTACGGGAGATCGCGGTACGGGAGCTCGTTCTGCGCGAGGTCGTTCTGCGCGAGGTCGTTCTGCGGGGTGCTCATACTCCTCCTCGGGAGGCGGCCCTTGACGTGGGTCCGTGCCACAGCCTGCATCAGCCGGGGGCGAGGGTGAACGGACTGCCGCGCCGTCCTGGTGGATTTTGCGCCGATACCGGTAGCCGTGCGGGCCGGTCCCGGCGGTACGGGGCGGTGACCCGGCGCTGGGAGCCCGCCGGCCGGCGCTGGCGGTGGGCGGTTCGTGGGTACGGGAGTTGACGTCCCTCGATCCGCCTTCGATCCGCATTCGATCGGCCTTCGATCCGCCCTCGATACGCCGTGATGCCGCACGCTCCGTCGTCGCTCCGGTCGTCCGACGTACGGGCTCTCCCGGTGGTTCCATCTCCCCGACGGGTTCCGGCCGTTCCGGTGGCTTTCCTGTTCCGGGGCTTTCCGGCGGGTTCCGGCCGCCCCGCCGTCAGGTGAGCGTCGCCCGTGCGACGGCACCGGTCTCCGGTCCCGCCTGCGCGAAAACGACCCCGTCCGGCCGCCAGATGCCCGAACGACCGGCGGCCTCGGCGAAGCCCCCGCCCGTCGACCCGGCGAAGCTGGCCACTGCAACCCACACACCGTGCTCGGTGGCGATACGGCAGGAGCGCTCGTCCTGGAGCGCCGACTCACCGGCGGACTTCACGCTGCCGGCGACATAAGCGTCGATGCCGAGAGCCGCGGTCTCGGCCGCATGCCGCGGGATGCCCGTGTCCTTGCAGATCGCCAGGCCCAGCCGCCAGCCGTCGACCTCGAACACGGACGGCTTGCCGCCCGGGGCGAAGTACGTGGACTCCGTCTCGCCGAGCCACATCTTCCGGTAGGCCACGGTGGCCCCGGACCCATCGACCGCCAGCATGGCGATGTGCGCCTCGCCGCCCTCGCCGCGTACGGGCGCGCCCACCAGGGCCCACGCCTCCGTCTCGGCGCAGGCCGTGACGACGGGGTCCAGCCGGGGGTCGTCGGCCGTGATCGCCTCGGCCTCCAACTCGTATCCCGTGAGGGAGAGTTCGGGGAAGACGATCACCCGGGCGCCGGCCGAGCGCACGGCCTCGGCGTGCGCCTTGGCGTTTCCGACGATGTCGTACGACGCGCAGGGCGGCTGGGCTACGGCAATGGTGAGCGGTTCGCGCAAGGCAACTGTCCCGTTCGGTCGGTGCGCAGTCCGCCCGGGGCTCCGGCGGTCCGGCCGGAGAGCGAGGGACCGCGCGGGGAGCGGGTGGGCGGCACCGGGTCGCAGGCCGTCCAGGAAGATGGCGAGAATACGGCGCCGTCCGTCGGGGGCGGCCGCGACCCCGGTACGGGATTGCGCGGCGCGGCGGGGACGCACAGCAGGTCCTCGGTCGCCGCATCGGCCCGTACGGTGCCCCGTTCCTTGCCGCGGCCGATCCGGATGCAGATCGTCTCGTGGTGGTGTCGATGGCGCGGTCCCCGCCATGGGCCGACCCTAGCAGGGCCCCACAGACAACCGGGGAGTGTTCCCGGTTGCCGCCGTGGCCGTCGCGGGGAATCCGGGAGCTCCTCGGTCCCTCTTCCCGGGAGATTACCAGCGGCCACCGGCACGGCCGCCGGTCACCACTGAACTCCGGGCGGGATGAGGGCCTCCGACGGCACGTCGGAAGGCCTGATGCACCGTCAGCACGCTCTGGGCGTACGGGAAGGTCCTGTTGACGCTGGAGCGGGCGGTGCATAGCTTCATGGCCCGTGACCGATCCGTTCATGGGCGTCCTCGGCTGCTGTCGGCGTGCCGGCCTCGCCGTCACCGCCCATCGCTCCGGTGAAGGCCACAGGGCCACCGCGGTGGCCGGCTCGGACCGGCAGCCCCTGAGCGCGCGGGACGGCTGTTGCCCGCAGTGTCCGCCGGCCCGGGGACAACGAGCGGATTCCCCAACCAGGAGGCGAGCCGTATGACGCAGCGGACCGATGGCGCGGCCGGAACCGGCACGGCGTACCGCACCAGCTACGTGGAGGCTCCCGACGGGGTCCGCGTGGCCACGTACACCTGGCTGCCCACGGGCGGTGCCCGGCCCCGCGCCCTCGTCCAGATCGCCCACGGCGCGGCCGAACACGGCCTGCGCTACGACCGGTTCGCCCGCTTCCTGGCCGCGCACGGCTACGCCGTCGTGGCCTGCGACCACCGCGGCCACGGCGCGACAGCCCCCGCGACCGGCGGCTACGGCGTCGCGGGCGACGACGGATGGCGTGCGATCGTCGCCGACCTCAAGGCCATCGGGGACCGGGCCCGCGCGAAGCACCCGGGCGCGCCGCTGATCCTGCTGGGGCACAGCCTCGGCTCGATGCTCGCCCGCGACTGCGCGCAGGAGTACGGGGAGGAGCTCTCCGGGCTCATCCTCTCCGGCACCTTCCGCTCGCTGCCGGGTGCCGAGACGGAGAGCGCTATCGCGGCGCTGGAGCGGGAGATCGCGGAGCGCGGCAGGGCGGCGCTGTCCTCCTTCATCCCGGATCTGTTCGCTTCGTTCAACGACCCGTACGAACACCGGACCGGCTTCGAGTGGCTGTCGCGCGACACGAGCGAGGTGGACGCGTACGCCGAGGACGAGCGGTGCGGGTTCGCGTTCAGCGCCGGTCTGGCCCTCGACTGGGTGCGCGCCACCCGCAAGATCAACGACCCGCGCAACCTCGCCCGCATCCCGGCCCGGCTCCCGGTCCACATCGCGGTCGGCACGGAGGATCCCTGCAACCAACGGATGACGCTGGTGTACGAGCTGCTGGAGGACTTCCGCCACCTCGGCACCGAGGACTTGAGCTGGAAGGGTTACGAGGACGCCCGCCACGAGATCCTCAACGAGACGAATCGGGATGAAGTGCAGCAGGACCTGCTGGCCTGGATCGACAAACACATCTGAGCGCCGGGCGGCCGGTGGTACCGGTGCGCGGGGAGCCGCGCACCTACCCCTGCTCTCCGGCTCCCTGCTTTCCTGCCTCCCGGCTCCCGGGCTCCCCGGCTCCCCGGCTCCCGGGCTCCCCGGCTCCCCGGCTCCCCGGCTCCCGGGCTCCCCGCCTCCCCGGCCTTGCGGCCGCGAGACCCGCGGCCTTCCGGCCCCTGGCATTGCGGCCCGCGTCCCCGCCTCTCCGCGTCCCCGCCTCTCCGCGTCCCCGCCTCTCCGCGTCCCCGCCTTCCCGCCTCTCCGCGTCCCCGCCTCTCCGCGTCCCCGCCTCTCCGCGTCCCGGCGGCCCGCTTCTCCGTGTCCCGCGTCCTGACGGCCCCGCGCCCCGCCTCTCCGCTTCCCCACGTTCCCGCGGCCTTCCGGCTTCCCTGCCTCTCGGCCCGGCCGTGTTCGCGGTGCTGCAGGCGCGGTTGTCAGTGGGGCGGGCTACGGTCGGTGACAGTGGGGAGGGCCTCCGGACCGAGGGGAGCCGTGCGTACCCACCGCGGGATCAGCCGCAGCCACAGCTGAGAACGGAGGCCGGGGGATGGGCACCACTGCAGAGGACGCCCGGAGGATCGCACTCGCACTGCCGGAGACGGCGGAGAAGCTCGCTTGGGGCATGCCGACCTTCCGCGTCAAGGGGAAGATCTTCGCCTCGCTGGCGGACGACGACGCATCGATAGGTGTGAAGTGTCCGATCGACGACCGGGAGGAGCTGATCGCTTCCGAGCCGGAGAAGTTCTTTCTGCGCGGGGGCCACGACGAGAACTTCCCCTGGCTGAGGGTGCGGCTCGCCGCGCTGGACGACGCGGAGGAACTCGCGGCGATCCTTCTGGACGCCTGGCGCCTGACGGCGCCGCGCAGACTGGCCGAGGCGTATGCGGCGGAGGGGGAGGAGACGCCGACGACGTAGAGGCGGCTCCCGAGGTCCCCGGGCCGGGCGCGCCTCGGCGGACCGGGGCGCGCTGTGCGTGGCGACGTCAACGGCCTCGTCGGGGACGGACCCCTGGCTGATCAGGCCGCGGCACCGGCAGGGGCGAGGAAGCCGGTGATGCGTTGGCGGAGCGCGCGGGGGTCGAGTCCCTGCGCCGTGAGATGCTCCTCCATGGTGCCGTAGCGGCGCAACTCGCGCCGTGCCGTACCGAGTCCGAGGACCCGGTGCGGGATGGCGGCGAGCGCATCGCCCGCTGCGCCGGAGGACGTGCCCGCGAGGTAGGGCTCGACGAGCACGACGTCGGCGCGGGCGCCCAGGACGGTCCGCAGGGAGACGCTGTCGAAGGGACGAACAGTGGGCGCGTACAGCACGCTCACGTCCAGGCCCTCGACGGCCGCCAGGACGTTGTCGAGCATGGGCCCGACGGCGACGACCGCTCCTTCGCGCCCGCGCCGTACGGTCAGGTATCCGTCCCCGGTGACGGGCCGGGGCACGGCGTTCTCCTGTACGGACAGCCGTACGTACACCTTGTCGTCGTCGGCGGCCACGGCGTGCCGCAGAAGGGCTTCGGCCTCGTCGGGATGGCCGGGGACGTGCACGGTCCAGCCGTCGAGCGTGTCGAGAAGGGCCACGTCACCGGGCGCCATGTGCGTGTAGCCGCCCGCGGGCCAGTCGTACGAGGCCCCCGCGCTGACCAGCACACCGCCCGAGTCCTGGTGTCCGAAGTCCAGCTTGACCTGCTCGAAAGGACGCTCCACGAGAAAGCTCGCAAAGGTGTGCGCGACCGGCCGCAGTCCGGTCATCGCGAGCCCGGCGGCGGTGCCGATGAGGAGCTGCTCGCGGATGCCGACGTTGATCACGCGGTCGGGGTGCCTCCGTTCCGCCTCGGCGAAGCCGTCCTTGCCGATCTCCGCGAGGACGACCGCGACACGCGGATCCTCGTCCAGGAGCCGGGAGAGGGTGGAGGCGAAGCGCTCTCGCATGGTGTCCATCAGGTTCTCTTTCTTCGGGCGGGCTGTGCGACTTTCCTCGGGCGGGCTGTGCGACCGGGGGTGGGGCGTGGCGGGGACGGTCAGGCGTCCTTGGGCTCGACGCGGGCCACGACGGCATGCGGGCGCCGTGGGTGCGGTGCTGTGAACGCCTGGTACAGCGCGTCGTGATCGCGCCCGTCGACGGTGATGGCCGCCCAGCCGGCCGTCGCGAAGCGCGAGGCGATGCCGCCGGGCCAGCCGTGGGTCGCGGATGAGTTGTCGATCACCAAGGCGTGGAGCCGGTCGAGTCCGGCAGCGGGCGCGTAGGCGATGGCCTCGTGGTTGCTGCCCTCGTCCAGTTCGGCGTCCCCGATCAGCACCCACACCGCGGGCTCGGTCAGCCCCTGTGCCCGCAGCCCGAGCGCCGTGCCGACGGCGAGGGGCAGCCCATGCCCGAGGGAACCGCTGCCGATCTCCGCGCCGGGCACGAGGGTCCCGTCCGGATGGTGGCCGAGCGGCGAGTCGTACGACCCGAACCCCGTCAGCAGCGACTCGGGGAGGTCGGGGAAGAAGCCCTTGGCGGCGAGGACGGCGTAGTAGGCCATCGGGCCGTGCCCCTTGGAAAGCAGGAACCGGTCGCGTCCGGGAGCGTCGGCGGTGTCCGGGGAGACCAGCAGCACGCGGTCGTAGAGCACCCAGAGCGCGTCGAGCGTCGAGGTCGCCGCGGGCCCGTGCTTCTCGTCCCCGGTCATCAGCGCCATGAGGCGGGGGAGGTCGGAGTAGCGGTAGGCGCGGGGCTCTTTGGTGGTGGTCATGAGGCGAGCGTGCAACCTCAAGTTTGGTTCAGGTCAAGCGGACATTCCGGCTGCCGCAGCCCGGCAGCGCGGGCCCGACGGCCGCATGAGTCGCCGCACGCATCCCTCGTGCCGCCTCCTGCGTGCCCCGCCCGGGGAATGGGGTGGCCGACCACGCGGTGAGGTGCGGTATTGTTCTCGTGCGCGGTCGGCCGGGAGCAGCCCCGAGCCGCACGGGCACCGGGACGTGGCGCAGCTTGGTAGCGCACTTGACTGGGGGTCAAGGGGTCGCAGGTTCAAATCCTGTCGTCCCGACGGTGCAGACACAGGTCAGGGGCGATATCTCATCATGGGATACCGCCCCTGACGCGTGTGCGTGACTAACTGCGTGACTGTCGGTCCGCGGCACCGCCGAAGATGCGGTCCATCGCGACCGCTCCGGACTGGATCACGGGCCGGATCTGCTTCCGGTAGACCTCCTCGGTGACGGCCGTACTGGAGTGGCCGACAAGCCGCGAGATCTCTTCGAGGGCAACGCCACGGTCCGAGAGCAGCGACACGAAGCTGTGGCGCAGCTCGCGCGGCGTCCACTCCGCCGGGGTCAGACCGTCCACACCCTTGATCGCCTGGCGAAACGCCCGGCGGACGTTCGCGGCGTCCAGGGGAGTCCCTACGGCCGAGGTGAACACCAGCCCGTGTTCCTGCCAGCGGTCGCCTGCGGCGAGACGCTGCCACCCCTGGCGCTCGTGGTGCATTCGCAACGCCTGTATGCAGCGCTCCGGAAGCGCGAGCGTGCGCCGAGACTTTCCGCGTCTTGGTGTCGCCTCCGGCTCGCACAGAACGCCACACAGCGATGTGGGGCGGGATCACGGGAGACGCCGACGGGTCTCCCTCCAGATCAACGTGGGCCCACGTCATCGGCCGCAGTTCCTCCGTGCGCGCGCCCGTGAGCAGGGCTACGACGATGTACGCGTGCAGCGCCGATCGCTCCGACGCGATGAGCACCGCCTCAGCCTGGTTGAACGTAAGCGACTTGGAAGGCCGCCCCTCCAAACCTCGCGGGATAGAGCAGAGTTCCACGACGTTGCGCTTGACCTTGTCCCTGGCCATGGCCCTTTTCACCGCGCGGTTGAGACACGAGTGCATGAGCCGCAGGGTCCGGGTGCTGTGGGTCTTGGCCTTGCTGGCAAGCCACTTGTCTACATCGTCGGCGCTGAGGTCCCGTAGCAGTGCGTGAGGTGGATGGGCTGTTGGGGTGATGCACAACCTTCGCCCATGACGGAAGGCACGCAGTGAAGTTCAAGGAACGGAGATGGCTTGGAACATCACTCATCTTTCTCGTAGGCACAAGGAGGCACCCAGGTGCGGGCACACAAGATCGCGACAGCCACCATGCTGGTCCTGGCAGTCAGCGGATGGGGCGTAGCAGGATCCGGGGCGGCATACGCCGACAACGGCCCCGCCCATGGAGGGAAGGCGAAGGCCGCCGAGGACGACCCCGCCCACGGGGGGCGGGCGAAGGCCCGGGCGCAGGGAGGATCCGCCACCGGGGAGGGAGCAAGCCTCTTCCAGCAGAACGTTGCGCAGTCCGCACGGCAGAACAACAACTGCAACAACCCCAACACAGAGGATGAGGAGATCTCGCTCACCGGCAGCCGGGCAACAGGCCGGTGCGTGACCACCGACGGCTCCCTCACCGCGTTCTCCCCCATCCACAACGGGCCCGCAGACGCTGAAGGTGGCTCGGCAACCGCAAGCCTGATTCAGCAGGACACCGCCCAGCGCGGCAGGCAGAACAACACCTGCAACAACCCCAACGAGTCGCCCATCACGGTGGAAGGCGGCCGGGTGGAGAGCCACTGCTCGGACCAGGACTTCTCCTTCAGCAAGCACACCCTCATCAAGGGCAGCGGCGCCCGGGCAGAAGGCGGCTCCAGTACAGCCGGCACCGTGCGACAGCAGAACATCGCGCAGGAGGGGCGCCAGAACAACGCCTGCACAAACCTCAGCAACACAGAACCCGATGTGACCGGGGGCGGGCGGGTGCAGGATCGGTGCAAGAACCGGGACCACTCACTCAGCAAGCACACCCTGATCAAGAGCGGGGGTGCCCGCGCTGAGGGCGGCTCCAGCACGGCCGCCGACGTCGACCAGCAGAACATTGCGCAAGAGGGACGGCAGAACAACGCCTGCAACAACCGCAATCAAACCTTTCCCTTCGAGGTGACCGGGACGCGGACGCAGGACCGCTGCCAGAACCGGGATCACTCACTCAGCAAGCACACCCTGATCAAGAGCGGCGGTGCCCACGCGGAAGGCGGTTCATCCAGCGACAGCGGCATTAACCAGCAGAACATTGCGCAGGAAGGCCGGCAGAACAACACCTGTAACGACCCCAGCAGCTTTGGCAGCTTCGAGGTGACCGAGGGTGGGCGGACGCAGGACCGCTGCCAGAACCGGGATCACTCACTCAGCAAGCACACCCTGATCAAGAGCGGCGGTGCCCACGCGGAAGGCGGTTCAACCAGCGTCAGCGACATTGACCAACACAACATTGCGCAAGAGGGACGGCAGAACAACGCCTGCAACAACCCCAACGCCACCGGCGACGTCGAGGTGACCGGGGGGCGGACGCAGAACCGGTGCCAAAACCGGGACCACTCGCTCAGCAAGGCGACCCTGGTCAAGGGCGGCGGGGCCCGAGCCGAAGGCGGCTCCAGCACAGGCGGCGGCGTGAACCAGCAGAATATTGCCCAGGAAGGCCGACAGAACAACGCCTGCAACAATCCCAGCCAATCGGGCAACTTCGAGGTGTCCGGAGGTGGGCGGACGCAGGACCGCTGCCAGAACCGGGACCACTCGCTCAGCAAGCACACCCTCGTCAAGGGCGGTGGCGCCCGCGCTGAAGGCGGCTCCAGCACAGGCGGCACCGTCTCCCAGCAGAACGTTGCCCAGGAAGGCCGGCAGAACAACGCCTGCAACAACCTCAACCGCTCGGGCGACATCGAGGTGTCCGGAGGTGGGCGGACGCAGGACCGCTGCCAGAACCGGGACCACTCGCTCAGCAAGCACACCCTCGTCAAGGGCGGTGGCGCCCGCGCTGAAGGCGGCTCCAGCACAGGCGGCACCGTCTCCCAGCAGAACGTTGCGCAAGAAGGCCGACAGAACAACACCTGCAACAACCTCAACGACACGGTCATCACAGTGGAGGGAGGCCGTTCGGAGGCGAGCTGCAAGACGGCGGACCACTCCGCCAACCTTTACACCGCGGACATCGGCGGAGGAGCCAAGGCCGCCGGCGGCTCAGCCACCGCCGACCTCTTCCAGCAGAACGTTGCGCAAGAAGGCCGACAGAACAACACCTGCGCCAACCCCAACAACCTCAACCTCACCGCCACCGGCAGCCGCACCAAGGCCGAGTGCGTCGCCGTCGACCACTCCACCAACATCGCCACGATCAACGGGTAACCACCCCGGCACAGCAGCTGTTCCACACTGACCCGGTGCCGCGGATTCAGCGCCGGGAGCCGGGCGCAAGCAAGCGGAGCGCCCCCGCGGGGTCGCCAATGGCCTAGCCAGGTGAAACCCTGCCCCGGGCCCCTCGCTGCACGAAGCCCAAGGTCTTCGCGGGGGAGCCCGCAAGACCCCAGCCGGTGGGCGCACTCACCACCTGCTGGCCCCAGAGGCCTGTGTCCCGAGCAGCCGATCGGGACACAGGACTTTCGCCATACCGAGATCCCGGCAGCACAACAGAGACCTACTCGGTGTGCCGTCGGGATCGGGAAGTTGAGGGCCGGGAAGTGCCGCTCCAGGGCCTCCGCCCAGCAGTGCAGGAGGGGGAAGCCGGCCTCCCCATCCATGAGGTGGAGTCTTGACCCGGATCATGGCGGCCCACAAGACCGCGAAGGCCGTGCCACTCTCGTGCCAGAACGGACGGGAAGCCAGGGGGAATCGGGGTTCACAACGGCACAGCGGCCGGACTGCGACCAAGGTAGGGATTCCGCAGGACACACCCCGGGTCGCCCCAACTCGCTCCTAAAGCGGTGTCACCAGCCCGTGCCCAGTTGTCCGACCGGCAAGGGGAACCAACCCACGCAAGCCCCGTCGTGGCTCCTGTGGTTCGCTGCGTGACGAACTGCGTGACAACGGGCATGGAAACTCACGCACACCCATGGACGCCTGCGGACGCGCGGCGCCGGTCAGCGGCAGGTCGTTCCCAACGCACGGCTACCGCTGGGTTGCCTGGCGGTCAAGGGGTCGCAGGTTCAAATCCTGTCGTCCCGACGGTGCACAGGGCCCGTCGAGTTGGAGTGAAACTCCAGGTCGACGGGCTTCTTCGTGTGCTAGTGAAGGGGTCAGCGCTCGGACGGAGTTGGTGGACCGCTGGTGGTCGCGTTGGCGGTTCGGCCCGGTGGCGGTGGTGACTGTTTCGTTCCGCGTCCGTCCGGTTCGTTCTGTGTCCGTCCGGGCCGCGTCGATGGCGTCGGCGGGTCCCGCGGGGCTCGGTGCGTGAGGCGCGCGTCCGTGTGCCCGGGTCAGTCGGCGGGCTCCAGGCGGACGCAGCACCGGTCGGGGGAAGGCGCCAGGCACGCCTTCAGGCTGCTGTCGCCCAGTCCTTCGAGCACCCCGTGCAGCAGGTGCAGGTTCATCCCGCACACCGTCTGGGTGTGCTCGCGCGCCAGCGCGTGGAAGGGGCAGTTGCCCAGAACGATGGCGTCCGCCTCGTGCCGTGGCTCGAACCCGTATCGCTCAAGCAGGTCGAAGACGTCGGGGGTGTCCTGTCCGCCCAGGTGTCTGCCGAGATCCCGGGCCTTGCGGTGCAGCACTGAGCGCACGGGCTCATCCGTCTGCTCGGATTCCTCCACGGCCTGGGCGAACAGTCGGCCGGCGAGCTCGTAGCGCCGTTGCGGCAGGCTGACGGAGACCTGTGTCGTCGAGCGCCTGTACAGCTTGGCGGGTCTGCCCGCACCCGGCCCTGACCGCCCGCTCCGCCGCTCGTAGATCACGTCGAGAAGGGATTCCTCGGCCAGACGGTCCAGGTGGAACGCGGCGGTCTGCCGCGCCAGGCCAAGAGCTGCGGCCGCTTCGTCGCGGCTGACCGGACCCGGCTGGCGCACCACGTGGTCGTACAGCCTCCTGCGGGTCGGCTCGTCGAGCGCCGCGATGGCGGAGACGTCCGCGTCCGGTGACTCCTTCGTGTGGTCCACGAACACCAGTGTAAAACCCGCAGCCATTGACTTAAGAAGGAGAGCGCGGTTCTATCGATGGTGAAAGTTGTCAATAGAAGGAGGGTGTCATGGCGTCCGCAAGCACAAGCACCACATCCGTCACTCCGCGCCAGGCCGTGCTCGCCGATCCCGGCTACCAAGCCTTCATGATCCTTCGCGTCGGCTTCGCCGTGGCGCCGATCCTGTTCGGGCTGGACAAGTTCGCCAATCTGCTCACGGACTGGCCGGCCTATCTCGCGCCGTGGATCGACGACATCGTTCCGGGCAGCGCCCAGGGCGCCATGTACGCGGTGGGCGTCATCGAGATCGTCGCAGGCGTCGCCGTGGCCCTGGCCCCGCGCTTCGGTGGCTGGCTGGTGGCCGGATGGCTCGCCGGCATCATCGTCAACCTGCTGACCATCCCCGGCCACTACGACGTGGCGCTGCGTGACTTCGGGCTGCTCCTCGGCGCAGTGGCCCTCGCCAGGCTCGCCGCTCGCTACCCCGGCAAGCGGCAGCCCCACTGAAAGCTCACGACGAACAGGCGCGGGAGCATGAGGGCGTGCGGACCCCGGGGAGCGGCTCCCGCTCCCCGGGGCGGCAGTTGAGCAGCGTTGGCTGCGGATGATCGTCCGTCGGTGCCGCGGCTACGGCCGGAGCTGGAGGAGACCCCGGGGCCGGGCCGGCCGCCGGCTCACCCCGGCGCGGACGTCACGCCGTGGCGAACCGCGTCAGCACCGCCTCAGGTCGCACGTACGGCAACGCCCGCCGGAACGCCCGGTAGTAGGCGAGCTCTTCGGCCGACCGCAGCTCCACCTCCGGTGCTTCCGCACGGAGTTCGGTCTCGCTCACCGGTGCGCCCAGTGGCGGTGTCAGTACGTCCTGTGCACCACTTCCCGTGCCGAACTGCTCCTTGCGGCGCCATAGGAGGTGTTCGGGCAGCCAGCCGGTGAACGCCCGTCGCAGGTGTCCCTTCTCCATGCCGTCGGGTTCGAGCCCCTTCATCTCCGGCGGCAGGGACATGGCGTGCATGATGACCTTGGCGTCCAGGAACGGCACGCGCGCCTCGAGGCCGTGTGCCATGGTCACGCGGTCGCAGCGCTGGAGGTTCAGCCCGTGGAGGTTGCCGATGGTGCGAGCCAACTCGGCGTCCAGTTCGGTGGGATCGGCGTGCGCGCGGTGGTAGTAGTCGTACCCGGCGAAGAGTTCGTCCGCGCCCTCACCGGTCAACACTGCCTTGACGTGTCGCGAGGCCAGTTCCGAGAGGAACCAGTTGGGTACCGCGCTGCGGATGAGGCTGGCGTCGAACGACTCGACTGACGCGACCACCTCCTCGAGCACAGCCGCTGCCTGCTCCGCATCGAAGACCGCCTCGTGGTGCTCGGTGCCGAGAAATGCCGCCGCCTCGCGGGCCGCCAGCAGATCGGGAGAGGTCGCCGTGCCCACGGCGAAGGTCTTGAGCCGTGCGCCCGCCTTTGCGTACTCGCGGGCGGCGATGGCGGCGACGAGGCTGGAGTCGAGGCCTCCGGAGAGGAAGACGCCGACGTCGACGTCCGCCATGAGGTGCCGTCGCACGGAGTCGACGAGAACTTCGTGCGTGGCCTTCTCGGCGATCTCGGGGGCCAAGTGCTGCCAGTCCTCGGCGGGTTCGGCCGGCCGCGTGACAGGTACGGCGAACCGGACGACGCCGCTCTCCGGCGTCCAGTAGCAGCCGGGAGGGAAAGCCTCCACGGCGCTCTGGACGTCAGGCGGGAAGGCCCGCAGCTCCGATGCGAACCGGACGGTGCCATCCTGGCGGGCCCAGTACAGGGGCTTGATGCCGATCCGGTCGCGAGCCGCGACGAACCGGCCGTCGGTGTCGGCGGCGCACAGGGCCCACATGCCGTGGAGGCGGTCCAGGGCGGACGGGCCGTGCCGCTTCAGCAGGGCCAGGGCCGACTCGCTGTCGGACGAGGTGGTGAAGGACGCCTCTCCGAGTTCGGCGCGGATATCGGCGTGGTTGTAGATCTCGCCGTTGCAGACAAGCGCCCAGCCGCCCGGGGTGCCCAGGGGCTGACGACCACCGTCGAGGTCGACGATCGACAGACGTGTATGGCCGAGCCAGGCGGAACGCCCGATGGACCAGTGGTCGCTGTCGTCAGGGCCGCGGTGCCTGATGCCGTCCAGCATCGATCGGCCCGCGGCGCTGGTATGGAGGGGATCGGAATCCTTGGAGGACTGGTGATAAATCGCAGCTATGCCACACATGCAGATCGACCCTAGAGGCTTAGGGGCGCATACGGCAACCTGAGTTGCGCTATGCACACGGATCTTGGACAGTGGCACCCATGAGCAACGACAGCCTCAGCAGCGTGCAGCGCGCACTGGACGTCCTGCGGGCTCTGGGCCAAGGACCGCTGCGCGTCCAGGAGGTGGCGAACGCGATCGGCAAGGAGAAGAGCCAGGTTTCGCGAACCTTGAAAGTCCTCGCCGAGGAAGGCTTCGCGGTGCGCGACCCGGGGACGCTGGAGTACAGGCTGGGCTGGCAGTTCTTCGCCCTCGCCGCGGCCGCCGAGGACAATCCCCTCCGGCACGAGGCCCCCGGCGTGCTGCGCGCCCTCGTCCAGCAGCTCGGCGAGGCGGCGCATCTCACCTCGCTGGCCGGAAACGCCGTGGTGACGGTGCTCTCGGAACGCCCCGCACGCACACTCCAGGTTCACGAGAGGGTCGGTCAGACGTCACCCCTCAACTGCACCTCCTCCGGGCGCGCCCTGCTGCTGGGCCTCTCCGACGACGAGGTGGCGGCCCTTTTCGCGACCGCGGGAGAAAGCCTGCCCGGCGGCGAGCGCGCGCCACGGACAGTCCCCGCCCTGCTGGAGCGGCTTCATGAGGAACGGCGAGCTGGTTACGTGGTGTCCGCCGAGGAGCACGAGCCCGGTCTGACCGCGGTGGCGGCACCCGTACTGGACTTCCGCGGGACGCCCGTGGCCGCCGTCAACATCTCGGCGCCCACCGTCCGGTTGCCGCCGGAGGCACTGCCGCCCGTGATCGACGCGGTGGTGGCGGCAGGCAAGCGGCTGTCGAGGACGCTGGGGTATGCGCATCCCTAGGCACGTGGATCTCGCAAGGTGTCCCAACGGGGCTGTGCGGGGCTTCCGTTCGGCTGGGGGCGGCGGAGATTCTCAGGCTGTCGAGAGAGCGGCGGAGATTCTCAGGCGGTCGAGAGATACGCCTTCCAGCCGCCCGTCGGCGCCTGGCCGAGTCCCAGTCCGCGCAGCTTCCTCAGCACCCTGGGGTCCTGGGCGTCGAGCCATTCCACGAACTGCCGGAAGGAGACCAGGCGCACGTCCTTCCGCCTCTCGTCCGCCATGTGCTTGAGCGCCTCTTCGACCGCGTTCATGTAGATGCCGCCGTTCCACTGCTCGAAGTGGTTGCCGATGAACAGCGGGGCCCGATTGGTCTCGTATGCGCGCTGGAAGCCCTCGATGTAGGCATCGCGGGCCTGCTTCTCCCAGGCCGGGTACTTCGACGGGTCGCTCTGCGTCGCGTTCTGCGACTGATTGGCCATCATGTTGTAGTCCATGGAGAGGACCTCGAAGCTGCGGCCCGGGAAGGGTATTTGCTGGAGCGGGAGATCCCACAGGCCCTGCTTCTTGGTGGGCCAGACCTGATGGCCGCCGGGCGAACTCGCGTCGTAGCGCCAGCCGAGCCGCTTGGCGGTCGGCAGAAGGTCGTCCTGCCCCTGGAGACAGGGCGTCCGGCCCCCGACCAGTTCCTTCGCGTAGTCGAAGGGCAACGGGTCGAGGTCTTTGAACCCGGTGTTCGTCCGCCATTCCGTGACGAAGGACATGGCCTGTTCGATCTCCGACTGCCAGTCGGCCGGCCTCCAGTTGGCCACCGAGCCCGAACCGGCGCAGAAATGGCCGTTGAAGTGGGTTCCGATCTCGTGGCCCTCGAGCCAGGCGAGCCTAATGTTCTCCAGGGTCATCCGGATGTGCTCGTCGGTGAGGTAGCCGATGTCCGAGGCACCGATGGGATTGTTGGGCGGCCGGTAGAGGCGCTTCTTCGCTTCGGGCAGCAGGTAGAGCCCGGAAAGGAAGAAGGTCATGGAGGCGCCGTGATTCCGGGCGAGTTTGCGGAACCGGGGGAAGAGGCCGTTGCCGACCTCGCCCGCGCCGTCCCAGGAGAAGACCACGAACTGCGGTGGCGTCTGGCCCGGTTCGAGCCGCTCGGGCCTCGGCTGGTGGGGCTGCGGACCGGTGTCGGCGGTCGAGCCGTCACCGATCGGCCGTATCCTCGACCTCGGCCCGTCGGACCCGCCGCCGTCCACGGATGAACCGGAGCCGGGGATCACGCCGCAGCCCGCTACGCCGATCGCAGCCAGTGACCCGAGGCCCATGCTCAGGAAGCTTCGACGATTGATGGCAGTGGACGGCATGGCGCGGTCTCCTCGTGCGGAGGTGCTGGTGGGTACACCTGGAACCATGCCGACCTGCGTTGACGCACGGCTAACCCTCGACTAACGCCTCACTGTTGTCCGGGAAGGCGGGACCGATGACGGACCGGCGTCGGAGGCCCGGCCGGCTGCGCGGGTGGGCGCAGCGTGCTGTGGGGGCGGAAGTGGGCGCCGGGTCAAGATCCTCCGGTTGCGGGGACGACCGCCGCACGAATCGCCCCAGCGCCGAGAGCTCTGGGCGCCGAGAGCTCTGGGCCCGTTCTTCGCAGTCACATGACGAAGTCCGAGCCGTTCCGGACGCCATCCCCGGCTCGTTGACCGCAGCTCATCCCGGCTCGTTGACCGCAGCTCACCGGACCCTCCCATGCAAGGGGGGCTGGGAAATCGGGCGACGGCCTGATGTCAGCGGGGGCTTCGGGGCCTGTCGCCGCACCCCTCAGGCCGCCAGCGTCACCTGCTCGCCCTCTGCGGGGTACTGGTAGTGAGCCCAGATCCGGTTCAGCTCGTACTGGTAGTAGAGCGGGTGCAGGGCGGCAACGATCAGCAGGATGAGACCGATCCAGGGATTGCACGAAGGTTCCATCCCCGCCGAGCGCTGCATCCGGGCAATGCGTTGGCCGGTGTTGTAGACCGAAATGAACGGGGGAATGATCACCAGCCATCCCACCGTGATGGCGAGTACGGACACCACTGGATTGGCCTCGATCCGCTGATCGAAGTCCTGGGCTTCGCGATTGATCTTGTAGTACCAGACCAGGTGATAAATGCCCAGAGTGATCAGCGGCCAGATGAGCCACACCAGAAAGATGTTGCGGGTCTTGCCGACGCGACCTGACACGACACACCTCCCGTACTCCAGTGCATCACGAGCAGCCGGAACGCGCGCGCTGTGCGATCGCGGCGAGATCCGACGGCCGGGCGCCTCCTGCGGCGCCGGAGCGGCCGTGTCTTTGAGGCGATGTGTGGGCGGGGCGGCGGAACTCTGCTGCGATGACAGGGTGTGTCCGCGCATATGCAGTACGCAAGGGTGTGCGCAGTAGGGAGGGCGTCCGTATGGAGCGGGCGAGGGCCGGCCGTGCGCGGCCAAGGGCCGCGGGCCGTCCGTACGCAGTTGGTAAGGGCCGCGGGCGGTCCTCAGCCCTCCCGGATGAAGCCCTCCCGCACCAGCCAGTCCTTCGCCACCTCGTGCGGGTCCTCGCCGTCCACGTCCACCCGCGCGTTCAGCCGCTGAGCCTCCGCCCCCGTCAGCCGTTCGGTGATCGGCGCGAGGACCTCGGCGATGGCCGGGTACTTCTTCATCGTGGCGCTGTTCATCTCCGGTGCTGCGTTGTAGTTGGGGAAGAAGTGCCGATCGTCTTCCAGCACCCTCAGCCTGAGCTCCGGAATGCGGCCGTCGGTCGTCGCGGCCACCCCGAGAGTGCACGCCGCGCCCTTGGCGACCTGGGTGTAGACGACGCCGTCGTCCATCTTCTTGAAGTTGCCGGGCCGGAGCTTGAAGCCGTACTTCTTCGCCACGCCCGGCAGGCCGTCCTCGCGCACCGCGAATTCGCTGCCGCCGCAGATCGTGGCCGCGGCGGGGTTCTTCCTCGTCAGTCGCGCCACGTCGGAGAGGGTCCGCAGCCCGTACTTCTGCGCGTTCGCCCGGTTCGCGACCAGCGCGTACGTGTTGTCGAGCGGGGCCGCGGGCAGCCAGGTGATGCCGTTGCGGCGGTCCTCGTCGCGTACGGTCTCCCACTGCTCGTACGGGTCGACCACCGGATTTGTGTGTCCGAGGTACGTGATCCAGGCAGTGCCCGTGTACTCGTACATCCCGTCCGCCGCACCGGACTTGACGGCCTCGCGGGCGCCGATCGAGCCCTGGATGTTCGTCCGGTCCAGGACTTCCGCGCCGGCCGCCTTGAAGACCAGCCCCATGATCTGGCCCAGGATGATCTGTTCGGTGAACTCCTTGGAGGTCACGGTCAGTTGGGCGCCCTTCAGCGGCTGCTCCTTGCCGATCGAGCCGGGCCGCACCGAATCGGCCAGCGGGCTGCCGCTGGTCAGCCCGCAGCCACTCAGCGCTGCGGCGGCCATCAGCAGCGCGCTCGCGCCGGCGACGGCCGCCCGTACCCGGAACATACGCATCAGCCCTTCCCGCCCCAGGCGCATCAGTCCACCTCCAGGCCGCGCGGGCGCAAGCACATCTCGACGAGCATGCCCAGCCAGTCCACGATCAGCGCCATCGCGACCGTCAGCACGGAGCCGAGCACCAGAACCGGCATGCGCTGGTTGGTGATGCCGGAGGAGATCAGATCGCCGAGACCTCCGCCCCCGCCGAAGGTCGCCAGCGTCGCGGTGCCGACATTGAGGACCAGCGCGGTCCGTACGCCCGCCAGGATGAGCGGTACGGCCAGCGGCAGTTCGACCCGGAACAGCACGAGCAGGGGCGACATCCCGATGCCCCGCGCAGCCTCCACGAGCGAGGGGTCGATCGACTTCAACCCGGCCACGGTGTTGCTCAGCACCGGAAGCACCGCGAACGCCACGATGCCGACGAGCGCCGCCCGTTGGCCGATGCCGAGCCAGATCACCAGCAGCGCCAGCAGCCCCAGAGCCGGGGTCGCCTGCCCGATGTTGGCCGCTGCGACGAACGGCGGGGCAGCGCGGCGCAGGCTGCGGCGGGTCAGCGCCACTCCCAGCGGGATCGCGATGAGGAGCACGAAAAAGGTGGAGATCGCGACGAGTTCGGTCTGCTGGAGGAGTGCGGTGCGCACCGCACCGCCGGACAGTGCGTTCCGGGCGATCGAGTCCAGCTCGGTGGTACTGAGATAGAGCGCGGTGGCACCGAGGGCGGCCGCGACGAACACGGGCACCGTCACCAGCTTCTGCCAGGTGATACGGGGCGGGAGCCGGTCGGGTGGGACCGGACCGCGTACAACGGGCCGGCGGGCGGGCCCGCCCGTTGCCGCAGCCTCGGGAGCGGTCTCGTGACCGACCTCGTGATCGGCCTCGGGAGCGGAACCGCCATCGGCCCCGACGCCCGCCCCGACGCCGACCTCGCTCCGGCTCACGCGGGCTCACCCCGGCCGGTACGCCGAGCCTCCTCCGCGCCCCGCTCTTCCGGTGTTCCGCTCATCGCCTTCAGCAGCGTGGCCATGTCCACGACGCCGATGTACGCGCCGTCCTGCCCGGTGACCACGACCGGGCCCGCGCCGTCGGCCAGCAGTGCCTCCAGTGCGTCCCGCAGCGTCGCGTCCAGCCCGATCCGGCTCTGTACCGGGGTGCCCGCTGGCAATGGCAGTGCCTCCGCGGCGGGTTGGGCGCTCAGGGCGCGCGTCAGGTCCTCGCGCCGCAGCCAGGTTTGCGGGCGCCGGTTCCCGTCCAGCAGCAGTACGCGGTCGCCGGAACCGGAACCGGAACCGGAACCGGAACCGGAGCGCGAGTCGGAGCCGGAGCGCGAGCCGGGGTTCGTGGCGTCGAGCAGGGCCGGCACGGTCGCCGGCAGGTCGTTGGCGGTGGCGGTCGGGACGTCGGCGAGTTCCACCTCCCGTAGGCCCCTGAGGTTCAGTCGCCTCACTCCCGCACCCGCGCCCACGAACCCCGCGACGAAGTCGTCGGCCGGGCGCGCCAGAATGGCCTCCGGGGTGGCGAACTGGGCGATGTGCGACCGGTCGCGCAGCACCGCGATCCGGTCGCCGACCTTGACCGCCTCGTCGAAGTCATGGGTGACGAAGACGATCGTCTTGCGCAACTCCCGCTGCAACCGGATCAGTTGGTCCTGGAGGCGCTCGCGGGTGATCGGGTCGACGGCCCCGAACGGCTCGTCCATCAGCAGTACGGGAGGGTCGGCCGCCAGTGCCCGCGCCACCCCGACGCGCTGCTGCTGGCCGCCGGAGAGCCGGCGGGGATAGCGGCCCCGGAACTCCGCGGGATCCAGCCCGACCAGATCGAGCATTTCCTCGACCCGGTCCCGTACCTTCGTCCGGGGCCAGCCGGCCATCTTCGGTACGAGCGCGATGTTCTCCGCCACCGTCATGTGCGGGAAGAGTCCCGCGGCCTGGATGGCGTAGCCGATGGTGCGGCGGAGCGCCACGGGGTCGATGCCGGTGACGTCCTCGCCGCCGATGGTGATGCGCCCCGACGTCGGCTCGATCAGGCGGTTGATCATCTTGAGGGTGGTGCTCTTGCCGCAGCCCGAGGGTCCCACGAGGACCACGGTCTCGCCTGCCGCGATGTCCAGGGAGACGTCCTCGACGGCCGGAGCGGGGCTGTCCGGGTAGCGCTTGGTGAGATGGTCGAGCCGGATACTCGCGCCGGCGCCGGAGCCGGCGGATCCGGTCGTTCCGGCGGCGTCGGCCGTTCGGGCCGACCCTGCAGGCGCGGCGGCAGCGGAAGGCGGGGCGGTGGGTTCGGCGGTTTCGGTTTCGGCAGGTTCAGCCACGGATCCCCCGTGAGATGGTGAGTCGTCCGAGCAGCACGTATCCGGCATCGAACAGCAGGGCCAGGAGGACGATTCCGAGCGTCCCCGACAGGACTTCGTTGAGTGCGTTGGCGCTGCCCAGGCTGGAGATCCCGCGGAAGATCTGGTTGCCGAGCCCGGGCCCGGAGGCGAAGGCCGCGATCGCCGCGATGCCCATCAGCATCTGGGTCGACACCCGGACGCCGGTGAGGATCGGCGGCCACGCGAGTGGCAGTTCGACCCTGAGCAGCCGGGCGGACCGCGACATCCCCATACCCTTCGCCGCCTCGACGAGGGCCGGGTCGACCCCGCGCAGCCCGACGACCGCGTTGCGGACCACGGGCAGCAGTCCGTACAGCGTCAGCGCGATGACGGTCGGCGCGACACCGAGGCCGACGAGCGGGACGAGCAGGCCGATGAGGGCCAGGGAGGGGACGGTGAGAATGGTCGCGGTCGTGGTGATGGCGAGGTTTCCCGCCCACTCCGTGCGGTAAGTGAGGACGCCGATCAGGACCCCGAGCAGGGTGGCGACGACCATGCACTGGAAGACGGCGCTGGCGTGCTGGTAGGCGTCCACGAGCAACTGTTGGTAGCGGGTGCCCAGGTACTCCCAGAAGCTCACGTCTCGGCGCCTCCTTCTGCGGCGGTCCTCTTGCAAGGGCCCGCATGATGCGGTCGAATCCCGTCACCCGGTCGATCACGTAGTGGCACGTCCGGAATGAGCGTGCCACCGAAGGCACAGCCTGTCACCAGGGCGGTCCAGGTATGAGGCTTCGGAGCGTCCGGCGTGGCGTCCAAGTGCGCCCGCATGTCCGCAGCTTGACGTGGGGTCACCTGACTGGGGATCACCCCGCATTCTTCAGGAGCTTCCGAACCCCTGCGCGGCCGTTGACGCGGCCACCGCCCGCATCGCGCGGAGGCTCCCCGGTCCCGCGCGGAGACGGCTTCGCCGAGGACGTCTCCGGGGCCGCAGAGGGGCTCTCCGGGGAGCGAGGCGTGGGTGTCCCGCCGGTCGCCGTGTACGACTCGCTCCGGGTGGTCATTTCTGTCGGCTGCCCCGTCACCGCCGCCGGAGAAACAGCCGACGAGCACGACGACGAGCGCGCCTGCGAGGGCGACGCAGGCCGCGCGCGAACGGGACATGGAACTTCCTGGTCGAAGCAGGGACATGTCTGACCATCGGGTGGCCGATGGTCACCCCATGGCGTCGACAACGCCCGGATCGGGCCCAGGTGTTCCATGGGTCGGCCGCACCCCCACCTCCCGTAACCCTCTGAGGTTTGCATCCATACGCGGCGTGGCTGCGCCGCCCGGTTGCCGCGCTTCCCGCCCCGTGGAGCGAGAGCCGTGCAACAGTACGCAGCATTCGCCCGCTTCGGCTCTGGCGCCGATTACTACCCCGCGGTAATAATGCGTGGTCACACCCGGCCCACCGCACACGGAGGTCCCCGTTGCCCGCCACGCCTCGGTCCGCGCCGCTGCTCGCCGCTCTGCTCGCCACCACGGGCGTCGCGCACTTCGTGGCACCCGGGCAGTTCGACGCGATCGTGCCGCGATCGCTCCCGGGGCGCGCACGAACCTGGACGCACATCAGCGGCGCGGTTGAACTCGCCCTCGCCGCAGGCATCGCGGCGCCTCGGACCCGCCGGGCGAGCGGCCTGGCGGCCGCGGGCTTCTTCGTCGCTGTCTTCCCGGCCAACATCCGGATGGCATACGACTGGCGCGACAAGCCCCCCTTGCTGAAGGCCGCCGCGTACGCACGGCTGCCTCTGCAGCTGCCGCTCGTCGGCTGGGCCGCCAAGGTCGCCACCGGCGCGCGGCGGCAGTAGTACCTGACGCCAGTACCTGACGCCCTGCGGTCCAATTCACCCGAAGACCGGGAGCGGGGGGAGACGCCATCGGCGGGCCCCACGTGATGATCGCTCAAGGGCGTAAGGAGCCGCCGTCCGGGGTCCATTCCCCGCCGCACCGTCGTGCTGTCATCATGGCGCTCACCTGGGAATTTCGTTGATCGGCCTCGGGCCGTCACAATCACCCACGGACCTTCCCCAGTCTTCAGCGGACGGGGCCCCTCCCTGCGCACGGCGAGAGTGCCGTCGACGCTGCCCGCGGGGCCCCGGGTCATTGCTGGCGGGGCGGGTGGTCATGGACACGAGAAGGAGATGATCTCCCTTCGAGGAGGCACGTAGGTGGAAGGAAGGCTGGCCATGTCTGCGAGGGCGCGTGGTGAGGTCGAGGCGTTCATTCTGGGGGAGAAGTTCTCCTGTTTGGCGGGGCGCTCCGCCTGGCGGCGTGGGGGCATCATGCATCGGCACTACCACCTGCTGGGGTGCGAGTCGTCGGCGCGGCTGATGGCCGCCGATCTGGCTGAGTTCGTCGCCGGGGCCGACTGGAGCGCCCGGACGTTCACCAGCTTCGTCGCGACCTTCGAGCGGCCGCGCGGCGTGGACGAGCTCCGGTTCGAAGAGCTCCTCTGGCAGCAGCTGCAGCTGCTCCATGAGGAGGACGCGGAGGATCATCACTGGGCCGACGGCTACTCGTCCGACCCCGAATCCCGGGAATTCGCCTTCAGCGTCGCGGGTCACCCCTTCTTCGTGATCGGCCTGCACGAGACCCACCGCCGGTGGGGGCGCCGCCCTCCCTTCCCGATGCTGGCCTTCAACTCGCACGAGCAGTTCAACCGGATCAAGGGCGCCGGGATGTGGGACCGGCTCACAGAGAAGATACGCAAGCAGGACATCAAGCTGCAGGGTGACATCAACCCCAATCTGCACGAGTACGAGGAGCTCTCCGAGGCCCGCCGGTACTCGGGCCGCCCCAAGCCCGCGGAATGGCAGTGCCCCTTCGCCGCCCGTCCCGCGCGGGAGCAGGAGCTCGACCGCGAGCTGGAGCTGTCCGTCCCCGCGGGCTGAGGTGCCCCAGGGCCGGAGGACGACCCTGGGGCGGGCACGACAGCCACCGTGCCCCCCCAGCCCGAGTTGAACGAGCTCACCAGTGCCGCCCCCGCCAAGGTCTGAAAACCTTGGCGGGGGCGGCACGCGGGCATCCCGTACCGTCCCGGGTCTGCGTCCCGCTCACCACATCACCGGATCCCGTTCCGCCGTCCAGACGTGGCGAATGCGGCGGAGGGCGTCCAGGTCCGTCAGTGGGTTGCCGTCGACCACGAGCAGGTCGGCGCGCTTCCCGGCCGCCAGCCTGCCCGTGTCCGTCAGGCCGAGGGCGTGGGCCGCATGCGTCGTGGCCATGTCGAGAATCTCGGCGTGCGTGAATCCCCGGCCCTCGAAGAACTCGAGCATCCCCACGTAGTCGTCGAAGCGGGCGCCCGGTACACCGGCATCGGTACCGGCGATGAAGCGGACGCCGGCCTCCCGCATACGGTCGATGACCTCGTTCATGGACTTCGCCCGCTCCGGGCCCAACTGCTCCAGGAAAAGCGGCCAGTTGCCCGAGACGCACCGGCAGACGGCGACGTCGCTCTCCACGATGCGGCGCGTGGTCTCGGGGTCGTACACGACGCCGTCGGCAGTGCGCCACGAGCAGTGCTCGAGCGTCCGTACGCCGGCGTCCACGCAGTGGGCGATGGCCTCCGTGCCGTGGGCGTGCGCGGCCACCGGCAAGCCGTGCCGCTCGGACTCCTCGACGATCAGCCGCAGTTGGGCCGGTGTGAACTGCGACTGCCACATGCGCGGCCCGGTCGGGGTGATGGCACCGCCCGAGGCCATCACCTTGATCAGGTCGGCTCCGGCCTCCGCGTTGCGTGCGATCCGGGCGCGGATGTCGTCATCCGTCGTGACCTCGCCCCCCAGGAACGCGCAGTGGCCGCCGTGCGAGGTCAGCGGTGCGGTCGCCGCGACGATACGCGGTTCCCGTGGCCGTCCCGGCCTCGATGGACGCCCGCAGGGCCACGGTCAGCGCGTCGCGGTCGCCGAGATCCCGTACGGTCGTCACCCCGGCGGCCAGCAACTGCCCGGCGCGTCCGGCCATGGCGGCAGCCAGCTCGTCCCGGTCGGGTTCGGTGGCCGCGCCGATCGGGTCGCGTCCCGCGTCGAAGACGAGGTGGACATGGCAGTCGATCAGGCCGGGCAGCACGGTCGCCACCGCGTACGACTGCCGGGGCACGGCAGCGTCCAACGACGCCTCCAGTGCCACCGCGGCACCGACCGCGGCGATCCGGCCGGAGTCCACGAGCACGGCGCCCGCGTCGATCACCTGATCCGCTGGACCGGTGATGACACGGTCAGCGGTGATCAGAACCTTGTTCACTATGGCCTTTCGCGTAGGGCGTGGGATATGGCGATGAGTTCGCGCGGGTCGTCCCCCAGGTCGTTGCCGGACGGCAGGGCGACGCGGGCTGCGGGCAGCGCGGTGTCCGGGTCCTCGGCGTCCGGCTTGAGCGCCAGGGCCTCCGTGATGTGCCGGGCGATGTCGTCGGCCGGGCCGCGGGCGAGGTCGACCCCCGGCGCCACCCTGGTCAGATACGGGCTCAGGCGGACCAGCCCGTCGCGGCACTCGATGAGCCGCCGGTAGAAGCGTTCGTGGGTGCCGCGCAGCCGGAACCGGTTCCATCGGGAGCCGGTTGGGGGGCGGTTCAGGACCAGCTCCGGGTAGGCCCCGGCCAGTGCCGTCCACAGCGGCGTGAGTTCGTGGTACATGCGGCGGTGGTGCAGCACCGACCGCCAGCGGGAGACGGCGCCGTCCGCGGGGGAGGAAGGCGGCCCCGAGGGACATCGGGGCCTTGCCGGAGCGGGACGGAACGGGGGTTCGTCCCGCTCCGGCGCGCAGCGTTGGATCCCGTACGGGTTCCCGGTGCGGTAACGCCGGGCCCTGCACGGGTTCCCGGTGCCGTAACGCCGGGGCCCCGTACAGGGCTTGGTGAGCACGGGGCTATATCCCGTGCAGGTTCTTCGCGGTGGGCGACGTGGTCACCGTGGCCGGGTCGGGAAAGGTGCCGAAGAGCCGGTCGGCGGTGGCCGTGGTGGTCACGGTGAACCAGTAGTGCTCGTTCTTGTAGTGGTGCAGACGGTGGTTGCGCCAGATCGCCTTGTACACCCTGCCGCGGGGCCGGTAGTCGGTGTGGATCAGGTAGTGCGTCCACTCGTAGAGCAGGCCGACCGCCGTCACCGCCAGCATGAAGCTGAGCGCCTGAGAAGTCCTCGGGAAGGCGAGCAGGGAGACCGCGGCGCAGCCCACGATCACGTACACCAGCGATCTCCAGGGGATGAAGAGCAGCGGAATGTCCCGCGGATCCGCGTGGTGCGCACGATGCTTCCTGGCCAGCGGAGAGTCGAGCGTGACGCCCCCCAGCCGCCGGGGCCGCCAGTGGAGTATGCAGACATGGATCAGCCATTCCACTACGGGGAAGAGCGCGAACAGGACCACCGGGGCGTATGCGTCGTCGACGCGCCAGTCCCCGGCGGTGATGCGCGCACCGGTCAGGACGACGAACACCGCACCGATCATCCAGGGAGACGGGTAGCGCCAGAACTCCCTTGCGGCGGCGCGCAGTGTCATCACCCCCGCCCTGCGCGAGCCGGTGATCGCGGCCTCGTCGAGGCGGACGCGTGCCCGGGCGTCCGCGTCGGTGGCGGCTGAGGCGGCCCCCTGCGGGCGCGTCGTTCCGGGCGGGCGCGCTGCCGTTGGCTCATGACCTCTCCTCGGAGTCTCGGTGGGTCAGGAACTGATCGGTGCGGTGAACGGAGTTGCTCGATGGATCAGTCGACGTCGAAGCCCTGCTCCCGTGCGTGTTCGCGCAGTTCGGTCCAGCCGTCGCCCTGGTGCGCATGGTCCTCCCGGGCGGCGCCGAGGCAGCCCGGTGACACCACCGACGGTACGTCGTAGCGCGGAGGGGGCGTGGTGACCGGCGGGGCGGAGAAGTCCAGAACCTCGGCAAGGTTCCGGGCCGCGGCGTCCCGGACGGTGAGCGGCTCCAGGCCGAACCGCCACTCGATCATCTTGAGCACCGAGGCATGGTCGTAGACGTCGTGCGCCACCCGGCTCCTTGCGCGCGGGGAGACGACCAGGCAGGGCACGCGGAAGCCGCGCAGTCCGGTTCCCAGGTCGGGGCGGGGGTCGGGACCCTCCGGGGGGACGACATGGTCGAAGAAGCCGCCCCACTCGTCGTAGTTGATGACGAGTACGGTGCGCTCCCAGTTGGGGCTCGATGTCACGGCCTCGTACACGTCGTTGAGGAAAGCCTGGCCAACGCGGATGTCGGAGTGCGGATGTTCGTCGCCGCTCAGTCCCATGCCCGCGCCGAGGAAACGGGGGTCGACGAAGGAGACCGCCGGCAGTCTGCCGGCGGCAGCGTCGGCCTTGAACGAGCTGTGGTGGCGCGTGATGCCGAGGTACTTGGTCCCCCAGAGGGCCGTGAACGGGACATCACTGAAGTAGTACCGGCGGCTGATGTCACGTTCGGCGAGCCTGTCCCAGATGGTCGGCGCCTTCACCAGGTCGAAGCTGTTGTGGACCCGGTCCGTCTGCGCGGCGTGCTGGAAGATCCTGTTGGGATAGGTCTCGGCCATCACGGCGGAGAAGTAGCGGTCGCAGACGGTCCAGTCCCGCGCCGCCCGGCCGTGGAAGCCCAGATCGGCCGCTTCGTAGTAGCCAATGGAGAAGATGTCGTTGCCGCCGGCCCGCAGCCAGCCGTCGCACGCACCGTTGTTGAGCTCCACCCGGCCGCCCTCGTACGAGTGGTCGGGGTCGGCGAACGCGCAGCCGGTGAAGGTGTCGAGGTGGTGCGTGCCGTGCTCGGCGCCGCTTGCGTCCACGTAACGCAGGCCGCTCTGCTTGCCGTCGGCCCCCGGCAGCCAGCCGAGGTAGTGGTCGAACGAGCGGTTCTCCATCATCGCCACGACGATGTGGTCGATGCCGGAGTCATCGGGAGCAGGCAGTTCTTCCGCCGGGGCGCTGTGTCTGCGCGTCTCGCCGGTGGCCGGTCCCGCGGCGAGTGTCCCGGCTGCCAGTGCTCCCGCCGCCGCGCCCGCTCCGGCGAGGAACGACCTCCGCTTCATGTGCTCGCCCATCCTGGTCCTCTCTGGATCAAATGGTGGGGTTCGCCTCCGTCCGAGGCTCGGACTGAGACCTGAGTCCATCATTGTCATGGCCCTGCCCTTGTATGGGGTGGGTTGTGATGACTTTTGAGTAGTGGTCAGGGGAAAGCGGCATGAGGGCTGGTGGTGCCTGAGTAGGTGAGGACGGCTCACGCCCGTCCGGGACGCCGCGGGCCGGACCGATGGCGCATGCCGGGCCCCCACGTCGTGCGTGCGGGGAGCATGCGGGCCGCATCCGGGCGTGCGGGTCGCCTCGGGCGTGCGGGCCGAGCCCAACACGGTTCACCTGGCCGCGACAGGCCGGCCTCATGCGCGCGGGCGCGGGCGTGCGGGCCGAGCGGAACAGTTCGTTGTCCGTTCGAGAACGCGCAAGGGGCCCGCTCCGCGCCGGAACGGGCCCCTGCGTTCTGCCGGTGTCAGAACTTGCCGCTGTTCTTGGCCTCGGCCGCCGTGGGGACGGGCTCGGCGCTGTCCCAGTGCTCCACGATGAGTCCGTTCTCGAGCCGGAAGATGTCGAAAACGGCCATGGCGGTTCCGGCAAGGTCGACTTCGCTGAGTGTGACGACGAAATTCCCCTGGCCGATCAGACGGTGCACCTTCCCGTACGTCATGGCCTTCCCCTCGGCGGCGAGGCCGGCCATGAAATCGGTGAATCCCTCGATACCGTCGGCGACCTGGGGGCTGTGCTGGACGTAGGAGTCCGCGGAGACGAACTCGCCGATCCGTTCCGTCTCACCGCCCTGCAGGACGACGGAGATGAACTCCGAGACCCTGGCCTTGTTCTCCTCGGTCCGCTCCCTATCCGTGATCCGCGTTTCCCCGTCGGTCTGCGAGTGCCCGGACGGCGTGGTCACCCCGCCCGCCACGATCGTGTCCCAGTGCTCGACGAGACGGTCGTTCTCATCGGTGTCGAAGAGGTCCGCGGTCACCCACCGCGTGGATCCGCCGAGCGTCTGGCACACATGCAGAAAGACGTACGGGCCGTCCTCGATGGCTCGCACCACCTCGATCTCCCGCTGCGGATTACGGTCGAGAAAGCGCTCGAAAAAGGCGAGGAAGCCTTCCTTGCCGTCCGCGACGCCGGTGCTGTGCTGGATGTAGCGATCGCCGACGTATCGGTCGAGGGCCTGCTGGACACGGCCGTCGCGGATTCCTTCCAGGTAGAGTCCGAGCGCGCTGTCGAGTTTGGCTGTCATGAAGTGTCGATGTCCCCGAGTGAGTCGTCCGGCGTGCGGTTTTGACGGGTATATTCGGGCGGCCCTTTCCGCGGCCTACTTCCCGGCGCCCGAATGCCCGCGCCCCATGCTAGGCACGGGGCCGGTGCCCCACCGGATACACTTGCGACACGCGATGGTCAAAATCCGACAGAAGCGAGGGGGAATGCGGAGATGATCCCCGAGTTGGCGTTCACCCCTCCCGTCGGCACCCCCGCCGGGGTCGAGGTCCTCTCGCTTGCCGAGCTGCGCTCCCGTACCCGGCCGGAACAGCTCGCGGGCCCCAACCGGCACGACTTCCATGTCCTGGTCACGCTGACCGACGGATCCCTGCGGCACACCGTCGACTTCGCCGGGTACGGGCTCGAACTCGGATCATGGCTCTGGGTACGGCCCGGCCAGGTCCACCAGTGGGGGGACACCGCCGGCGCCGAGGGCCGGCTGATCCTCTTCGAACGGGACTTCCCCAATCCGGCCACCGCGGCCGCGGCCCGCCTCGACGAACCGTACGCCCCGGTCGTACGGACGCCCGTCGGCGACGAGGGCGAGGCGCTGCGTGTTGCCGCCGATCACCTGGACCGCGAGTTCCGCGGGACCATACGCATGCCGGTGGACGTCCATGTGGCGGTGCTGCGCCATCTGCTGGCCGTGCTCGTCCTGCGCCTGGCGCACCTCACCGGGCCCGCGGGCGGTACGGCGTCCGGGCCCGGCACGGCGTACGCGCGCTTCCGGGACGCGGTGGAGCGGGGCTTCGCCGACTCGCGTCGGCTGGAGGACTATGCCCGCGCGCTCGGCTACTCCTCCCGTACGCTCTCGCGGGCCACGCTCGCCGCCGCCGGTGTCGGAGCCAAGGAGTTCATCGACCGCAGGGTCGTCCTGGAGGCCAGGCGCATGCTCGCGCACAGCGAGTTGTCCGCGGCCCGGATCGCCGCCCAGCTGGGCTTCTCCAGCGCCACCAACTTCGGCAAGTACTTCCACAAGCACACCGGACGGACCCCTGCCGCCTTCCGCGACTCCGCCCGCGGACGCGCGGCACCCGGGTCGGACGGAGCCTGAGCACGGAGTCCCGGCACCTATGGTCACAAGTGGACACGGCCGGGAGCATGGAGATGATGCGCGCCGCCGCGACCGGGAATTCACCGATGCCGGACAGAATTCGAACCGGCCCTTCATTCATGGCCCGGGTATGCGTACGGTGGCCGGCATGGCCGACAACGATCTCGAACGGAACAAGGCCGCGGCAAAAGCCTTCTACGACCTGTTGTTCAATCAGTGCAAGCCGGCGGAAGCCTATGACGCCTATATCGGCGACACCTATGTCCAGTACAATCCGCTCGGCAAGGACGGCAGAGCGGACTTCGTCGACTACTTCGAGCGCATGGCCGCCGCATTTCCCGGAAAACGTGTCGAGTTCAAGCGTGCCATCGCCGAGGGCCGGCACGTCGTCCTGCACTGCCACCAGATCTGGCCGGGCCAGGAGTACGCAGGTATGGACATCTTCCGCTTCGACGACCGCGGCAAGATCGTCGAGCACTGTCACGTCCTGCAGCCCATCCCCGCCGACTCGGCCAACCCGCACACGATGTTCTGAGAGTTCGCCCGGGAGGTTCCGGGATGCGGTCCGGGAGGAACTGAGGAGAGGGCCGGCACGGGCCGAGACCTCGCGGCACGCCGAGCGCGGTTCCGGCAGGCGTCCGCCTCATCTTCCCGCATGCGGGCCTTACCCGGCCCGCCTAGCGTGGAGAGAAGGGGGGGCAGTGGCGCCGAGGAAAACGGCCGTCGAACCTGCCCACGAGGTGACCCCATGCCGGACACAGACCGTGCAACCCCATCGGCCATCGACGAGCGGGCGCTGGCGGACCGCCTCGGCGCCGCGCTGCGCGGCGAGATCATCGACCGCCGGCACCCCGAGTACGACGAGGTCCGCTGCGTATGGAACGGGGTGATCGACCGGCACCCCGCGGTGATCGCACGGTGCACCGGCACCGCCGACGTCGTCGAGGCGGTGACCGCGGCGCGCGAGCAGCGCCCCGTCGTCTCCATCCGCGGCGGCGGGCACCAGGTGGCCGGTAGCGCCGTCTGCGACGACGGGCTGGTCATCGATCTGTCGCGGATGAAGGGCGTGTACGTCGACCCCGAGGCCCGGACCGCACACGTGCAGGCCGGTGTGACCTGGGGCGAACTCGACCGTGAGACACAGCTCTTCGGCCTGGCCACACCCGGCGGGGAGATCTCGATCACCGGCGTTGCGGGGCTCACCCTCGGGGGCGGCATGGGCGTGCTGATGCGCGCCTTCGGGCTGAGCTGCGACAACCTTCGGTCCATGGAGATCGTCACAGCCGACGGCATGGTGCGTACGGCGAGTCACGACCGGGAGCCGGATCTGTTCTGGGCCGCCCGTGGTGGCGGACGCGGCCTCGGCGTCGTCACGTCCTTCGAGTTCGATCTGCACCCGCTGGGTCCCGAGGTCGCCACGGCACAGGTCATCTACCCGTACGAGAATGCGGAGACCGTCGTGAAGAACTGGCGCGAGGCCGCCCTGGCCTCCCCGGAGACGGTCTCTCCCGAACTCGCCCTCTGGAGTGTCCCCCCGGACCCGGCCCTCCCCGAGGAACTGCACGGCAAGAAGGTCGTCTTCGTTGTCGGTGTCCACGCGGGGCCCCAGGGACCGGAGGCGGATACGGTGCTGGCGCCGCTGCGACAGCTCGCGCCGCCACTGGCGGATCTGAGCGGACCGATGCCGTTCGTCATGGCGCAGAGCGCGCAGGACCCGATGTTCCCGCCAGGCGAGCGGTACTTCATGAAGTCGCACTTCGCGGAGGAGCTGTCCGACGAGGCCATCAGGGTCGTACTCGCGAGCGACGCAGAGCGGCCCACCCCGCAGACGCTGATCGTCTTCAGAACCCTGGGCGGCGCCGTCGGCCGGGTCCCGGAGGACGAAACGGCGTTCGCCCACCGCTCCGCCCGCTTCAATGTGAGCTTCGACGCGGGCTGGTCCGACCCGGCCTTCGACGACACGGCGATCGGATGGGCACGAGCTGCTTGGGATGCGCTGAAGCCGTACTCCAGCGGAGGCGCGTACATCAACTTCGCCGGATTCGGGGAGGACGCCGAGGAACTGGTCGACGCCGTATACGGGCCGCACGAGAAGCGGGTCGACCACACCCGCGCGTCCTACGACCCCGAGGGCATCTTCGCTCCGGCCGCCCGCATGCCCTGAGCGCAGCTCTCCGCCCCCGCCCCGCTCCCGCCCCCGCCCCCCGCTCCCGCACCCGGACCGGCGCGTACCTCGGGTCGGGCTCAGGCGGGGCTGAGCCGGTGGTGCGCGGTGGCCGAACGCGGGGGCCAGGCCTGGGGGTCGAGGATGCCCAGCACGTACGCGCGGCTGATCAGCGCCGGTCGTGTGGGGGCGTCCAGCAGGTCCCGGAGGCGGCTGAGGTGGTAGTCCACGGTCTGCCGTGACAGATGGAGGGCCGCGGCGATCTCCGCATTGCTCTGCCCGGCCGCCAGCAGCGAGAGGATACGTATCTGCGCCGGGGTGAGCGGGGGCAGCGGCTGGTGCGGCAGGCTCTGGTGGGTGAGCACGGCCCAGACCCTGCGGGCGCGTGACGGCGTACGGCCGACCGGGGTGAGGAGCAGCTTGCCCCGCCACTGGAAGCCGCGCGCGTCGATGAAGGCCGCGCTGGTCCGTATGCGGCGCCGGCGGCGGGCGATCAGGTCGTTCCAGCGGCTGTGCAGCACGCCGAGATCGCCCTCGGCGGCGAGGAAGGTGTGGGCGGGCCGGCCGATGAGGTCGGGGACCGTGACATGGAGGAGATCGGCGGCGGCCGTACTGGCCTGCCGTATGCGCCCGCCCGCGGAGAGCAGTACGCAGGGCAGCCCGCTCTGGTCCCGGAGGGCCTGGAGGTCCGCCTCGGCGGCGATGCGTTCGCTCAGAGTGCGGGTGTAGTCGGTGATGTCGGCGTAGATGCCCGCGACGCAGGGACCGGACTCCTCCTTGACGGGGAAGCGGTGGCCGACGGCCCGGCCGGGCGTGCCGTCGGGGTGGTGGTACGTGAGGCTGTGGCGGACGGGCTTCCCCGCGGACAGCACTTCGCGGTCCATGGCGAGGAACAGCGCGGCGTCCTCGGGCGGGTCGAGGTCGGCGACGGTACGGCCCACGATGGCGTCCGGCGTGGTGTCGTAGAGGTGGGCGTACGCGTGATTGACCCAGAGATAGCGGCCGTTCCGGTCGCGGATGAAGGCCGCGGCGGGGGCGAACGCGGCGAACGCGTCGTAGCGCCTGCGGTCGGTGGCGTGCCCGGTGACGTCGATGGCCATGCCCCGCAGGCCGACCAGGCTGCCGTCGGTGCGCCGCCGCGGGCAGGCCGTCACGTCGAAGACCTTGCCGCGGAACTGCGTCTGCCAGCGGCCGACTTCGCTCCCGCGAAGCTTTTCGCACTCGCTCCGCAGGCTCTTCAGGAACTGCTGGGCGGCATCGGCGTCCTGGAGCGCACCGCCGCCGCTGTCGATGAGCCGCATGTCGGGGCCGGTTTCGAACCAGGCCACGGGCATCTGCGCCAGAAGGGTGCCGAGGCTCATCCCGTCCACAGGAGTGCCTCCCTGTGGTACGGGCCACCGCCGGTGCCTGGGCGTGTCATCTCCATGGTGTCCACGGTATTCCCGTCCGGGCGCCGCGGTCACCGGGGCCTGACGACATCACGCCACGTCAGGCGGGCGAACCGGCCCTCGGAGGGCGGAAGTCGGGCAGCGGGCACGGGCACGGCGGAGGACCGGAACGGAACGCTCGGGGCGGCCCGTATTCAGGCATTTGCCTGAGTGCCCGTCATGTTCCCCGTGACCACGGGCTGTTGCCGACTGATTCGCTTGAGTAGTCGGCGGAGCGGACGGGCTTCGCGGATGCGTGTCCCGGATGCGTCCTTCCCGGAGGCGTCCCGCGCGATGCGCAGTCGTCCGTTATGTCCTTGCGGACCGCCGACCTGTCGCCCACCGGACCAAGGAGTCGGATTCCCATGAGCACCGTGCTGTTCGTCTACGCCAAAGGCGGGCCGCCGCTGGAGTACGCCCTGTCCAAGGCCGCCGCTCGGGCGGAGGTGCACCTCCTCGCCCTGAGTGAACCCCCGGCTTCCTCCAAGGACGTCTGCGCGCGCCTGTGTGCATCCGTCACCTTCCCCTCGCCGCAGGGGGAGCAGGATCTCGTCGAACTGATCGTGGAGCGCGCGAAGTCCGTCGGCGCCGACGCCGTGACCACCCTCTCCGAGTACGCCGTCGTCGCGGTCGCCGCCGCCTGCGCGGAGCTGGGCCTCGCCGGCGCCGGCCCCAACAGCGTCCTCGCGCGCGACAAGCGGTTGATGCGCAGGACCTGGGAACTGCGAGGCGTGCCGCAGCCCCGCTTCCGCCATGTCCTCACCCCCGGTGACTTGCAGGAGGCGGCGCGCACCATACCCTTCCCGATGCTTCTCAAGGCCGCCTGGAGCGCCGGGTCGACGGCCCATCAGATCATCCGGACCCCGGAGGAGATGGACGCCGCCTGGCAGCGGGCGCGCCGGGTCATGGAGGAGTCGAAGCAGCTCGGGTTCGCCGAGCTCCATGTGGCCGACGCGGGCGAGGACTTCCTGGTCGAGGAGATCGTCCGGGGCACGCCCGAAGGCTGGTTCACCGAGGAGGGCTGGGGCGACTACGTCAGTGTCGAGGGCATCGTGGCCGGCGGCGTCTACCACCCGATATGCCTCAGCGGGCGCCTCCCGACCATCGCCCCGTTCACCGAGCGCGCGAGCATCACCCCCGTCGCGCTGCCGCGTGCCGTCGAGGAGCGGATCGTCGACCTCTCCCGGGCCGCTGTGGACACCCTCGGGCTGGAGAACTGCGGTACGCACACCGAGATCAAGCTCGGCAAGGACGGCGAGATGTGGGTGATCGAGACCGCCGCCCGGTTCGGCGGTGCCATGACCGTCCCCCAGATCGAGGAGGTCTTCGGCCTCGACCTCGTCGGGATGCTCATCGCCCACCTGCTCGGCCGTACGGTTTCCTGGCCGCCCGGCATCCTCACCCGCGAGGACTCCCGGGGCGCGGCCGGTTCGCTGGTGGTCCTCGCCGTGGACGCGCACGGCGACCCGTGGCCCGACCGTAGACTGTGGGACTTCCCCGCGGTGGACTGGCCGTCGCTGGTCAGTGACGGCAGCCGGCTGTCGGTGGTGAGCGAGCACTCCCTGACCGACGGTACGCCGGTTCCGGTCTACGACCCTGCCGCCGGTGCCAACACCATGGCCGCGCTGTGCCTGTTGAACGCGGTCGACCCGGTCACCGTCGTACGGGACTTCGAGGCGCTGGTCGATGCCATGCCCCGGGTGCTCCCGGCCGCCGGCGGGAACGGGGAGGGCCGGCGATGACGGGTCTGCGCGCACGCTCGGGCTCCGCGGACGCCGGGGTCGATTCCACGGTGATCGGCGAGAATCTGTCGCTGCCGATGTTCCGGCGGCTGTCCGGGGTCCTGGCCGGACACCCGTATCTCAAGGTCATCGTCGACCGCGAGCGTTCGACCTGGCACGTGCTGGACACCGCTGTCCACCCGTTCCACGTCAACTACATCGCTGTGACGATCCTCGGCATGGACCTGGACGAACTCGACGCTCGGCTCGACGCGTTCAACGCCTCTGTCTACACCGATCCCGAGCGGCGCTTCCTGCTGGGCATCCTCTCGCTGCACACCGACCCCGAGAACGACGACCGGCCCTTCCTCGTCCTGGAGACGACCGAGGCCGACACCATGCACGGCGCGCTGCTGGAGGAGTTCTACACCTTCGTGCGTGAACGGCTGGACGGACGGCTGCCGTTGCTGCTGAAGCCCGCCAACCACCGCCAGGAGCAGGAGCTGACGGCGGTCAGCGACGTACGGGTGCCTCGGATCCTCAGCCACCAGCTCTTCGGCAACCGGACGCGCACCCCGCTGAACCCGGGCGAAGCCGTGGGGCGGCTGAGGTACTTCCGCTCCCCGGAGGAGTACCGGGAGGCGGCGTCCGGACTCGGCTGGTCGGACATCGTCGCGATGGACTGCGTTCCCGACGACGTACCGCGCGTGGCCGGATTCATCAATGCCGCCCCCATCACGCCCCTGTCGCACACCAATGTGCTGGCCTCGGGCTGGGGTATCCCCAACGCGATCGTCCGCGACCTCGCGGGACTCGTCGAACCCGAGGACCTCGACGGCGCCTGGGTCCGCTACCGCGTGCGCGAGGACGGCATCTCGCTGACCCGGCTCAGCAGCCCGCCCCGACTGGAGGCCCCGTCCTGGCACCAGCAGCGCGTCCTCCTCGAACCGCCCCTGCTGGAGGACGCGCCCGCCCTCGCCCTGCACCGGTTGCGCCGCACCGACCACGACCGGTACGGCACGAAGGCCGCGAACCTCGGCGAGCTCCACCACGTACTGGACAGCCGTACCGCCGATCTCACCGCCTTCTACGGTGTGCCGCGGCCGCCCCGCCCGGACCTCTACGGACATCTCGCCGCACGCCTCGGTACCCCCGCGAAGGCCGCGGACACCCTCCGCCGGGCCGCGGCCGAGTTCGTGGCCGCGAACGTCACGGCACCGGAGGGCGTGGCGCTGCCGTTCTCCCTCCAGCACCGCTTCCTCACCTCCTCGCCGCCCATCCAGCAGGCCATCGGCAAGTTGAAGATGGCTCTGGAACTGGACGCCATCGAACTGGTCGACCCGCTCTGCCTGCATCTGCAGAACCTGATCCGCAACACGCCCATGCCGCAGGACGTCACGCGCCGGATCGTCGAGGCGTTCCCCGCCCATCTGAACCCGGGCAGCCGCCTGGTGGTGCGCTCCTCCTCCAACGCCGAGGACCTGCCCGGCTTCTCCGCGGCCGGCGTCTACGACTCCATCACCGCCGTCTCCGGCACGGACGAACTGCTCGACGCCGTACGCCGGGTGTGGGCCTCGCTGCTCACCCCGCGCAGCGTCCATCTGCGCCGGCAGGCCGGGATCTCCGTGGACGACACCTACATGGGCGTGATCATCCAGCAGTACACGCCCGCGACCCTCGGCGGTGTGCTGGTGACCTGCAACCCCACTCAGCGCGAGGACTTCCGCAACGTCTACCTCAACTGCGCACCGGACTCCCCGGAGAAGGTGGTGGAGGGAGCGGTGTTGCCACTGCAGTACCTCTACAACACGGTGGAGGGAGGCGGTCGTACGGTCGGACTCGGCTCGGCCTCCGAGGACCTCCCGGCCGGCGTCCGGGACCGGCTGGCCGATCTCGCGCTGACCGGGCGGCTGTTGCAGTCCCACTTCAGCGGCCCCGACGGAGGGCCGCTGGACATCGAGTGGCTGATGACGGACGAGGGCGGCTTCCGCCTGGTCCAGATCCGCCCGTACGCGCTGTGAGCGGGCGGCTCCCACGACGCGCCGGGACGTCCGCGCGAGGCGACGTCCCGGCGCCGGCGCGCCGGATCATCGCGCTCAACAACGGGTTCCAGCTGTTGTTCAACCTGTTGTGGTGGATGCCGGTCTTCTACGCCTACCAGCGCGAGGCCGGCCTGTCCGACGCCGAGATCTTCGGCATCCAGAGCATCTACTACGTGGCGTTCTGCCTCTTCGAGATCCCCACCGGCCTCGTGGCCGACCGCATCGGCGCCCGCAACTGCCTGCGGATCGGCGCGGTGGTGATGACTGCGGCCAATCTGACCCCGGTCCTCTCGCCCGACTACGGCGGCTTCCTCGTCCACTTCCTGGCCATCGCGGCGGGGCGCTCGCTCACCTCGGGGGCGGCCAGCGCGTATCTGTACGACGCGCTCCACGTCCACGGGGCGGGCGAGCACTACCTGCGGGCCGAGGGGACCTCGCGGGCGCTCGGGCTGGCGGCGAAGGTCGTCTGCTGGCCACTGGTCGGCCCCCTGATGGCCGTCGCACACCCGGCGCCGTATCTGCTCAGCGCCGCCAGCGCCGCCGCCTCGCTGGGCTGTGTCCTGGCCATGCCGCGGCTGGTCTCCCGGCCCGGCAGGCTCCCGCGTGCTGGGGGCGGCGAGATCTGGAAGGAGGCGCGGACCGCGGTGCGCTGGGCGTGCACCACACCCTGGCTGGCACTGGTCATGGTGCAGGGCGTGGCGGTCTTCACCCTGTCGCGGATCTGCCAGGTGAACCTCTTCCAGCCGATCCTCATGGCCGAGGGCATTCCCGAGACCTCGCACGGCGGGATCCTGGCCGCCATGACGGTCGCCGAGGCCGTCGCCTCCGCCCGCCCCCAGTGGATGGGCAGGCGCCTCGGCGCGGTGAACCTGGTCTCGCTGCTCAGCGTGGTGATGGCCGGGGCGCTGGCCGCCATCGCGATCGGCGGCGCGGCCTCCGTCGTGGGGCTGCTCTGTGTGTTCGCCGCGGCCACCGGCTTCGCGTACCCGGTCCAGCGGAAGCTGATCAACGACGCGATCCCGCGTGAGGCGCCGCGCGCCACGCTGCTCTCCATCGAGAGCATCGTGGACCGGGCGGTCTGTGCCGTGGCGGCGGTGGCGGCCGGTGCCTATCTGGCGGCGGATCGGCTGGACGCGCTGCTGTGGCACAGCGCCGTGGTCACCGGTGTGGTGATGCTCGGAGTCCATCTCGTCCTGCTGCGAAGGAGGCGGTCCGATCATCGGCCGGACGTTGCACCGCTCAGGGGCAGGGTCTCCACGAAGGGGTGACGGCCCCGCGGTTCGACGCGCCTCACCGCGGGGCCGCCCGGAGCGCCCGCCAGACTGCACAGCGCATGGATCACTGCGCTCGTGAGGTGGGTGTGCGATGACGGCGGTCAGCAGACGACGGCTTCTCCAGGGCGGTACGGCCACCGCAGTCGCCGCGGCGGCGGCCGCACCGCCCTTCGCCGGGTTCGGCGGGCTCGTCCATGCCGCGCCACGGGGGACGGTGCCGGACGTCGCGTGGGAAGAGCTGGCCCGCGGGCTGGACGGAACACTCATCCGGCCCGAGGACGACGGCTACCGGGAGTGGGGCCACCCGCAGAACCTCCGGTACGACGCCAGGCGTCCCGCGGGAATCGTCGTCTGCCACACTGCCCGCGATGTGCGGACCGCGATCCTGTGGGCGCGCCGGACGGGCATCCACCCGGTCGCCCGCTCCGGCGGGCACAGCTACGGCGGATACTCCGCAACCCGTGAACTGCTGGTGGATCTGGGCCAGTTGAACGAGGTGCGGCTCAATCGCGAGGCCGGCACGGTCACCGTGGGCGCGGGCGCGCGGAACAGCGGCATCTACACCGCGCTCCAGCCGTACGACCGGGCGCTCTCCGCCGGGCGCTGCCCGACCGTCGGCATCAGCGGTCTGACGCTGGGCGGCGGATTCGGCTTCAGCTCCCGAGAACTGGGTCTGACCGCGGACGCTCTGGAGCGGACCACGGTGGTGACGGCCGCAGGCAACTTTCTGACGTGCGACGAGAAGCAGCATCCCGATCTGTTCTGGGCCTGCCGGGGCGGAGGCGGAGGGAACTTCGGCGTCAACACCGAATTCACCTTCCGCACCACGCCCGTGGACCGGGTGGCGGTCTATCAGCTCGACTGGAAGTGGCAGGACGCGCCCGCGGCGTTCGCGGCCGTCCAGGAGTTGGTCCTGCGGGCGCCGGACGCCCTCTCGTGCCGTATGGGCGGCGGCAGCGCCGGCAGGACCCGCGCGGAGATCGAGGAGCGGAGGGAGGTGTCGGCCATCGGCCAGTTCTTCGGAACCGCCGACGACCTGCGGGACCTGCTAGCGCCGGTCCTGAGCGCGGCCCGACCGAAGCGGACGCTCATCGGGGACCGGACCTTCTGGCAGGCCAAGGACTTCCTCTACCACAGCGTTCCCAGCGACCGGTACGCCGTGACCTCCCGCTATCTGGACCGACCGCTGCCCCCGGGCGGGGTCGGGACCTTCATGGACGCCATCGACGCCTGGCCCGGGAGCTCCAACCCGGACGGTGCGGGCATCGCCCTGTTCGCGTGGGGTGGAGCCATCGCCGAAGTCGGGCCGCGGGAGACCGCGTTCATCCACCGCTCCGCCCGCTTCCTGCTCGCCGCCGAGACGACCTGGGCGGGACAGGACGACCCCGCGCTCGTCGCGGCGAACCTCCGCTGGCTCCACGAGCTGAGCCACGCCCTGGACTCGTACGGCAACGGGCAGGCGTACCAGAACTTCATCGACCCCGCCCTGCGCGACTGGCGGCGCGCCTACTACGGGGCCAACTATCCGCGCCTGGCGGAGGTGAAGCGCCGCTACGACCCGCAGAACCTCTTCTGCTTCGACCAGAGCATCACCGGCTGACGGGATGCCGGTGCGAGCGAACGGTCAAAGGCCCCGATCCGGTGCACATCACTGCGACCGGGTCCGGACTCCCGGCCACCTGACGGATATTAATCCGGCCGCGACCTCGCACCATGCTCGACAACGCGTTGCACACCGCAACCGCCGCTCTCCGAAGGAACATGCCATGGTGAATGGGGCCACGGACCGGCGAAGACGCGGCAGCGTGATTTCCGCTTTCCCGATGACTTTCATGATCGCGCCGGAACGCGATTCAGCTCTTCGCCATGGGGTTTGCGTGGAGGAATTCACTCGACGTGCCGTGATCCTTTCGGAGTTCGCGCAGCGAACACCGAGAGTGAAGCGGCAGGGAATAGCGGATTCGCGCGGTAGCCGTCACCGGTCTCCGAGGTGAAACGTCCGGACCGTCATTAGTTCCCGGCGAGCCCCGGCCGTACGGCGCCCCGGCGGTATCTGTGCGGATACACGGGACGGCCCTGATCGCGCGTGAGTCTTACCTACTCCTTCTCTTGTGTGAACGGCTACTCGTGGGTTGACTGTTGGCATCGCTCTCGCTAGCTTCAGCAGGCGCCCTGAATTCGAACGCCCTTCCGGTGATCAGAACTCCGTGATCCCGGTGCCCGAATTTCTGCTCTTGCGCCACCCAACCCCCCAATGCGTCACCAAAGCCCCCCCGGAGAACACATGACGTCCGCTGCTGCGCGCGTAGACGACATCGTCATAGGCATCAGTCCCTTCAGAGAACCGGATCCACGACTCGCTTCCGCGGTCAGCAGAGCCGGCGGGCTGGGAGTTCTCGATCTCGGTACGGGGGGACGCCGCGCGCGGGAGGCGCTGGCCGACACCGATCGCTGGACGGCGGGCGCCCGTTACGGCGTCCGGGTGGCGGCAGGTTGCCAATTCGCCCCGGCCGACCTGGCCGTACCGGAGGGGACCGGCCCGGACACGGTGATCCTCGGTACGGACTCGCCCTGGTCCGCGGACCGAGTCGCGGCGGACCACCGCGTGCTGGCCGAAGTGATCGATCTCCGCCAGGCTCTGGCCGCCGTCCACGCCGGTGCCCACGGGCTGATCGCCCGTGGCAGCGAGAGCGGCGGGCGGGTCGGCGAACTCAGCACCTTCGTGCTGCTCCAGCAACTGCTTGCCGAACCGGCCGTGTCGGTGCCCGTCTGGGCCTGCGGCGGCATCGGGCCGTACACCGCCGCCGGTGCCGTGGCGGGCGGGGCCGCCGGTGTCGTCCTCGACACCCAGCTCGCCCTGCTCGCCGAGTCCGGGCTCCCGGAGGAAGCGGCGGCCGCAATCCGCTCCATGGACGGCTCGGAGACCGTGGTCCTCGGCGGCCACCGGGTGCTGCACCGCCGCGGCCAGGAGTCCGCGGACGTTGCCGCGAGCCCCGGCGCCGTCGCCGCCCGCCTGGGCGTTCAGGATCTGCGCACCCGGCTTCTGCCCGTCGGTCAGGACGGTTTTCTGGCCGCCCGGTTCGCCGCACGGTACCGGGACGTCCGCGGAGCCGTACGCACCGTGGCCACTGCCGTCCGCGACGCGGTACGGGACGAGGAGGCCGGGGAAGCCCTGCGCCCCGGATCGCCGATGAGCCGGACGCTCGGCACCCCGCTGCCCGTCGCGCAGGGCCCGATGACCCGCGTCAGCGACCGCGCCGACTTCGCCTCCGCCGTCGCCGACGAGGGCGGGCTGCCCTTCATCGCCCTGGCGTTGGCCGACGGGGACCGGGCCCGCGAGATGCTCGAGGAGGCCCGTACGGCCCTTCAGGGACGGCCGTGGGGCGTAGGGGTCCTCGGCTTCGCGCCGGAGGAGATCAGAACCGCCCAGCTCGAAGCGGTGACGGAACTGCGGCCCAGCCACGCGATCATCGCGGGCGGACGGCCGTCACAGGCCGAGGCGCTGGAGCGGGAGGGCATCACCACCTTCCTGCACGTGCCCTCGCCGGGACTGCTGCGCCAGTTCCTGGAGGCGGGGGCACGCCGCTTCGTCCTCGAAGGGTCCGAGTGCGGCGGCCACGTCGGCCCGCGGAGCAGCTTCGCGCTCTGGGAGGCCCAACTGGCCGTGATCGAGGACTTCCTGGACGAGACCGGGGATGCGGTGTCCGACCGCGTCGAGGTCCTCTTCGCCGGCGGTGTGCACGACGAAACGTCGGCCGCCATGGTCGCCGCGCTCGCCGCCCCGCTCACCCGGCGGGGCGGAGCCGTCGGCGTGCTGATGGGCACCGCGTACCTGTTCACGGAGGAGGCGGTGGGACGCGGCGCCGTGCAGCCGCTCTTCCAGCGGCAGGTCATCGCCTCGCGGCGCACCGTCCTGCTGGAGACCGCCCCGGGGCATGCCACGCGCGCCGTCGCCAGTCCGTTTGCGGAGAACTTCGCCGGCCTCAGGCGGACGCTGGAGCGACAGGGCGTTCCCAACCGGCGGATCTGGGAGGAGCTCGAGCGGCTCAACGTCGGCCGGCTGAGGATCGCCAGCAAGGGGATCGAACGCGGCGAGGGCGGCGCGCTACTGCCCGTCGGGGAGGAACGCCAGCTCACCGACGGCATGTTCATGGCCGGAGAGGTCGCGGTACTCCGCTCGGCCACGACGACGATCGCCGCGCTGCACCGCTCGGTCTCCTCCGACGCCGCGGACTTCCTCGCCGGACGCCGCGCCGAACTCCATCGACACCTCGGGGAGGAGAAGGCGGAACGATCCGCCGGGCCGGAGGCGCCGGAACCGCTGGACATCGCCGTCGTCGGCATGGCCTGCATGTTCCCGCAGGCACCCGACCTCGCCTCCTTCTGGGCCAACGTGCTCGCCGGCGTCGACGCCGTGACCGAGGTGCCCGCCGAACGCTGGGACCCTGCGATCCACTACGAGCGGGACGCGGACGCCTCCGGCGACAGCGGCACGACCTCCGCCCCACCGGAGCGCGCGACGGCCTCCAAGTGGGGCGGATTCCTGCCCCCGATCCCGTTCGACCCCCTGCGGTACGGCATCCCGCCCGCCTCGCTCGGCAGCATCGAGCCCGTCCAGCTCCTCGCCCTCGAAGCGGCCCGCCGTGCCCTGGAGGACGCCGGCTACGGCGACGGCGGCGGGCGCGCCTTCGACCGGACGCGGGCCTCCGTCGTCTTCGGCGCCGAGGCCGGCAGTGACCTCTCCAACGCCCAGACCGTGCGCGCCGTCCTGCCCTCGTACCTCGGCACCGTCCCGGAGGAACTGGCCGGGCAGCTGCCCGAGCTCACCGAGGACTCCTTCCCCGGCATGCTGGCCAACGTCATCTCCGGGCGAATCGCCAACCGGCTGGACCTCGGGGGCGCCAACTACACCGTGGACGCCGCCTGCGCCTCCTCGCTCGCCGCCGTCGACGTCGCGTGCAAGGAACTCACCGCGGGCACCAGCGACATCGTCCTGTGCGGCGGCGCCGACCTGCACAACGGCATCAACGACTACGTGCTGTTCTCCTCGGTGCACGCGCTCTCCCCGACCGGCCGCTCCCGCGCCTTCGACAGCGCGGCCGACGGCATCGCGCTCGGTGAGGGCGTCGCCTGTCTCGTCCTCAAGCGCCTGGACGACGCCGTACGGGACGGGGACCGCGTCTACGGCGTGATCAAGGGCCTGGGCAGCTCCAGCGACGGCCGATCGCTCGGGCTCACCGCACCCCGCCCGGAGGGCCAGCGGGCCGCGCTCGAACGCGCCTACCGCAACGCCCGTGTCTCGCCCTCCGACGTCGGCCTCGTCGAGGCGCACGGGACCGGTACGGTCGTCGGCGACCGCACCGAACTCACCGTGCTCAGCGAGCTGTTCACACGGGCCGGGGCCGAGCAGGGAAGCTGCGCCCTCGGCTCGGTCAAGTCCCAGATCGGGCACACCAAGTGCGCCGCCGGGCTGGCCGGAATCATCAAGAGCGTCCTGGCGCTGCACACCGGCGTCAAACCCCCGACCCTTCACATCGAGCAGCCCAACGACGCCTGGAAGGCGACCGGCAGCCCCTTCGTCTTCCACACCGAGGCGAGCCCCTGGGCGGCGCCGGCGGAACAACGGGTCGCCGGAGTCAGCGCGTTCGGCTTCGGCGGCACCAACTTCCACGTGGTGCTGGCGGCCCACGACAGCGGCCCGCCCCCGGCCACCGCCCTCGACGCCTGGCCCGCGGAGCTGTTCATCTTCCGGGGCACCGACCGGGCCACCGCCCTGCGCAGGGTCGAGGAGACCCTGCGGCTGACGGAGACCAACGACGCGGCGGGACGGCCCTGGCGGCTGCGCGACCTCGCGCTGGCCTCCGCCCGCCGGTCCGACGCCGGCCACGATCCCGTACGGGTGGCCGTCGTCGCCGAAGACCTGGACGGGCTCGCGGAACGACTGCGCCGGGTCCTCGCCGGCGAACACGACGCAGCGTCCGGCATCCATGTGCACGACGAGGAGGCGTCCCCGGAACCGAAGCAGGTGGCGTTCCTCTTCCCGGGGCAGGGCAGTCAGCGGCCCGGCATGTTCGCCGACCTCTTCGTCGCCTTCCCCGACCTGCACCGCTACCTCGAACTCGGCCGGTCCTACGCCGATGTGCTCCACCCGCCCGCCGCCTTCGACGAAGCGGGCCGGGCCGAACAGCGGGAGCGTGTCACCGACACCCGTGTCGCGCAGCCCGCCCTCGGCATCGCGGGTCTCACGGCGTACGCCCTGCTCACCGCCGCCGGCGTACGACCCGACATGGCGGCCGGGCACAGCTACGGGGAACTGGTCGCCCTCTGCGCGGCCGGTGCCCTCACCCCGCGCGCTTTGCTGGAGCTCAGCGCGGAGCGGGCGAACGCGATCCTCGAGGCCAACGGCGACGAGCGCGGCGCCATGGCCGCCGTGGCCACCGCCCCTGGCGAGGTGGAGAAGGTGCTGCGCAAGGCCGGACTCGCGGGCAAGGCCGTCGTCGCCAACCACAACGCGCCGCGCCAGAGCGTGCTGTCCGGCCACACGGACGCGGTGGACGAGGCCGTACGGCTGCTGCGCGACGCCGGGCACGGAGCCAAGCGCATCCCCGTGGCGTGCGCCTTCCACAGCCCACTGCTGGCCGGCGCGGGGGAGCGGTTCGCCGACGCGCTGGCCGGACGGCCGCTGTGCGCGCCCGAGTTCCCCGTCTGGGCCAATCGCACCGCGGACGTCCACGGCTCGGAGCCGGACGAGGTACGGGCCGAACTGGCCGCCCAGATCGAGGCGCCGGTCCGCTTCGTCGAGCAGATCGAGGCCATGTACGAGGCCGGGGCGAGGGTCTTCGTCGAGGCCGGTCCCGGCACCGTGCTGACCAAGCTGGTCGGCTCGATCCTCGGTGACCGCCCGCACCGCACGGTCGCCTTCGAAGGGCGCAGGCGCGGCGGCGGCATGCGCTCCTTCCTCGACGCCCTCGCCCAATTGGCCGTCGCCGGACTGCCGGTCCGCACCGGCTGGATGTTCCGGGGCCGCGATGTCGTGGAGGCAGGCCGCACCGCACCACCGAAACGGCCCGGATGGACGGTGGACGGCCAGCTCGTCCGCACAGCGGCCGGCGAACTCCTGCCCGGTGCCCTGGCGCCGGCCCGACCCATCGGGGACGTAACGATGACAGGTAACGGCCATCCAGCAGGCACCCCCGCCGACAGGGATGCCCTGATCTCCGAATTCCTGCGCAGCAGCAGGGAGATGGTCGCCGCGCAGCGCGATGTGCTGCTGGCGCACCTCGGTGTCGCACCGGGTGTGCAGTTCGCCTCCCCGGCCTCCCCGTCGTCCCCGGCCTCGCACACCTGGACCGCCAACGCCGGTGAGCCCGTCGCGGCCGCCCCCGCGGTGCCGGGTGAGGCCGATCCCGTCGCTCGACCTGCCGACGCGCGGCACGTATCGGAGCCCGTCCCGGACCCGGGACAGGGCGCCGTGACCGCTGACGACGTCCTGCGTGTGGTGTCGGAGATCATCAGTGAACGGACCGGCTACCCCCTCGACATGATCGAGCCCGATCTGGATCTGGAGGCGGACCTCAGCATCGACTCCATCAAGCGCGCCGAGATCGCGGGCGAGCTGGCCAAGCGGCTGGGCGTCGGCGGCGGTGGCGCGGCCGCCATGGGCGACGAGGAGCTGGAGGACCTCGCCAAGGCCCGTACCACCGCGGCCGTCACGGCATGGCTGACCGGGCGCCTCACCGCATCGGGAGCACCCGCCGCACAGGACGCACCCACCGAGCAGGAGGCCCGACAACCCCTCCCCGCCGGACAGCCGGAAGGGGCGGCGGGGGAGGAGCCGGCACGGAGCGCGGCCGGCCGTCCTGCCGCCAGCGCTCTGCCGGACGAGACCGAGCCACCGGATCCTGCCGTACCGGGGGTGGCCCCCAAACGGCTCCGGCTCGTCCCCGTACCCCTCGGCGACGCGGACCCGGCCGACCCCGCCGTGCTGGCCGGCACCCGCTTCGCGCTCCTCGGCGACGGCGGAGGCACCGCCGAGGCGGTCACCGCCCGCCTCGCGGAGCACGGCGCGCAAGCCATGACCTTCGACGCAGGACATGTCCTCACCGAGGACGACGGCCACGTCGACGGTGTCATCCTGCTCGACCCGCTGGCCGGGGCCGGAACTCCCGTGCTCCCGGAGGCCTTTCCGGTCCTGCGGGCCGCACTGCGGCGCTCCCCGCGCTGGCTGCTGGCCGCCCGGCACGCGGAGCCGCGCGGTGTGCGCGCGGCCGGAATGGCCGGACTCTTCCGTACGGTCGCCCGGGAGTACCCCAAGACCCTGGCGCGCCTGGTGGACATCGCCGCGGACCGCGGCGACGGCCCGGCACCGGACGGCGCCGCAGGGGCCATTGGCCGTGAAGCCGGTCCCGCGGCGGTCGCCGACGCCCTGATCGGTGAGCTGATCGCCGAGGGTGACGCCCCGGTCGTCCTGCGGACGGCCGACGGCCGGTCGGGACTCGAACTGGTGGAGACCCCGCTCGGTTCCCTCGCGGTCTCCGGCGCCGGCCCCGCCGGGGACGGAGCCGCCGAGGCCGCCGCCATCGGCCTCGACCGCGAGTCGGTGGTCGTCCTCGTCGGCGGGGCCCGCGGCATCACCGCGCGCTTCGCGTCCACGCTCGCCACCGCGTCCCGGTGCCGTATCGAACTGCTCGGCCGTACACCGGAACCCGTCGGCCCCGAGGACCCGGCCCTTGCCGAGGCCCGCGACCCCGCCGCTCTGCGCGCGGCGCTCGCCGCCCGGGGCGGCAGTACACCGGCCGAGATCCAGCGCGAGGCCGCGCGGATCCTGGCACAGCGTGAAGTGGCCGAGACAGTCGAGGAGTTGAGGCGAATCGGCAGTGAGGTGCGGTACCGCTCGGTCGACTTCCGGGAGACCGACGCCGTACTCCAGACCGTGAAGGAGATCCACGCCCACCACGGCCGTCTCGACGGAGTCGTCTACGCCGCCGGGGTCATCGAGGACCGGCTGATCGAGGAGAAGTCAGCGGAGTCCTTCCAGCGGGTGTTCAAAACGAAGGTGGACGGCGCGAGCGCCCTGCTGGACGCGCTCGGCGAACTGCCCGCCGGACCTTCCTTCGTCGTCCTCTTCGGCTCAATCTCCGCCGTCCTGGGCAACCGCGGCCAGGCCGACTACGCCGCGGCCAACGACGCGCTGGAGGAACTCGGCACGCGCTGGGCGGGCCGCACGGGGCGAAGGGCCCTGACCGTGCACTGGGGTCCCTGGGCCCCGTCCGCCACCCACGGCGGCATGGTCAGCCCCGAACTCGGGCGCGAGTACGCCCGGCGCGGCATCGACCTCATCGACCCCGAGGAAGGCACTCTCGCACTGCTCCGTGAACTCGCCTGGGGCGACGAGCCGTCCGGATCCGTCGTCTACACCGCGTCGGGCTGGTGACCGTGGCACACGACGACGCCGCGCCCGACGGACCAGCGGGAGCGATGCCCCCGGTGGCCATCGTGGGGATGGCCGTACTGCTCCCGGGCGCGCCCGATCTGGACACCTACTGGCGCAATCTGCAGCACTGCACCGACGCGATCACCGAGGTACCCGCCGGACGGTGGGACAGCGAGTACTACCACCCGCAGAGCGCGGATGGAGCGGCACGACCTCCCGACCGGGTCTACTGCCGCCGTGGCGGATTCGTCGACGAGTTCGCCGAGGCGGAGGTCACCCGGTTCGGCATCATGCCCGCCTCCGTGCCGGGGACCGAGCCCGACCAGTTGCTCGCGCTGAAGGTGGCCGCCGCGGCCATCGAGGACGCGGGCGGCGAGGACCGGCTGCCCGACCGGCAGCGCGTGGGCGTGGTGCTCGGGCGTGGCGGCTACCTCACGCCCGGGCTCGTACGCCTCGACCAGCGTGTCCGGACCGCACGTCAACTGGTCCGCACCTTGGGCGAGTTGATGCCGGACCTGGGGGAGGAGCGGCTGGCGCGGGTCCACGCGGCCTTCGTCGACCGGCTCGGGCCCGACCGTCCCGAGGCCGCCATCGGCCTCGTACCCAACCTCGCCGCCTCGCGCGTGGCCAACCGGCTCGATCTGCGCGGGCCCGCGTACACGGTGGACGCCGCCTGCGCCTCCTCGCTGGTCGCCGTCGACCAAGCGGTGGCCGAGCTGTCCTCCGGCCGGTGCGACGTGATGCTCACGGGCGGAGTGCACCACTGCCACGACATCACGTTGTGGAGCGTCTTCTCCCAGCTCGGCGCGCTCTCTCCGAGCCAGCGGATCCGGCCCTTCCACCGTGCCGCCGACGGCATCCTGATCGGCGAGGGCACCGGGGTGGTGGTGCTCAAGCGGCTTGCCGACGCCAAGCGCGACGGCGACCGCGTCTACGCCGTGATCCGCGGGACCGGAGTCGCCAGTGACGGCCGTACGGCGGGCCTGGCCAACCCGGACCCGGCCGGCCAGACCCGCGCCGTACGGGAGGCGTGGCGCAGGGCCGGACTCGACCCGCGGGAAGCCGGTGCGATCGGGCTGCTGGAGGCGCACGGCACCGCGACGCCCGCGGGAGATGCAGCCGAACTCGCCACGTTGGCCGAGGTGTTCGGCCCCGAAGGTCGCGGTGACGTCCTGGACACCGACGGGACGCGCGGACGCGCGGTGATCGGCTCGGTGAAGTCGATGATCGGTCACACCATGCCGGCCGCCGGGGTGGCGTCCCTGGTCAAGGCGGCCCTCGCCGTCCACCACGGCGCGCTGCTGCCCACCCTGCACTGCGACGACCCGCACCCGGAGCTGGAGCGGACCCGTTTCCGTACGCTCGCCGCCGCCTCGCCGTGGGAGACCGGGCCGGAGCAGCCCGTACGCCGCGCGGGCGTCAACGCGTTCGGCTTCGGCGGGATCAACGCGCATGTGGTGCTGGAGGAGCCACCGACCGCCGGAGCCCGGAGCGGAGCGGGCGCGCCCACACCGCCGCGCGCCACCGTGACCGAGCCGGAGCGTGTCCTCGTCCTGTCGGCCGCGTCCCCCGAGGAGTTGGGCGCGCTGCTGGACGCGGACGACTCTGCGGTTCTCGCCGCCGCCTCCGCGCGCCCGGACGGTCCGGACCGCAGCAGGCTCGGCATCGTCGATCCCACCGCCAAGCGGCTCGCGCTGGCCCGGCGTGCGATCGCCAAGGGCCGCCCATGGCGGGGGCGCAACGACATCTGGTTCACCCCCAGGCCGTTGCTCGCCGAGGGCGGGGACGGAGTGGACGACGGCAATGGTGGCGGCCGCGGCGGGCGGCCCGGGAAGCTCGCCTTCGTCTTCCCCGGCCTGGAGGGCGAGTTCGAGCCGAGGACCGAGGGTGTGGCCGAACACTTCGGCCTCGACCCCGCGGCCGAGGCATCCGCACAGGTCGGCGACATCGGACGGCACGGCGCCGGGGTCTTCGGTGTCGGCCGGCTCCTCGACGGCGCGCTGCGGCGGATGGGGATCGTGCCGGACGCGGTCGCCGGGCACAGCATCGGCGAGTGGTCGGCGATGGCCGCGGGCGGCATGTACGCCGGGGCCGCGGTCGACGCCTTCCTCCACGACTTCGACCCGGACGCGCTGCGCGTACCGGGCCTGGCCTTCGCGGTCCTCGGCGCCTCCGCGGAGCGGGTCCGCGCCGCACTGACGGAACGCGGGGACGGCCGGATCGTCCTCTCGCACGACAATGCCCCGCGCCAGTCGATGGTCTGCGGACCGCGGGCCCCCGTCGAGGAGTTCGTCCGGTCCCTGCGCGAGACGGGTGTGATCGCCCAGGTGCTTCCGTTCCAGTCCGGCTTCCACACCCCGATGCTCGCCCCCTACCTCGGGCCCATCGAGGCGGCCGCGGCCGGATTCGAGCTGCACCCGCCGACCGTCCCCGTCTGGTCGGGCACGACCGCCTCGCCCTATCCCGCCGATGAGGCCGGAGTGCGCGAGCTGTTCGTCCGGCACCTGCTGGAGCCCGTGCGCTTCCGGCAGTTGACCGAGGAGATGTACGCGGCGGGGTTCCGCGCGTTCGTCCAGGTCGGCACCGGACAGCTCGCCTCGCTGATCGGCGACACCCTCCACGACCGGGAACACTTCGTCGTCGCGGCCAACACCCCGCACCGCGACGGGCTGGCACAACTGCGGCGCACCGCAACCGCGTTGTGGGCCGAGGGCCTGCGGGTGGACCCGGCGCTGCCCCGGCCGGGACGGGACCCGGCTGCGTCCTCGCCTCCGCCCGTACGGCTCGACCTCGGAGGAGCCCTGGTCTCCCTGGACGCGGACACCACGGCGGCGCTGCGCCGCGAGCTGGCGCCGGGCGCTCCCTCCACGGCGCGCCCGGACCGCGTCACGGCGACGCTCGACGCGGTGGCCGGGCAGTCCCCACTTGCGGCCGAACTGGGTGCTCTGCTGCGGGAGACGGCCGACACCGCGGCCGAACTCCTCACCGCCGGAGCCCGCGCGGCGGGCCGTACTCCGCAGGCCCCCGCCGTGCCGGCGCCCGCGGCGGCACCCGCAACACCGAAGGTGCTGCCGTTCCCGTCCGCGGGCGCGCCGGCGTCCCCGCCGCCCGGCACCGGGGCCACGGCCCAGGGCCCCGGGGCGCCGGCCCCCGCGGGGGAGACGCGGACCGTTCTGCGCGTCTCCACCGACGCCATGCCTTATCTGCGTGACCACTGCTTCTTCCCGCAGCGGCCCGGCTGGCCCGAGGAGGAGGACCGGTGGCCGGTGGTCCCGGCCACCACGATCGTCCAGCACCTCATGGACGCGGCGGAGCGGGCGGCTCCGGGGCGGCGCGCGATCGCCGTGTCCGGTGCCCGCTTCGAGCAGTGGGTGACGGCCGCACCCCCGGCCGACGTCGCGGTCATCACGGCACCGTCCCCGGACGGCCCCGACCGGTTCACCGTCGGGTTCGGCAGGAGTGCCCGCGCCACGGTCCACGTCGCCACGGGATATCCGCCGGGCCCCGACCGGTGGGTCACGGATCGCGCCGCCGAACGCGTCCCCGACCATGTGGCGGCCCAGCTCTACGCCGAGCGCTGGATGTTCCACGGCCCGGCGTTCCAGGGCGTCACCGAGATCGCCGCCATCGGCGAGGCGCACGTCCGCGGCACCATCACCACGCCGCCGGCGCCCGGCGCGCTCCTCGACAACGTCGGCCAGCTGCTGGGCTACTGGATCATGGCCACCCGCACCGAGCGGACCGTGGTCTTTCCCGTCGGCGTCCGCTGGATGCGCTTCTTCGGTCCGCATCCGCGTCCCGGCACGGAGTTGGAGTGCCTGGTGCGGATCGTCTCGCTGATCGACACCGTCCTGGAGGCCGACGTCCAGCTCGTCGCCGACGGCACGGTCTGGGCGGAGTTGACGGGGTGGCAGGACCGCAGGTTCGACAACCACCCCGAGACCCGGCCCGTCGAGCGCTTCCCCCAGCGCAACACCCTCTCCCGGCCGCAGCCGGGCGGCTGGGTCCTCCTCCACGAACGGTGGCCGGACCTCGCCTCGCGTGATCTGATCATGCGCAACCACCTGGGCGGCGCCGAGCGTGCCGGCTACGACCGGCACGCCCCGCGCGGGCGCCGGCAGTGGCTGCTCGGCCGGATCGCCGCCAAGGACGCGGTGCGGCGGTGGCTGTGGGACCACGGGGAAGGGCCCGTTTTCCCCGCCGAGATCCAGGTGCACAACGACGAGAGCGGCCGCCCGTACGTCACCGGCGGGGGCGGCCGGATCCTCCCCGATCTCCACCTCTCGCTGGCACACCGGGCCGAGAGCGGCGTGGCCCTGGTGACACGGCGGAAGCCGGCCGGCACCGGCCGGAGCTGTCCCGGAGTCGGCATCGACATCGAGGAGATCGTGGACCGCGACGAGCAGACGGTTGCGGTCGCCTTCGGTGAGGCGGAACGGCGGCTCATCACCGAACTCTGCGCCTCCACCGGGGAGCCCGAGGCCCGGTGGGTCACCACCTTCTGGGCGGCGAAGGAGGCCGTCGCGAAAGCGGAGGGCACCGGACTGCGCGGACGCCCCCGCGACTTCGCCGTGACCGGGGCGAAGGCCATCGCGGGCGCCGCTCAGGCCCCCGTACGCCTCACGGTCGAGGCACCCGCACCCACCGACCGGCCGCGCCGCTACCGGGTGCACAGCACAAGGGCGTCCAACCCGCCGGGACTGCCCACCAGGGACTACGCCGTCGCCTGGACCCATGGCCCGACGGACGAGCACGAGGAGACCAGCAGTGACCACCAGTGAGCAGACCGCGGCCCCCGTCGCCGACGAGCGGACCGTCCTCGCGGAGATCGCCGGCATGCTCCGGGCCATCCTCGACGAGTACGGACTCGACGACCTCGAGATCACCATGGAGAGCCGCTTCACCGAGGACCTGGAGCTGGAGAGCATCGATCTCGTCACCCTGGCGGGCAATCTGGAGGAACGGTACGGGCGGCAGGTCAACTTCGCCGTGTTCGTGGCCGATCTGGAGCTCGACGAGATCATCGACCTGACCGTCGGGCGCCTCGTCGACCACGTCGTACGGTGCCTTGCCGCCGCGGAGGGCCGCTGACCATGGCGATGATCCACACAGGCGGCGGACGGGAGGGCACCAGGCTGCACGTGCAGCGGATGTCCCCCGAGGACGGCCCGCCGGCTGCCACGGCCGTTCTGCTGCACGGACTGCTCACCGACAGCCTGGCCAGCTACTACTTCACCATCGCCCCCGCCCTCGTCGCCGCGGGCATCGACGTGGTGATGTACGACCACCGCGGCCACGGCCGCAGCGCCCGGCCGGACTCCGGCTACCGGCTGGACGACTTCGTCACCGATCTGGAGTGCCTGCTCGGCCAGTTGGAGATCACCGCCCCGGTCCACCTCGTCGGCAACTGCTTCGGCGGCACGGTGGCCTTCGAGTACGCGGTCCGCCACCCCGGGCGGGTCGCCGGCCTGTTCCTGATCGAGGCGAACCCGGCCACCACCTCCTGGGCCGGGGAGATCACCGGGATCCTGGAGCGTATCGTCCGGGAGCTGGTGGAGCACGAGGCCGAGACCCTGGCCTGGGTCAACGCCAACCGCGGCGCGCACACCGCCCGGCTGGCCCGGTCCGCGGCCCGGCTGGTGCGCACCACCACGATCGCGCGGGACGTACCCGAGAGCGATGTGCTCAGCGAGCACGAGATCCGCGCCGTGCGCTGCCCGGTGTTCGCACTCTACGGCTCGGACTCCGAACTCGCCGGGCAGGAGACGTGGCTGGAGTCGCTGCTGCCCGATCTGCGGACAGCCGTGCTGCCCGGTCAGGGGCATTCCGTGCTCGCCGAGGCACCGGGGCTCGTCCTGGACCTTCTGCTGTCCTCGATCCTTGAGCACGGCCGCCCGCCGCGGATACCGGTGCCCGCCGGATCCGCGCCATCCGGTGCCACGTCGAAGGCCGTCGAACGGTGAGCCGCTTCCTCTTCGTCGTGCCTCCGCTCGTCGGGCACATCAACCCGACCGTCGGTGTCGGGGCCGAACTGGCCGCCCGGGGGCACCAGGTGGCATGGGCGGGGATGACCGAGTTCGTCCGGCCGCTCGCCGGGGACGACGCCGAGGTCTTCCCCTGCGGCGGGCACCGGCTGGGCGAGGGCGGCGCCGTCCGCCTGCCGGACGTGCGCGGGCCTCGTGCGCTGAAGTTCCTCTGGGAACAGTTCCTGGCCCCTCTCGCCGAGGAGATGGCACCGGGCGTTCACGCCGCCGCGGAGGCGTTCCGGCCGGACGTGGTCGTGGCGGACCAGCAGACCATCGCGGGCGGCCTGGTCGCCGAACACCTCGGCGTACGGTGGGCGACGTCGGCCACCACCTCGGCCGAGTTCACCGGGGCGCTCGACGGACTGCCCAAGGTGGACGGGTGGCTCGACGGTCTCATCGCCGAAGTGCGCGACCGCATCGGCGATCCGGCCTCCACCGCGGACCCGCGCTTCTCGCCGTACCTGGTGCTGGCGTTCACCACCGAGGAACTGGCGGGGCGGGCGACCCGCGCGGGGGACCGTATCCGTTTCGTCGGTCCGTCCATCGCCGGCCGGCCGGCCGGCAACGACTTCCCCTGGGACTGGCTCGACCCGGCGCGCCCCACCGTTCTCGTCACGCTGGGCACCGCCAACGCCGACGCGGGCGAGCGCTTCCTCGCCGTGTGCCACGAGGTGGCGCGCAGCCGGGCTGACCGGATCCAGACGGTGATCACGGACCCCGCGGGCTCGCTCGGTCCGGCGGGCACGGCGGTCGCGAACGGCGGGCCGGGCCCGGACGGCGGTGGCCCGCTGCCGGTCGACAAGGATGTGCTCACCCTCCCGTACGTCCCTCAACTCCCGTTGCTCGAACGCGTCGGCGCCGTCGTGTGCCACGCGGGCCACAACACCGTGTGCGAGACGCTGTGGCACGGCGTTCCGCTGGTCGTCGCGCCGATCCGCGACGACCAGCCGGTCATCGCCGCCCAGGTGGCGGACGCCGGGGCGGGCATCCGCGTCCGGTTCGGCCGCGTCACGGCGCCCAAGCTCGGCGAGGCGCTCGACGCCGTGCTCCAGCAACCCGGCTACCGGGCCGCGGCCGAGCGCATCCGCGCGTCCTTCCGCGCCGCCGGCGGCGCGGCCGTCGCGGCAGGCCACCTCGAGCAGTTGACGTCCCTCACCGGAGAAGCCACTCCCACCTCGGAGGCGTAGCAATGAGCAGCAGCAGACAGGCACCGCAGCGATCCGCCGAGCCGTCCCGCGCCGCGGCGGTCGCCGCGCTCCGCCCGCGCTACCAGGCCGACCTGGCGGCGGGCACGGACCGCTTCTTCGAGCCGCGCCGCACCGACTGCCCGTGGTGCGGCTCGTCCCGGCTGCGGGTGCGTCTGCGCACGACCGACCTCTTCCAGCACAAGCCCGGCCGCTTCGTACTCGACGCGTGCGAGGACTGCCGTCATGTCTTCCAGAATCCCCGGCTCAGCGGCGAGGGGCTGGAGTTCTACTACCGGGACTTCTACGACGGGCTGGGGGAGAAGGAGCTGGGCGGTCTCTTCGCGGGCCGCAGGAAGATGTACCTGGGCCGGGCCGAGCCCGTGAAGCGCTTCGCCGAGGCGCCGAAGACATGGCTCGACGTCGGTACGGGCCACGGCCACTTCTGCGAGACCGCCCGCACGGTCTTCCCCGGCACCTCGTTCGACGGCCTCGACTTCAGCGACGGCATAGAGTTCGCCGAACGGCAGGGCCGGGTCGACCGCGGATTCCGGGGCAGCTTCACCGAACTGGCCGACGAGGACCTGGCCGGCTCCTACGACGTCGTCAGCATGTTCCACTACCTGGAGCACAGCACGAACCCGCGCGAGGAACTGCGCGCCGCCTGGAAGACCATACGGCCCGGCGGCCACCTCGTCATCGAGGTGCCGGACGCGGAGTCCCGCTTCGCGCGGTGGCTCGGGCGGTGGTGGCTTCCGTGGCTCCAGCCGCAGCACCTCAACTTCGTTCCCCTGGCCAATCTGCGCGGGGAGCTGGCCGCGCTCGGCTTCACGGTCGTCGCGGAACAGCATGCCGAGCCGCACGACACGGTCGACCTGCTGGGCGCGGTGTGGCTCCCGCTCAACCGGCTCGCCCCGCCCGAGGACGCCCCCTGGCACCCCGCCCCGCCCGGCCGCCTCCGCTTCCTGCTGCGCTGCGCGTTCCTTGCCGCGGGCATACCCCTGCTGCTGCTGGCGACGGCGCTCGACCGGGCCCTCGTCAAGCCGCTGGCGGGACACGGTGGCCTGGCCAACGCGTACCGGGTGATCGCACGCCGGAACTGACCTGCGTACAACGGGAGTCGAGGATGTCCGGGCCGGACTACGGGTTCGCCGCGGTCCGCTTGGTCGCCTCACGGACGCGGAAGTACGTGCCGCAGCGGTAGACGTTCGCGATGGCGCCGATGTCCGCGTCCGTGGGGCCGCTCGTCCCGCACAGCAGGGCCACCGCGGCCATGGTCCGGCCCGGACGGCGCCGCACTGCGCCACGTCCTCCTCCAGCCAGGTCTGCTGGACAGGGATACAGGCGGTCGCCGTCCACGAGACCTTCGATCATGGTGACCTCACGCCCGCGCCGTCCGCGACCGGACGCCTCCGGGCCCGGGCCCACCACCGGTGAGGGCCTGCTCCGCCGAGCCGTACGAGCCGGAAAAATGTTCCACCCCGCGGCGGCTCGGTGCGGGCTCGCTCAGCGAGGGGCGCGAGCGCGCCCGCACCGGGCCAGCGCGCCCGCACCGGCGGGCGCCCCTTGCCGACGCGGGGGCGGGCGCCGGGGGCCGGTCCACCGCGTCCCGCTCAGTCCGGCTCGCCCAGCGACTGCCACCGGGCCCGCAGCTCGTAGCGGTTGGACACCCCTGTCTTGGCGTAGATGTTGCTGAGGTGGAAGGCGATGGACGCCGGTGTGACGAAGAGCCGGGCCGCTGTCTCCTTGTTCGTCAGCCCCGAGGCGACCAGGGCCACGACATCGGCCTCCCGTTCGGTGAGCCCGTAGCCGTTCGCCGACCGGGGGAGGCGCAGCCGGGCCAGGCCCGCGGCGCAGCGGTGATGCAAGGGCCCAGCGCCGAGTTCGGCCGCGGTCTCCTGCGCCGCCCGGTAGCGGTCCAGCGCAGCCCGGCGCTTGCCCGCATTGGCGAGCACGTCGGCGTGGTCGGCCTGGAGCCGCGCCCGGTACCAGGGCGTACGGGCCGCCGCGACCGCTCGGCGCTCGGCCTCGGCGAAGTGCTCCAGCGCGTTCTCCCGGCGACCGGCGTGTGCGGCGGCCAAGGCCTCGCCCCATGCGCCGAACATCCTGATCCAGGCGGAGGACGGCCGCCGGTGCAGCCGTCGCATCGAGCGCAGCGAACGGTCGAGCAGTGTCGCGTCGTCCACCAGCGCCGCGGCCCGCAGCAACTCCAGCTCGCGCCACGGCATGAGCGCCGTCGGGAGCCCGCCCGGGCCGGAGCGGACCGGCCCGGCACCCAGCACGGCCGCCACACGCCTGGTGTCCTCGGCCTCCACGGCGCCCACGAGCCGCGCGAACAGCCCCGACCATGTGCACAGCGCCGGCTGTGCCCCGGTGGCGAAGGATGGGGCCGGCTCGTACCCCTCCGCCGTCTGCCCGCGCGCCGAGGCAACCAGCAGCCCGAGCGATTCCCCCAGCGGACGCCACAGCGGCGTCGCCGAGTTGACGGCCATGGAGGCGTGGAGTTCGGCCTGTGCCCACTGGCCGCGCATCCAGTGCAGATGGCCGAGCAGGACCAGCGGGAGGCCGTCCGCCGAGGGGGCCTCGCTGATGGCCGACACGTCCAGTGCTTGGTGGACGGCGTTCTCGCACCGGTCGAGATCCCCGGCCTCCAGGTGCAGCCACGCCTCGATCAGCAGGGTCTTGCGGAAGGCGGAAGCGGAGCGCGGATGGGCCGGGAGCGTCGCCGAGCGGATGGCGCCCAGCGCCGCGGCGGGTCCCCGGTCCGCCGCTGCGAGCAGCATGTCGAGCCATGCGCGCATGCCGTGCCAGTACGGGTCGTGCGTGGCGGACTGCCGTGACTCCTCCAGCAGGGGACGGATCGCGGAGGTGGGACGCCCGGCCAGCCACCGCGCCTCCGCGAGCCAGAGCAGCGAGGCCTGCCGCACATCGGCGTGGGCGGAGGCCCGTTCCACGTCGTGGTGCGATGACGTCCGCCGTACGCCGCTGGGCGGGGACGTCTGATGGGCGACGCTGGGCGAGTACGTCCGCCGCACGCCGCTGGGCGGGGCCGTCTGCTGGCCGCCGGTGTCCGACGGGAGCGCCGGAGCGCTCTCCTCCTCGGCCGCCAGCCGTTCGTGAGCCTCCGTCAGCAGCGCGAGGCCCCTTCGCAGATCGCCTTCCAGCACGCTCAACCGCCCGGCCAGGACCCGTTCGTGCACCGACGGCCGGTGTCCGCGCAGTGCGCGCAGCTCGGCCCCCGCAGTGGAGCAGCGGTGCAGCCGCAGGTCGTGCTCGATGGAGTGGAGCAACCGCTGCGTCCCCGTGGCGGGATCGGAGGAGAGGCCGGCCGCGTGGCGCAGCAGCGTGGCGGCCCGGGCCGAGTACCCCGCCGCGCTGAGCGTCTCGGCCTCCTTCTCCAGCGCGTCCGCCAGCGACGGCGAAGGGGCCTGTGCCGCGGCGGCCCGGTGGAGCAGCGCGTCAGGTCCCTCCGACCAGCGTTCGGCCCAGGCGTGCGCGGACTGCCGTTCCGCCGGTGTTATCCCGCTCAGCAGGAGACCCCTCAAGTCCTCCGGGACCTCGGCGGCGCCGGTCCGCGGGTGCCAGCGCAGGAATCCGGCGTCGAGCGCACTCTGCAAGGACCCTGCCAGGGCATCCGGTTCGTCCACCAGGGTTCCCAGCCGCGGGACGGCAACCGCCCCGCCGAGGACGGCCAGCGCCTGGACGAGCCGGCGGCTGGGTGCGGGCAGCCCTTCCAGTACGCCACCGGTGCCGTCAGGCCGTTCCGCCTGCCCGCCGGAGGCGACGGCGGTGCCCAGAACGAGACCGCCCGGGAGCCGCCGGAGGAACAGTGTGACGTCGTGGTCCGGGTCCCCGCAACGGAGGGGAGCCTCCGGCAGCTGGGCGGCGTAGGTGCCGAGCTTTGTGAGGAACCGCCGTACGGAGACCAGGACTTCGGCCATCGCGTCTTCGGGTAGTCCTGGGCGCCAGGTGCGGACGGCTCCGTCGGCGGAGACAGTGAGAACCAGATGCGGGGCCAGGGATCCCTCGTCCTCGGGCGCGGCGCAGAACAGCAGCGCGTCCGAAGCCGGAAAGCGGAGGCAGACGGAGGCACAGGGGGAGTCCGTGCCGTCGAACGCGCATATGTCCCTGGGGACGGGCATCTTCGCACTCTTTCGGGAGAGACCGGTGGACGGAATGCGTCCATGATCTCGGTACAGACGTTCGCCGGTACTGGTGAAATTCCCTGGTGCGGCATCCCGGGGCGTACGGGCGAGGCCGGGCCTCGCCCGGGCCCTCGCCCGTGCGGCGGTGGAACCGGTCGTCTCAACCCGCCGCCAGCGCCGCCGCCTCGGCCGGCGTGACCGCGCGCGGGAAGGCGCGTACGTCGTCGATCGAGCCGCGGAACTGGTCCGAGGGGCGTCCCTCCCACTTGCCGCGCCCCACCGTGAAGGCGCCATCGGCCGACCAGTTCGCCGTGTGCCGGGACGTGTCCTCGAGCCTGCCGTTGACGTACAGCCGGAGTTCGTCGTCCGCGGCGTCGTAGACACCCGCGAGATGCACCCAGGTGCCGATGGCCGGGCTGGTCTCCGAGACCGCCTCGTCCTCGTCGGCGTCGGAGGAGTCGATGTCCTCCAGCGCAAGGCGCCACCGGTCGATGCTCGCGTCGTACTGCAGGAAGAAGCGGCTCACCTCTTCGCCGTCCTGGCCCACCGCCGTGAAGAACTCCGCCTTGGACGCGGGCTTGACCCATGCGGCGACGGTGAAGCTCCGGTCGGTGGCCACCGCCTTGTTGCGACCCTCGACGTACTGGTCGCGGCCGTTGAAGGTCAGGGAGCCGCCGCGGGAACCGCTCCTGCGCGGGGCGCCCACCAGGATCCCGGTGTTGCCGTTGCCGGAGTCGTCGGCGGTCGTTCCGCCCCCGATCTCGTCGAAGTCCCAGCGGACGGAGGCCCCAGGGACCGCCGGTGCGGAGGGCGTACGGCCCGGTGTGGGGTGCGTGGGCTTCTTCGTGGGGGTGGGCTTCGGCCGGGGCTTCGGCGCCTCGGTCCGTGTCGGCGTGGCCATCGTCGGGCCGGGGAGGGCCGGTTCGTAGGTCGGACGGGGGAGTCTCGGCACGGCTTGCCCGCCGGACCGGTCGGAGGTGTCCGTCAGGCTGACGATGGTCGCCGGGACGGCGATGGTCAGAGCCGCCAGTGCCGCCCCGACGGCCAGTTGCCGAGGCTTCGGCCAGTGTCGGGTCCGGGTGTCGCGCGGCACCCGCGAGTGCTTTCCTGCAGGCGAGGGCTTTTTCGGCCGCCCCACCGGTGAAGCCGTCCGTACGAGAGAGGCTGCGCCCATGGGCGATGTCTTCCCCACGGGCCAGGACGTCCCCGCGAGCAACGGCTTTGTTGCGAAAGCGGGCTTGCGTACGAGCGGCGATGTACGGGCGAGGGCGGACGCCCACAGCAGGGAGGCCTTCCGTACCGCGGAGTCCTGTACGGGAGCGAGTCCTCCTACCGCCGACAAGGCGGCGCCACGCACCGCGCGCGCCGCGGACACGGCCGTCCGCAGCGCCGTACCGGCGGCCTGCCGCAGTGCGGCCGCGATCCGCTCGGACGCCGGTGGTTGCACCGGCGCGGGCTCGGAGGCGGGCAGTGGCGGGGGCGTGCGCAGGCCCGCCGCCGACACCCGACCGGCGAGATAGCGGGCGCCGCCCCAGGGCAGCAGCCCCTCGGCCAGCAGCGTGTCGCAGTGGTCCTGCATCCGCAGCAGGTCGTCGAAGGCCCGGTGGCAGCACGGGCATTCGGCGATATGACCGTCGAGCCCGGACGCCACCTGCGCGTCCCTGAGGCGTGTGGCCGCGACGACGAGGCGGCTGAAGCCCCGGCACGGCCCGTCGAGGCGTTCCTCGTAGACCTGGATGTAGCGGCTGCGGAACCGTTCGCGCGCGTTCAGACACCACGTCCGGACGGTGCTCGCCGGCACGCCCAGCAGCCGTCCGATGCGGCCCGCGTCCTCGCGCTCGACGAGGTCGTGCCACAGCACGGTCCGGGTGCGCACGGGGAGTTGGCGGAAGGCCAGTAACAGGACGGACTCCGGGCGTGCGGCGGTGTCGTGCGTGCCGGACACGTCCCCCGCACCGCTCTCCAGCCAGGTGCGGAGGTCGGGGCTGAGATCGCTCGCCCGCTCCGACCCCGACCACTCGACTGCCGTGTGCAGTACGCGCGTCAGCAGATGCGGTCGCCATGCCTCCTGCGGCACGTGGGCGTCACCGATGGCGGACGCCGTGCGGCACGACTCCCCGGCCAGGACGTCGGCCGTGCGAGGCGCGGAGACGCAGAGGGACGCGTATGCCCGTACGGCGTCCTGGTGGCGGGACCACAGCACATCGGCCGCTTCGCCCGCGGTCCCGGCATTCCGGCGGACCAGCCGCACCAACTCCATGTCGCTCAGGACCGCGTGATCGCGGAAGCCCGTCGGACCCGGTACCCAGGTGCCCTCCGGGACCCCGTCCGCGCCGGCGACATGGTGGTTCTGCCCGTGGTGCGACACCAGTGAATTCCTTCCGAAACCCCGTGCGTTGAGACACCCGCCCGACTGCCCGGTGATGCGACAGGGGGAGGCGAGGCCGAATGTAGTGACAACCAGGGCGGTCGTCCATGCATGTCACCCGGTTGTCGATCAACAACTCGAAAGTCTTTCCAGGATCGAGAGCCCCGACATTTCGTGGACATTCGGAATACGGCGGAGGGGAGGGGCGCGTCGGCGACCGGCGTCGAGTAGCCGGCCGGCGGCCCGGTCGCGCGGGTGGCCGAACCGCCCGTGCGGCGGCCGGTGTCGCCCGGCATTCCGCCGCTGTGCGCGCAGTCCGCGCAATCCTTCCGGTGACGACGGAACGCCTTTCCCTCCCTGACACGCTCCCCAAGAATGCCCCAATGGTAAAAAACGGACGCAGCGCACTGTTCTATGGATTCATCACATCCTGAGCGAGGGGAACATGACCGACGACATCGCGGAAGCCAAGCCGCCCGGCGAATTGAAGGCCAATTCGATCGGATTCGTCGATGCGCTCGTCATCGGACTCAACGCCACGTCCCCGGCGTATTCGGTGGCGGCCGTCATCGGCCCGATCGTGGCGCTCGTCGGCATTCACGCCCCCGGCGTGATGCTCGCGTCGTTCGTGCCGATGCTGCTCATCGCATCGGCCTCCTACTACCTCAACAGGGTCGACCGGGACTGCGGGTTCTCATGGGTGACCCGGGCCATGGGACCGTGGGCGGGCTGGCTCGGTGGATGGGCCACCGCGATGACCGGCGTCCTGGTGGTCGGAGCGCTCGCGGACGTCGCCGTGAGCTTCGCCCTCCTGGCCTTCGGGCTCGACAGCTGGGTCGAGAACGACGTGGTGCGCCAAGTCCTCACGGTGCTGCTCGTCGTGGTGATGACGGGCCTGTGCGTCATCGGCACCGAACTGTCGGCACGCGTGCAGAACGTCTGGTTCGGGCTCGGCCCCCCGCTCGTCATCGGCATCGGCATCGCTCTCGCCGGGGTGCTGATCATGATCGTCCGGCGGCTGGTGGACCCGGACTTCTGGGCGGAACGCCGCGGCGTCGTCGACCCGGCACTCGTCCACGGCAAGGAGTCCTGAGATGTCGGTCGTCCTCGGATACGACGAGTCGCCGGGCTCGGCGCGTGCCCTGCGCGTCGCGATCGACATCGCGGCCGCCTTCGGCGATCCGCTCGTCCTCGTCTTCGGCGCCGCGGCCCGGGGCACTACGGGCGAGGAGCACCGCACGCATCAGGAGGTCATCCGCCAGGCCGGCCGCATCGGGCTGGACCACGCCGTCATGATGGCCGACGCGGCCGGTGTGTCGACGACGGTCGAAGTCATCGACCAGAAGCCGGCCCCGGCCCTGGTCGAGGCCGCCGCCCGGCACAGCGCGAGAGTCATCGTCGTCGGGACGTGGGGCGAGAGCCCGATGCGGGGCGCGCTGCTGGGCTCGACACCTCACAAGCTGCTGCACCTGTCCCGCGTCCCCGTGCTCTGCGTGCCCGGCGAGGAGTGAGGACGCGGCGGGGCCCATGGTCTCACCTGCCGGGCGGAAAACGGGGTGCCGGGGCGGGGGCCCGCGTGGAAGCGTGACCTCATGCGGATGTGGACGGTGCAGGACCCCGGGGCGGCCCCGGTCCTCGAGGAGCGCGGGCTGCTGACCGGGGACTGGAGCCGTGACTCCCCCTCGTTGCGGCCGGGGTACGAGCTGATGGTCGCGGAGATGCGCCGACGCGGTATCGACTGCGCCGGACGTCCGCCCGTATGGACCTGGCGGGATCCGACTCGCGCGACCGGCGGGTCCTGGAGACGGCGCGGTCCCTGCTCGGGGCGCAGGAGTGGGAGCAGGGCGCCGTCGTCCTCGACCTCGACGTGCCGGACGCCCTGGTTCTGACCAGCTCGTACGGCGCGGCGAACCGGACAAACCCTGGCGGGGGCGGCACTAGACCACCCGGTAGTCCTCGTCGCGCGCGTTGGTGATCAGCATCTGGCCCGGCGCGTGGGTGAGGGCGAACGGCGGACGCGAGGCCATCACGGCAGCCTGCGGGGTGACCCCGCATGCCCAGAACACCGGGACGTCCCCGGGTTCGGCCTCCACCGGATCACCGAAGTCCGGGCGGTCCAGGTCGGCGATGCCCAGCGCGGCGGGGTCGCCGTGGTGCACCGGACGGCCGTGCACCGCCGGCATCAGGGCGGTCTCACGGACCGCCGTGTCGAGGAGGCCGGCCGGTACGGGCCGCATCGACACCACCAACGGGCCGTGCAGCCGTCCTGCCGGACGGCACTGACGGTTCGTCACGTACATGGCGACGTTCCGGCCCTGCTCGACATGGCGCATCGGCACCCCCGCGCCGGACAGCGCCGACTCGAAGGTGAAGCTGCAGCCGATCAGGAACGACACCAGATCGCGGCGCCAGTGGCCGGTCACCTCGGCCGGCTCGTCGACCGGTTCACCGTGCTTCCACACCCGGTAGCGGGGGATGTCCGTGCGCAGGTCCGCGCCGGGCGCCAGCGGCGTGGTCCAGGCCCCGGCGTCGGTGACGTCGAGCACCGGGCAGGGCTGGGGATTGCGCTGGCAGAAGAGCAGCACGTCGTACGCCCAGTCGGCCGGGACGGCGATCAGGTTGGCCTGGGTGTACCCGGGTGCCAGGCCGGCTGTCGTACCGGCAGCGCCGGCCCGGAAGCGCGTCCGGGCCGCGCCGGGACTCAGCGCCGGACCGGGACCGGTGCCCGCGCGGGGGACGGGTCCGGTGCCCGCGCCGGGGACCCTGCCGCCGCCCCGTCCCCGTCCCCGGCCCGGGGCGCCGTCCGGACTCCCGTCACCGCCCCGGGCCATGGCCTCCGTTCCCCTCACAGCAGCTCGCGGCCGCGCGTCTCGGGCAGCCCGAACAGCGCCAGCACGGCGAGTCCGTAGCCGACCGCGCCGAAGATCAGAGCGCCGCCGACGCCCCAGCTCTCGGAGAGGAATCCGACCAGGGTGGGGAAGAAGGCGCCCACGGCGCGGCCGGTGTTGTACGTGAAGCCCTGCCCGCTGCCGCGTACGGCCGTCGGGTACAGCTCGCTGAGGAACGACCCGAAGCCGCTGAAGATCGCCGACATGCAGAAGCCGAGCGGGAATCCCAGGAGGAGCACAAGGGTGTTCGCGCCCTCGGGGATGTTGGTGTAGGCGACGATGCAGGCGGCGGAGAGGAACGCGAAAAGCGTGATGTTCCGCTTCCGGCCCAGCTTGTCGGTGAGATATCCGCCTGTGAGGTAGCCGATGAAAGCGCCGGAGATGAGGAAGGTCAGATAGCCGCCGGTGCCGACGACGGTGAGCTCGCGCTCGGACTTCAGATAGGTCGGCACCCAGGTGGCCAGCGTGTAGTAGCCGCCCTGGACACCTGTGGAGAGCAGCACGGCGAAGAGCGTGGTGCGCAGCAGCTCCGGTTTGAAGATGGTGGCGAACGAGTCCAGGGAGCCCTTGCCGGCCTCCTTGCGCTGCTCGGTGGCCTTCGGGGCGTCCTTGACCTTGCGCCGTACGTAGACGACCAGCAGGGCGGGCATGGCGCCGGTGAAGAACATGACGCGCCAGGCCGTGGACTCGTCGAAGGTCTCGAAGACCAAGGTGTAGACGATGACGGCGAGGGCCCAGCCGACTGCCCACGAGCTCTGGATGGCGCCGAGGGTGCGGCCGCGGTGCTTGGAGGTGGCGTACTCGGCGACCAGGATCGCGCCGACCGCCCACTCGCCTCCGAAGCCGAGACCCTGAAGGGCGCGGAAGGCGAGCAGCGTCTCGTAGTTCGGGGCAAATCCGCACAGAACTGTGAAAACGGCGTAGGTGATGACCGTGATCATCAGGGCCTTGACCCGGCCGATGCGGTCGGCCAGGACGCCCGCCACGGCGCCGCCGATCGCCGAGACGACGAGGGTAACGGTGGTCAGAAGACCGGTCTGGCCGTTGCCCAGCCCGAAGTACGCCGCGATCGCCACCATGCTGAGTGGCAGAGTGAAGAAATCATAGGAGTCCAGGGCGTAACCGCCGAAAGCGCCTGCGAAGGCGCGGCGTCCGCGGGGTCCGAGCGCACGGAGCCAGGCGAACGCACCGGTGTCGTCCGGGAGTTGGGCGGACGGGGTTTTTGTGGCAGCTCCGCCGTCGGCGACGCCGTCGGCCGTGGGGGACGCCGACGGGTTGGAAGGATTGACCGGTGATGGGGACTTGCTGCTCATTTGCACCTCACAGGAGGACGTTTATCGGGTGCGCTGAGAACGGACGCACCGGAGGGGACCACCGGCAGCGTGGGCCCAAGCTAGAGGATCGTTGAACGATCCTTCAAGGGGTGCGTTGTCTCGTTTCCGGGTTCTGCGATTGACCGGCGTCACCGGGCGTGGTGGATCGGAGGGGCAGCGAGACCCGGGCGGGGCCGCGGGACATGGTGACGGCTGAGGCCGAGTCGAGCACCGGCCGACGACCGGGCTCTCCCGGGCCGTACGAGTACGGCGTGACGTGTCGCCGGAATTCTGACGCTCGCGTCGCGGACCGGCACCTCCCGCCCGGGACACGGCCGTCGGAGGACGGCATCGGTGGGGCGCTCGGTGTCTCGCGAAACGCCCTGCGCGAGGCGATCCGGCTGCTGACACACGAGCGGCTGCTCGTGCACCGGCTCAACCGCGGTGCCTTCGTGCGGACGTTCGCCGTCGAGGACGTCGCCGACATCCACGGCGTACGGCGAATGGTCCGCCGCGGTGTGCTGCGGCGTGTGGCCGCTCCGCCCCTGCCCCCTGGACGGACTCCGAGCAGCCGGCACCGCGGGCGAGCGGCCCCGGGTACGGTCCGGCGCTGCTCTGACCAGCCCAGGACTTGTGCCGCCGCGCCGCGGAACTCCCGTTGCATTCAAACGGGTTGAGGGAACGCAGTGCACCGGTGCGCCACGATCCCTGTTTCCGGCGTCAGTTCTCCCGCGTCACGACCCTCATCGGCAGACTGTCGGGGTGGGCCACGGCCGAAGCGACCTCGCGGACCGCGTGGTCCGGCAGCGGCTCGAAGCGCCACCGCGGGAGCACCGTGGCCAGCGCGATGACGATCTCCGCCCATGCGAAGCCGTCGCCGATGCACTTGCGGTTGCCCGAGCCGAACGGGACGAAGCCCTCCCGGGGCAGCCTCTCGCGCCGCTCCGGCAGCCAGCGGTCCGGGTCGAAGCGCGCGGGGTCGTCGTACAGGCGCGGGTCGCGATGCAGGGCGTAGAGGCTGAAGGCGACCTCCGTGCCCACCGGGAGGTGGACGCCGCCCAGTTCGACCGGAGCTGTCGCCTGCCGCATGAGCAGCGGCACCGAGTGCAGACGGGAGATCTCCTTCAGCACGCGGTCGGCGTAGGCGAGCCGCGGCACGTCCTCGAAGGTGACGGGCCGGTCTCCGACAACCGATGCGATCTCCGCGAGGAGGCGTTCCTCGACATCGGGGCGGGAGGCGAGTTCGTGGAAGGTCCAGGCGAGCGTCGACGCCGTGGTCTCCGTCCCGGCGAACATGATCGCTACGAGTTCGTCCCGGACCTCCTTGTCCGTGAGGGCCTCACCGGTGTCCGCGTCGCGTGCCGCGAGGAGCAGGTGCAGCAGATCGTTGCACTCGGTGTCACCCTGCGCGTGAGAGGCGGCGATCACGTCGTCGATGACCCGCCGCAACCGGGTCGACGCGGCGTCGAACCGGCGGTTGGCGGGGATAGGCACCCGGTCGAAGAGACGCGGTGTGACGGTGCGTACGAGCGCGTTCTTGAGGAGGATCGGTACGTCGCGGCGGACCGCTTCGGCGGCCGGACGGCTGATCTCCGTGGAGAACAGCGTCTCGCCGAGTGTGGCCACCGAGAATTCGGCCAACTCCTGGTCGATCGCGACGACCTGTCCGCTCGTCCACGCGTCCGACATGGCCTGCGAACGGGTGGCCATGACCTTCGCGTACTCGGCGATGCGGGCGTGGTGGAACATCGGCTGCATCAGCCGGCGGTGCGGCCGGTGGATGTGCGAGGGCGCGGTCGGCAGGGCGTCGCCGACCAGGATCCGCGCCCGGACGAAGAAGCGGCCCTTGTCGAAGTGGCGCGCCTTGGAGACCAGTAGCTCGTGGGTCAGTTCGGCGCTGGTGACGAAGTAGATGGGCAGGGTGCCGACATCGACCCGTACGAAGTCACCTGTGGTGCGCAGCTCCTGAAGGAAGGCCAGGGGGTTTCGCAGCAGGGGAAGGGCGTGGCCGACCAGTGGCAGACGCCCGGGGGCACGTGGGACCGCCCGCAGCGGAGCACTCACTCTCGCAGTCCTTTCGTCGTCGGGACCGGCCGGAAGGCGGGCCGGCGGGCCCGCTGTCGGTGGGGAGTCGGGAGGGGTGATGCCCGCACCGTGCGGGCTGCGGGCCTGGGTGCGCGGTTCGTTCAGGCCGTACGCACACTGCTCCTGCGCCGCGGGGCCGCAGGGTTCTTCCTGGCGCTCTTCCGGCGGTGGGGCAGCGTTTCCTCGCGGTTCTCCCTGGGTAGCAGGCTCCACCACCAGGCCACCGCGGGGATGTCCAGCGCCTCCGTGCTGTCGTCCGTGGGGGTGTCGCTGAACGTGGACGGCAGATCGGCGGGGTCCTCCGGCGTGGTGTAGCGGCGGGAACTGATGCCCCAGTCCTGGGCGCCGCGGATGAACGAGCCGATGCTGTGGAGATAGCGGCGCAGTTGCGGGCTGCCGGTGGCTTCCAGCTGCGCGCACAGGCGCAGGTACAGGCACATGACGCGGTCGCGCTGTGCCACCGCGGTCCGGAGCGCGTCCTCGGGGCTCATGCCCTCGTGGTGTTCCAGGACGCGCAGCACGTTGAGGTAGTACTGATCGGCCCTGCTCTCCTTGTGGTGGGAGAAGATGTCGTTGTCCCAGGTGATGATGAAGTAGGCCATCTCCGCCACCCCCCGGACGGTGACGTCGTCGCGCTCGTGCGACTGGAGTTCGTAGCCGTGGCCCATCTCCAGCAGGGGCATGACGACGGAGGTGGCGCCGTCGTAAAGACGCATCAGGGTGTAGTCGTTGAGGTCGGGGACCGTGCCGTGGCTGCGGTGCGAGGCCTCCCACACCACGGACATGAAGTACTCGCGCAGCGCGTCCACCCAGCGGGCGACCTGTCCCGGTGTGCCGAGGCGCGACATCCGGCGGCTGAGGTCCCGGAGCCCGGCTGCCAGCGGATCGGGATCGAGCATCGGCACGTCGGGGTTCTGTGCCACACGCAGCAGCCGGGAGAGTTCGGCTACCAGCCGGCTGGGGTCGTTGCCGAGGTCTCCCTCCTCGCAGTGCCCGTCGTCGACACCGAAGAGCCAGAGGACGAAGTCGGCGAGGAGGGAGACGACGTCCTCGCGCCCCTCGGGGAGGATGCGGGCCGCGAAGGTGCCGATGTCGTGGCGGACGAGCTTTCTGCGCAGTTCCTCGGAGCCGATGCCGAACTGCACCGCCCAGGCGGCCGTACGGTCGTCGATCTCCTTGTGCCGCGGATGGATCGCGGGCGGTATGGGGGAGTAGACGGGGGGCACGATCAACCCGTGTTCCACTGCCGATCACCTCAATGTATCCAGCGGACGGGCCGCTTCCACACAACCGTCGTGAGGAGGCACGGGGACGTGGCCTCCTGCATTGCTCAACCAGCCGGCGTCCCCGCCATGGCCCGGGGCCGAAGGGATCCAGAGGGCCGAAGCTGCCGCTCGCCGCAATCGGCGACCGCTCAGCGGAGCGGGCATGCTCGTGACGCCGGGTACGGCGGACGTTCCGCAACCCGGTACCGCGTTCCAGCATGTCAGTAAGAGGTCGTTTATGGCCACAACAGGTCACCTAATGCCTTGAGTTGGGCACGAGGTGGACTTGAAAAGACACTTTCGATCGTGCGGGGACTCTGGACACCCCGGAGAAATCCCAGGGTGTCCGCACCCGCGGGAGGCCTACGGCGGGAGCCCCTACCTCCGTCCGCGGAGCCTGCGCATCAGCGAGGACCACCACGGCGTACGCACAGGAGCCGCCGCGGAGAGCGTCCCCGCCGCCACCGGCTCCCCCTGCGGAGCCCGCATCGGAGGCAGTTCGGCCGAGGGCAGGGGATGGCTCCCGGTCCTCCGGGAGGACTCCGGGCGGCGCGCGGTGAAGGTCACCGGCAGCGCCACCAGACGACGGGACATCAGCGCGGTGTCCCACCGCAGTTCGTCCTCGGAGACGGAGAGCTGCAGATCGGGCAGCCGGGTGAGCAGCGCGTCGATCCCGGTGTCCACGATCGCCCGGCCGAGATCCTGGCCCGGGCACTCGTGCGGGCCTCCGCTGAACGCCAGGTGCGAGCGGTTGCCGTGCATCGGGGCCGAGGTGTCCGGGCGGATGTCCGGGTCGGTGTTGCCCGCGGCGAGCCCGAGCACCAGCATGTCTCCGGCCTTGATGGACTTTCCGGCGAGTTCGGCGTCGCCGGTGGCCCACCGGCCGATGTTCGTCGTCATCGGAGGCTCGTCCCAGAGCACCTGCTCCAGCGCGTCCGGCAGCGTCATGTGGCCGCCCGTGAGCGTCGCCCGGAAACGCTGATCGGTGAGGACCAGCCGCAGCGTATTGGCGATCAGGTTGACGGTCGGCTCGTTCGCCGAGACCAGCAGCACACGCAGATGCTCGCGCACCTCGTCGTCGGTGAGTCCGGCAGGGTGCTCCAGCAGCTTGGAGGCCACGTCGTGTCCGGGCGTGACGCGCTTGCGCCGCACCAGACCTTCCAGGGTCTCCGTGATGTACTCGTTGCTGACCGCCGCCGTCTCCGTGCCGCGGATCATGTCCTTGGCTGCGTCGACGAGGTGCGGACCGTAGCCCTCCGGCATTCCGAAGAGCTGGGTGATCACGCGCATCGGCAGCTGATCCGCGAACTGCTCGACCAGATCGGCCCGTCCGGTCGGGGCGAACTCGTCGATGAGCTGGTGGGCGAAGCGTGTGACGTACCGACGGATGCCGCGGGCCTCGAAGCGCGCAAGGCTCTCGGTGACCGCCCGGCGCAACCGCTCGTGCTCCGTGCCGTCGGCGAACACGCACAGCGGCTGCCACATCGTCAGCGGCGCCATCGGGTGCTCCGGCGGCACTTTGCCCTGCTGCATGTCGTGCCAGTGACGGGAGTCCCGGGAGAAGAGCGAGGGGGTGCGCGCCACCTCCAGGTTCTCCCGGTGGCCCAGGACGAGCCAGGCCCGCAGGTCGCCCGGCAGGAGCACCGGGGCCAGCGCGCCGTGCTCGGCGCGCAGCGTCTCGTACAGCTTCATGGGGTCGGCGTCGGCCTCGGGGCCGTAGAGCCGCCGGAGGCCGCCGGGGGTCGTCCCGTGGGCGGGGCAGCCCGGGGGAGGGGCGGCGGCGCTCGCGCCGGAAGGGGCCGACGGGTCGGGGGTCGGGGTGGTCACGTTGTCGCCTCCGAGGACAGGACGAGAGAACGTAGGTATTGCATCAGCGCCATCAGGACCTCCCGGCTGGAGTTCCGTTGACGCACATCGCACACGATGATCGGGACCGTCGCCGGAAGGTCGAGAGCGTCCCGCAGCTCCTCGACGGGGTAAGAGGGGGCCGCGGGGAACGCGTTGACCGCGACCACGAACGGGACCCCGGCCTCTTCCAGACGCCCGATCACATCGAAACTGACCTCCAGGCGGCGGGTGTCCACGAGCACCACGGCGCCGAGGGCACCCTCGAACAGGCCGTTCCAGAGGAACCAGAAACGCTGCTGCCCCGGGGTACCGAACAGATAGAGCACAAGCTCCTCGTTCAGGCTGATCCGGCCGAAGTCCATGGCGACGGTGGTGTGGACCTTCTGCTCCACCCCGGAGATGTCGTCCACGCCCTCGCCGGCCTGGGTCATCGTCTCTTCGGTCGTCAGGGGCCGGATCTCGCTCACCGAGCGGACCAGCGTCGTCTTGCCGACGCCGAAGCCCCCGACGATGACCACCTTGACCGCGGTGCTGGCCGAGGACGGCAGCGCGTCCTCGCTCCGCGGGCCCACAGCCTCGTCAGAGATTCCGTAATCCATGGATCACCGCCTCAATCAGTGCGACGTCGGGAAGCGACGAGGCGGGCTCTCGCGCTTCGACCTGTTCTTCGGACAGCAGATCCGCGAGCAGCACGGTGATCACGCTGACGGGCAGCCCGAGGTACGCGGAGATCTCGGCCACCGACAGCGGGGAGTGGGTGACCCGCAGTATCGAGGAGTGTTCGGGCTGCATGCCGACCTTCGGCTCCGTACGCGCCACGATCAGGGTGACCAGATCGAGTTCGGCCGCGGCCGTCTCCGACGCGTCGCTGCGTCCGCCGGTGATCACATAGAGCCGCTCGGGGCTGTCCTTCTCCCAGTTCTGCGCCCCTTCGCTCACGTGGCCGAACCGCTGTCACGCGGAGGGCTGGTGAGGTGCGCGCCGATACGGGCGACCAGGTCGCGCATGTGCTGCCCGACCAGGCCGGCGTCCACGCCCTCGTCCGCCAGTACGGCCAGATGGGCTCCGGCTCCGGCCGCCAGGAGGTACATGAAGCCGCCGTTCACCTCGATGACGACCATGCGCATCCGGCCGTCGCTGTGGGGGAACTCCTGGGCGACCGCCACGGAGAGGCTCTGCAGCCCCGAGCCGATCGCGGCGAGGCGGTCGGCCGTGTCCCTGTCCGTGAGGTACTGCGCCATGCACAAGCCGTCCGATGACAGCAACACGACATAGCGGACCTGCGGGACGCTCTCCGCCAAGTCCTTGAGCATCCAGTCCATGTCGGCCCGGCGATCCATTGCTTATTCACCCTCATCTAACGACTTGTCGTTGGTGTCGCGGACGGCGGTCGCCCGCGGTCCGCCGGACAGGCCGCTCTGCAGATCGACCATCCACATGCCGGGCGCCGGCTCTTCGGCCGCCGCCCGTGGCGCGTCCTGCGCCGCGACGGCAGGGGCCGGAGCGGGTGCCGGAGCGGGCGCCGCCGGGGGAACGACGCCCCGGGCGCCGGCGCCCGGATGCGCGTCGGCCGGACGCGCCCCCGGGCCCGGGCGGGCCGCTGGACCCGGGCGGCGGCGACGGCGCTGCGGGAGCCCGTTGGCGGTCCGCTCCACCCCGGCAGGGGCGTCGTCGTCCTCTTCCCTCAACGACGGCCCGGTCGGCGCGAGTTGGGGCCTGCGGGTCAGGGGGACGCTCGGGGCGGCTTCGCCCGCCTGTGCGGCACTGCCGTCGATGGGGCGCTGGCCGGAGCTGGCACCGATGCCGTGTGCGCGGCCGTCCGCGGGGGCCGTGGTGATCAGCTTCTGGGGGACGACCAGCACTGCTCGGACACCGCCGTACGCGGACGGGGGGAGCGAGACCTGGAAGTCGTACGCCTGGGCCAGCCGGCCGACCACGGCCAGGCCGAGTCGGGGTGCTTCACCGAGGTCGTTGAGGTCGATGCCGGCCTGTGCCTCCTTGAGCATCTGTTCGGCCCGGGCGCGGGCCTCCTCGCTCAGACCGACACCGCCGTCCTCGATCTCGATGGCGATGCCCGCGTGGACCTCGCTCGCGGTGAGGTGGACCCGGGCCTTCGGCGGCGAGTAGCGGGTCGCGTTGTCCAGCAGCTCGGCCAGGGCGTGGATGAGGGGCTCGACCGCGGGGCCGATGACCGCGACGTTCGCGACCGAGTGCAGTTCCACGCGCTGGTAGTCGAGGATGCGGGACATCGCACCGCGCAGCACGCTGTAGACCGGAACGGCCTTGCTCCACTGGCGCCCGGGACGCGCTCCGCCGAGGACGGCGATGCTGTCCGCCAGACGTCCGATCAGGGCTGTGCCGTGGTCGAGGCGCAGCAGATCGGCGAAGAACTCCGGCTTCTGGCCGTGCCGGTCCTCCATGGCGCGCAGGTCGGTGGCCTGCCGGTAGACGATGGCCTGCACGCGGCGGGCGACGTTGACGACACCGCGCTGTGCGGAGTCTCGCAGGGTCTCCTCGGCCTGGACGGCCTCGACGACCGAGCGCATCAGCGCCTGCTGGGCGGCGTGGAACTCCGGGCTGAGGCCCTCGCTCTCTCCGACCATGGATGCCAGCACGTCCTCGGCGAACTCGCCTTCCTGGAGCCGGGCAACGGCTTCGGGCAGCCGCTCCCGGGCCAACCGCACTGTGACCGCTTCCTGTTGTCCGAGGCGATGCCGAAGTGCCTCGGTCTGTTCGGCGGCTTGGGCCCGAAGTGACGCCAACGCCTGCCCGCGTCGGGCCACTTCGGCTGCGAGTGCCGCCACCGCGACGGTTGCGACGGCGCCGCAGAGGGCGACCGCTCCCCGTGCGTCGGCCGAAACCACCGCCGTTGCGATGGCCGCCACACCCGCTATCGCGATGGCGGGTAGTAACCACGCGACTACGGGTCCGGATCGTTGTCCTCCGGGTGACGATTCGGCACGAATCATCAAGTCCTCAAATCGATCGAAAGGTTACACAAACGGAGGGCTCACGGCGGCGCGGCAGAGTCGTCAGGAGGTGCCTCGGGCAACCCTCAATCGGTGGCAGTCCAGGCTGACCTGGGAGGATGCGCCGACACGCTGAGCCCCACGAAGGATAGCCGGAATCGATCACCTATGGCGCAGTGTCTTCGAACTTGTACGTTCCTCTTTCGGGATGCGGTCTCAAAGGTGCAGGACACGGCAACTGGGCAGGGATATCCCCAGATTGACGTTCGGTCGGCCCTGCCCGGGGGCCCGATGTGGGCGGAACAGCATCACCGCCGCGTGCCCCGGGCGGACGCAGGTTTTTCCTCGGCAGGGCAGCCCCATGGACGGGCCCCGCCGAGCGGACCGGCGAGGAGGCCCGGGCGATGGCGTCGTCAGGAGCGGCGAAGAAACCCGTGCCGTCTGTGCGGTCGACGGGCCCGGCACCCCAGCCCCGCCGTGACGAGAACGCGCAGGGCGCGGGGCCGAGTGCTGACGCCGAAGGCTCTCCCGCAGCCGGTCGTCGAGCAGCGTGTCGGACGCCGCACGGACAAGACCCGCCGGCGGAGCGGGAAAACGGTCGGCGAGCAGACCCCGGGTGGCGTTCGGGGGTGACTGGCCCTCGGGGTGACCGTGAAGATGCGGTCCTCGAAGTCGTCCATCCAGGGAGGCCGGTTCCGCATACGATCCCGGCAGCGGCTCGATGGCCATGCGCCGCGCCGGCCCCCGCGTAGAAGCCGTACGCGGCTTCCTTCTCCGCAGTGGTCGTCGCACGCGGAGGATGCGGCCGTCCGCCTCGTCCGCCTCGTCCGCCACCGGCCACAGCGGCCGCAGGGCCACGAACGCACCGCGCCGCTCCTGCCGCGCGCACCGCCGCGAGGATGAAGCCCGTACACATCAGCATCGCGCCGATCGTGGCGAACCTCGGTCGGGCCACGGTGGAGAGCGCATCGAGGCCCTCCGCCCCCGCGGAACGCCGCGCCGATGGCAACCACCTTGCACAGCACCTGGCCCAGAGCGACCTGGCAGCCGCTGGCGATCAGCCGCACCCCTGTGCGTACTGCCACCCGGTCGGGGTCACGGCGGGCCAGTTCGCCCGCGTGGGGCCAGCAGGCCCGGGCGATGCCGAGCAGCGCCCCGCGGCAGTTCCGCTCATGCTGTCCTTTGCTCGTCATCATCCGGATCAGCCGGCATCCCCGCGGCCTTGCGATACTCCTCGATGATCTGCTCCACGGCGGCCTGCATCGCCGCGGGCAGCCCGGCCGACCTCCGCAGAATGCGCCGCGCCCTGTGGTCGCGGATCGCGGCCAAGTCCGCCAGTTCCGCTTGGACTTGGGCGGAGACCTCGTCGTTGCGGAAGAGGTCCAGGGGCACGCCGAAGAACCCGGCCAGCCTGGCCGCCGTTTCCAGCGAGGGCCGGTTGCGGCCGGTGCGCAGATACCCGATCGCGGTCGTGCTCAGACCGGTCGCCCGTGCGACCTCGCCGTTGGTGTACGGGCGGCCCTGTGAGGCGGGATACATGTGCGCGAAGAGATGCTCCAAGCGCTCGGCGAACCGCTCGGATGCAAAATCGCCTGCGCCCGCGCTGCTGTCGCCCATGTGGCAGAAACCCCCGGCCGTTATGCGCTTTTGTGGATCGCAGTCCGCAGCAGTATGTCCCAGCGGAGACGATCCACGCCACCTCGTGCAACAAGTGTTGATGCTCCAGTCGCGGCTGGCTCCGCACCCAGCACAGAAACCCGGCACTCGAACGGCACAGCTGTTAACAGTAGTTGACACACCCCATCCGTCAAGCGATGATCAGGGCTCCGCCGGGCTGCCGGAGTGGGGGCGGAACGGGGGTTCGCCCCACTCCGGCGGACAAGCGGCGATGCGCGCTCGCACAGCGCCGGGCACCGTACGTTCGCACCCAGCCCCGCCCCGATCCGGCCCCCGCCCCGAATCTCTTGGCGGGTACGGCGGTTGGGAGCAGGCGGTTGACGGAGCAGCGCCGTCAGTTCTCTGTCCCGGCGCAGGACGAGGTCCGGCAGCGTCCGGCCCGCCGGATTGGCCGAAGTCAGCCCGCTGCCCACGTAGCCGCCCGCCCAGCCCAGTCCCGTGGCGTGGTCGACGTGGATCGTTGAGCACCAGTCCCGCGGTACGCCCAGCACGCCGCACCACGCGTGCTCGATCCCGGCCCCCGCCGCGTCCGGGAAGAGGCGGCGAGCGTGCGCCAGAGAGCGTCCACCGTCCGCGGTTGAGTGGCGCCCGGACATCGGTGCCCGAGCCGTAGCGGTACGGAACGCCGCGGCCACCGATGGCTATCCGGCCGTCGGCGGTGACCTGGGCGTGGATGTAAATTCGCCGCCTGAGTCGGCGAGGAAGTTGGCTATGCCCATGTCGATGCCGACCACGGCGCCGGTCGTGGGCAGCGGTTCGGGCTGGGCCTGGTCGGCGGTCAGGACGACGTACCAGCCCGCGGCCTTCCCGCTTCACGCTGATCGTTTGACCCCGCGGACCACCGGCCGGTACCGGTGCACCTTGATCCGCTCCTGCTTCGCCGGGTGTCAGCCCACGCCCGTGTCCGACTCGGTGCGGTGCGCATCGCCCGCCTCGCGGGAGCGCGCTGCGATCCGCTGCAGGGCTTCGATGTGCCGCTCGAGTGCCACGCGGCCGGTGGTGCTCAAGTTCAGCCAGGTCCGGGGGCGTTTGCCGACGTAGCCCTTTCTCACCTCGAGGTAGTCCTGTTTTCCGAGCGTGGTGATCTGCTTGGACAGTGCGGAGTCGGACATGCCCACCGAGTCGCGTACGAATCCGAACTCCGCCCAGCGCGTGGCCGAGAGCAGTGAAACGATGGAGAGCCGCGTGGGATCCAGCAACAGGGGATCGACGTCAGGAGCCGTCATGGGTTTCCGCACCGCTCCTCCGGCGGCTGTACCTCAGGAGGCGCAGCTGAAGGTCTTGGAACTTTCCTGCGAAAAGAGTCATGGAAATCGCAAGGGCCAGCCCGAGAAGAGTGTGCCAGTACGGAATGTCGCCCGGCCGGAAGGGTATCAGCGAGCCCACCGAATAGGCGGCGCCCACGGTGATCAGTATTGCCGTGAGCGCGAGCAGATAGGTCGGCGGGACGCCGCGCATCGGCATTCCGGCGGACCGCCGGCCGAGCAGTGCCGACCCGCGCCGCGAGTGGAGGAGGCCGAGTTGGGCGATGAGGAGGGCGTCCAGGGCGAGATAGGACCAGATGCGGTGGTCTTCGTCGAGGAAGTCGAACGAGGCGAAGAAGAGGAAGGCCACGACGGCCCAGGAGGCCGAGAGCCAACGTGGCTCGCGCATGGCGTCCAAGGCCTGGTCCTGTCGGCGCCGTACGGCGCCGAGTGCGCGCGACGCGTCCTCGGGTGTGGGTTGCTCGGCCACGGCTTGCTCCTTGGTGGGGGCTGAGTGTCGGGGTGGGGGAGGTCAGGGGAGGGTCGGAGCGCCTCGGAAGAAGATGCGGATCCCGCTCTTCAGCACCGCACAGACCCCTTCCGCCGGTGTGGACCGGCACGGGGTGTGCAGCACGCGCTGCGCCTCGACGGCGATGCCGCGCCCCGCGGTGGCCCAGGTCGCCGCGCCCGTCAGCACGACCACGCACAGCAGGATCCCCGCTTGCCCTCCGCGCGGTCGCAGGTGCGGACCGAGCCTGCGCACGGTCGTGGCCCGTCGGCCGGGCAATGCGCGAAGCGTTCCCCGGCCGCTGTGGCAACCGGCCGTGAGGGCAGCGTGGTTGGAGGTGGGGATCCGTTCGACCGGCATACCGTCTCCCGCGACTGTCTCCACCAGGAAGTACTTTCCTAGGCGGAAAGTATGGCCCTCTCTTGCCCTTTAGGCAAGTAGTTTCCTGTCCTCGATGCCGAGGTGCCCCGCAGCGGTTCTCCGGACCGGCCCCTCGGGCATACCACCTGCGGTCGTGCCGGCCCCCGCTATCCCCTGGAGCAGGATCGCCGTCGCGTCCGGGCTCTCCATGAGGAACCAGTGGCCACCCAGGCCGACGGGGACGACGTCCATGCGGTGGCCGTAGTGCTCGATGGCCTCGGGAGCGAGGAGCTTCTCCACCGCCAGGACCGTGACGGGGGCGTCGGTGGCGGCCAGGGCGCTGTCGAGGTCCCAGAACATCACCTCGTCGAGGATGTCCACGGCGGTCCCGGGCTCGACGGCCCGCAGGTCCCTGGTGAGCATCCGACGGAACCCCGGATCCGTGTCCTCGCTCGAGAACGACTCCACGAGGTGGTCGACCGCCGCGGGGAAGTCGCTGCGGAAGGGACCGGTCACGGCGGCGGTCTCCTCCTTCGTCGCACGCGGATAGAACTGGAGGTAGGTGAGGGAGTCCAGCGCCACGACGTGCCGCACGCGGTGGGGCGCGAGGCGGGCGGTCTCGAGTACCACTGCCGCGCCCATGGAATGGCCCGCCAGGACGGCGCTTTCGATGTGTTCGGCGTCCAGGACGGCCGCGACATCCTGGGCGAAGGCCTCCACCGTCCAGCTCCGGCGCTCACTGCGCGACTCGTTTCCGTGTCCCGGGAGGTCGATCGCGATCACGTGGTGACAGGTGGTCAGCCGGGGGAGGAGCCCGTCGAAGTGGGCGCGTGAACCGGACCAGCCGTGAACCAGCACCAGCGGCGGCCCGCCTTCCACTCCACCGGTCGCGTAGGCAAGAGTCGAGTCCTCGGTGACGAGTCGCTTCGTGTGCATGGCGTTTCCCTACGTGCGTGTGCGTGTGGCTGTGCTTGTGGTGATTCGGGCGTGTGCCTTGTGTCTGCCGTGCGCTGTGCGGCTCGTGTTCACGTGCCCGGCGGGTCGTACGGGAAGCGGCTATCCGGCGGCCGTGGTGTCGCTGGGGGACGCGATGCCGAAGCCCCAGGCGTACTGCTGCGGCCAGGTGAGATCCGCGCCGAGCCGCTGGGCGGCCTGCCGCGGCCAGTACGGACTGCGCAGCAATTCCCGCCCGAGGAAGACCGCGTCGGCCTGTCCCATTGCCACGATCTCCTCGGCCTGCGCCGGTTCGGTGATCACGCCGACGGTGGAGACGGGGACGCCGGACCGGCTGCGGACCTCCGCCGCGAACGGCGCGTGATAGCCGGGTGCGAACGGCAGTTGGGCGTGCGGGGCTATGCCGCCGGTGGAGACGTCGAGCAGGTCGACGCCACGGGTGTGCAGTTCCTTGGCCAGGCGCACGGTCTCCTCCAGCGTCCAGCCCTCGCGGTCGTCGCCCGGAGTGCCGCCCAGCGCGTCGATGGCCGATGTGCGGAAGAACAGGGGCAGTTCCTCCGGCCACACGGCGCGGACGGCATCGACGACGTCGAGCGCGAAGCGCGCCCGGTTCTCGAACGAGCCGCCGTACAGATCCGTGCGCCGGTTGCTGTACGGCGACAGGAACTGGTGGATGAGATACCCGTGTCCGCCCTGCAGCTCGATGACCTTGAACCCGGCCGCCAGAGCGCGCTGCGCGGCCCGCGCGAAGTCGCCGACGATACGGGCGATCTCCTCCCGGCTCAGCTCCTTGGGGACCGGAACCGCCCCGTGCGGTTGCGGGCTCGGGCCCAGGGTCTCCCACCCGCCCTCCGCCGGGGCGATGGGCCGGCGCCCCTTCCAGGGGGGCTCCTGCGAGGACTTGCGGCCGGCGTGTGCCAACTGGATCCCCGGCACCGCTCCCGAGCGGTGTTGGAACTCCGCGATCCGGGCGAGCCCGTCCTGCTGCTGCCCGTTCCAGAGTCCGAGGTCCCAGGGCGTGATCCGCCCCTCCGGGCTGACCGCGGTCATCTCCACCATGGTCAGCCCGGCGCCGCCGACGGCGCGGGCGGCCAGGTGGGCGAAGTGCCAGTCGGCCGCGACGCCGGTGCCGGGGCCCGTCGCCTCCGCGGAGTACTGGCACATCGGCGACATCCAGACCCGGTTGGGGAACGTCAGCGAGCGCAACGTGATCGGTTCAAAGAGTGAGCTTCCGGACGCCGTGCCCATGATGATCCCCTCGGTGCAGCTGTTGGCGGTGCGGTTAATCTGCGTGCGAAATATTTTCGCACGCCTGCTTTATTGTCAAGGCGCTATCATGGCCAATGTCTGTGAGGCGACGACTCCGAGGAGGCCGGACGTGTCGGATGAGGCCATCAAGGCCAGCGTCCAGGGATGGCGCTCTCTCGCCGGACTGCACACCGTGATCGAGACCCGTATCGAGCGGGCCCTGCAGGCCGAGCTGCGCCTCAGCGCCACGGAGTACACGGTCCTCGACGTTCTCAGTGAGCAGGACGCATGGCACATGCGGATGCAGCAGCTCTCCCAGGCCGTGACCCTGAGCCACAGCGCCACCACTCGCCTCGTGACCCGCCTGGAGGGACAGGGGCTGTTGAGCCGCTATCTCTGCGACACCGACCGTCGCGGCATCTACACCGAGGTCACAGACGCCGGGCGGGAGTTGCTGGCCAAGGCGCGCCCCGTCCATGACGCCGCCCTGCAGGCGGCGCTCAGCGAAGCCGCCGCGTCCCCCGAACTGTCCCGTCTCGTCAAGGCCGTCGAGTCCATGGGGCCGTGCGGGCCCGACGAGGCGAAGGGCACCGGCCGGCCCCGCAGGGCCGAGCGGGCCGGTTAGGCCGGCTGGAGCGGATCACCCCGGGAGGCGCGTCGTTCATGGCTGCATCCGAGACCGGGCCCGAGCCCCGGCCCGGCACCGAGTCCAGGACCGGGCTTGGACCCGGGCCGGGGACCGAGTCCCGGCCCGGGACCGAGCCCTGGCGCTGGCCGGAGACGACCTGGCGCGACCACGTCCGCCGCGTACGGGCGGGCCGGCCCTTGCGCCGCGCGTGGCCCGGCGACGGAAAGGCCGCCGTTGCGCTGTCCTTCGACTCCGATCACGAGACCCTGCCGCTCCGGGACGGCGAGACCGGGCCGGGGAAGCTGGCCCAGGGCGAGTTCGGCTCGCGCGTAGGGGTGCCCCGCATCATGCGTCTGCTGGAGCGGCACGCCATCCCCGCCACGTTCTTCATGCCCGCCGTGTCCGCGCTGCTCCACCCCGGGGAGGCCCGAGGCTACACCGACGCCGGCCACGAAGTCGGTCTGCACGGCTGGATCCACGAACGCAACGTCGGACTGGCCCCCGCCGACGAGCGGGAACTCGCCTTCCGCAGCGCGGACACCCTGGAGGCACTGACCGGCGTCCGCCCCGTCGGTCTGCGCACCCCCTCGTGGGACTTCTCCGACCACACGCTCGCCGTCATCCGCGAACTCGGCCTGCTCTACGACTCCTCGCTCATGGCCGACGACGGCTGCTACGAGCTGCTGGCCGATGGAGAACCGACCGGCGTGGTCGAGCTGCCGGTCGAGTGGATCCGTGACGACGCCCCCTACTTCTCCATGGAGCGTTACGCCGCCCTGCGCCCGTACACACCTCCGCGCGGTGTCCTGACCATCTGGCGCGACGAGTTCGACATGGCGTATGCCGAAGGCGGGCTCTTCCAGCTCACCCTGCACCCGCACATCATCGGCCACCGCTCCCGTATGGCCGTGCTCACCGAGCTCGTCGAGCACATCGCCGGGCACGACGGCGTGTGGTTCGCCACCCATGCGCAGATCGCCGAGCACGCCCTCTCGGCGATGACCTGAGCCGGGGCGGGCCGCCGCGCGGCGTTTCCGCGTTCCCGGGAACCCCTCCCGCCTCCCGTCCGACTATCTCGACCGGACCGGCACCGGCGGTCCGGTCGAGAAAGCGGACCACGAGGAGAATGTCATGCGCTCTCGCGCGGTGTACGGTGTCGCGGCGCTGGCCGTGGCGGTTTCGGCGCTGGCCACCGGATGCGGTGGCGGAGACTGGGAACAGGGCGGGAGCGCGGAGCCGAGGGCGGCGGAGGGGCCGAAGCCCGAGGGATTCCCGGCGACGGTCACCGACTGCGAGGGCAACCGTACGACGTTCTCCCGGCCCCCCGGGAAGATCGTCACGAGCAACGCCTCCGCTCTGGAGATGCTGCTGCGCCTGGGCGCCGGCGACAAGGTGATCGGCACCGGATTCCCGCCGGGCAAGGGCACGTTGCCCGGCCGCCTCGACGCCCAGGCACAGAAGGTGCCGGTGCTCGGCCGGAAGATCATCGCCAAGGAGAAGCTCCTCGGCTCCGGCGCCGACCTCTACATCGACACCTTCGCCCACATGGGGAACATGGGCGCGATGGGCGACGCCCCGACGGAGGAGGAGTTCAAGGCGGCCGGGATCAAGCACGTCTACCTCGCCTCGACCGCCTGTGCCCCCATGGCCGAAGGACCCCAGAAGGACCTCTCCGGCGTCATGGAGGACATCGAGCGGCTGGGCGTGGTCACCGGCACCGCCGATCGGGCAGGGACGCTCGTCAAGTCCATGGACAAGAAGGTCTCCGCGGTCCGCAGGGCCGTCGGCGACGTGCCCGAGGAGAAGCTGCCGAGCTACTTCTTCTTCGACTACGACGCAGGTACCAAGCAGCCGATGGCGCTGTGCAACAAGCAGGTCGGCAATGCGGTCATCACCCAGGCGGGCGCCCGGAACGTCTTCGGCTCCTGCGACGGTGATTTCAAGCCCGTCTCCTGGGAGGACGTGGTCGGCAAGAACCCGGACTGGATCCAGCTCGCGGTCCGCGACCGGGGCAGCAAGGCAGCCAACGACAAGGCCTTCGCCGATGCCGAGACCTTCCTGAAGGAGAACGCCGCCACCAAGGGCATGAAGGCGGTCGAGGAGGGCAACTTCCTGCGCATCGGCTCGGAACGGACCACCATCGCCGGAGTCGCCAACGCGGATACGGTCCAGGAGATCGCCGCTGCCCTTCACCCCGGCAAGGTGAAGGCGGCCCGGTAGATGCCTTTGTCTCCCGTCTTCCGGAAGAGCGGTACGGGCGGGACCGCCGGGGCGCGTCCCGCCGGGAGCGTCGATCCGCCGAGCGTCCCCCCGCCCGTCCGGAACCCGCGGGGACGCTCGGCCGATGACCGGTGCGGAGACGGCTCCGCCGAGCAGCGCACCGGCCGCCGTTCCGTACGCCCTGCCCTGCGGGCCGGACTCCTCGCCGCCGTCCTCGGCGCGGCCCTGCTGGTGGCGCTCACCGCCGCAGTCGCCTGGGGCTCGACCGACATCGCGCCCGACCAGGTCTGGTCCGTGGTGTTCCGGCGACTGTCCGGCGAGCCTCCCCGGCCCGGGACGGACGACCTCATCGTGTGGCAACTCCGCGTACCGCGCGCCCTGTTGGCCGTCATCGTGGGTGCAGGACTCGGCCTGGTCGGTACGGCGACCCAGTCGCTCGTCCGCAACCCGCTCGCAGACCCGTATCTGCTGGGCATCTCCAACGGCGCCTCGCTCGGTGCCGTCGCCGCCATCGTGTTCGGTGCGAGCGCGGCCGGTCTTCTCGGGCTGGGCCTGTCCGCCGCCGCGTTCCTGGGCGCCCTCGGCGCATTCGTCCTCGTCTGGGCCACGGCCCGGCGCGGGGGTACCTTCTCCCCGCTGCGCCTGGTGCTCGCGGGCGTCGCCATCGGGCAGTTCCTCTCCGGCTTCACCAGTTTCCTGGTGCTCCGGACCGAGGACGAACAGCAGACGCACAGCGTGCTGTTCTGGCTCATGGGCTCCCTCGGCGGGGCGAGCTGGAGCCTGCTCGGCCTGCCAGCCCTGGCCGTCCTCGGCGCCGGACTGGCGCTCCAGGCCCGCGCCCGCGGACTGAACGCCCTCACCATGGGGGACGAGACCGCGGCCGGTGTCGGCGTCGACGTCACCCGCCTGCGGCGCGAACTGCTCGTCGTCACCAGCCTGCTGACGGGCTGTCTGGTCGCCGTCTCCGGAGCCATCGCCTTCGTCGGCCTGATGGTTCCGCACGTCTGCCGGTTGCTCGTCGGCGGTGACCACCGCCGGCTGCTGCCCGTCTCCGCGCTCACCGGAGCCCTACTGCTGGTCGTGGTCGACATCGTGTGCCGAACGGCCATGGACACCCAGGAACTCCCCGTCGGTGTGGTCACCTCGCTCGTCGGCGCTCCCACACTGCTGTATCTGCTGGACCGACGCCTGGAGCGCAACCGGTGAACCTCGGCATCGAGAACCTGCGCGTGAGCTACTCCGGCCGCACTGTCGTCGCGGGAGTCCATCTCGTGGCGGCGGACGGGGAGATCGCCGGGCTCATCGGCCCCAACGGCAGTGGCAAGTCCACCGTGCTGCGTACCGTCTACCGTCATCTTCGGCCCTGCGCGGGACGTGTCCTGCTCGCCGGAACGGACATCCGCGAGCTCAGCCCCGCCAGGGCCGCGCGCCATGTCGCAGCCCTCCCGCAGGAGCGCGGCAGCGACTTCGAGCTGAGCGTGTACGAGGTGGTGGCAATGGGCCGCACCCCGTACAAGCGGGCGTTCGCCGGGGAGATCGGTGAGGACCGCGAGATCGTGGGCCGCTCCCTGGAGCGGGTCGGCATGGCCGGGCATGCGGAGCGGCGGTTCTCCGCACTCTCGGGCGGAGAGCGCCAACGCGTCCTGCTCGCCCGGGCGTTCGCACAGGAGCCGGACGTCCTGGTGCTGGACGAGCCGACCAACCACCTCGACATCCTGCACCAGGTCGAGCTGCTCGCCCTGCTGCGCGCGGAGCGCCGTACGACACTCATCGCGCTGCACGACCTGAACGCCGCGGCGTCGCTGTGCGACCGGCTGCATGTGCTGCGCGACGGCTCCGTGGTCGCCTCGGGGATGCCGCGCGAGGTCCTGACCCCCGGTCTGCTCGCCGAGGTCTTCGGGGTCCGGGCCGGAGTGACCGAACACCCGCTGACCGGTGACCCGTTGATCGCGATCGACCACCGGGCGCCGGCCGGGGAAGCCCCGTCAGGGCCTGGGCCCGCGGGTCAGGAGGAGCCCGCGGGTCAGGAGGAGCCCGCCGCCTCGGCTTCGAAGTGACTGGGCCGGCCGCCTCGCAGCACGAGGCGGCCGGACTTCTCCGCCTCCCTCCGGTGCATCAACTCCCAGCGCCCGTCCGAGTGGTGGAGTACGCAGGAGTGCCAGGGGGTGGTCCAGACGTCCCGGGCGTCCAGCAGCCGAAGGCCGAACTTGTCCGTCCCCCGGGGCTGCGGATGTATCGACAGACGGAACGAGCGGGGGCGGTGGTCGGCGATGAGTGCGCCCCACGCCCGGCTGCGCTGGATCACGCCGTAGGCCCGCCTGCGGCACTCGCGCTGCAGCGCCGAGCGGGTGCCCGCGAACTCCGCCGTGTCCTCGACGAGGAACCGTGTGATCCCCCGGTAGAGCCTGAGCATCTGCTCGTCGCTGCGGGTCCGGGCGCGCAACTCGTCCACCGTCGGCGCGTACGTGGCATGGACGCGGGCCCGCTTGGAGTCGTACGGCAGGTCGCCGTAGACCGTCCGCAGGTCGAAGATGTCCAGATGCTCCAGCCTCTCGGCCCGGATCATGGCCTGGAGGCCGTCCGAGTAGGCGTCGATGTGGGCGTCGGGCACATGGATCAGATCACCGAAGAGATGTCCGTCGGAGCAGATGAGGACGCGCGCGCCCGGCGCGTACACGTCGGCGATCCGGGAGCAGAGGCGGTCCAGGAACCGCAGCGACAGGCGCTCCCCCTCGTCCGGGAGATGCCCGAGGACCTTCGCCGGGTTGGGGGACTTGCAGGGGAAGCCGGGCAGCGTGAAGAGGATCGGCTCACCGGTCGTCACGAACGGGGCGAGTTGGCGTATCTGGTCGGGGAAGGCAGCGAGCAGACCGTCGGGTGTGTCCGGCGGCGGATCGGTGTCCACGGTGCGCCGGTGCGGCAGCAGAAGGGCGAGGATCGCCGCGCAGGCGGCCCGTTGGGCCTCGGTCAGGGACTCCGCGTTCTCCAACCGTGGGGCGAGGGAGGGAACGGAGGCGGCCGGTGCGGTCAGGACGGTGCCGGCGGGTGTCATCGCGGGGCTCCTGAGTCGAGGGCGGCAGGGCGGTGTGGCGCATGGGGGTACGGCGCGCCGGCCCTGGAGGGGGGACGGGAGGGGTGGGGGATGGGTTGTGCGTCATTCCGCCGGATCGCGGGGTGCGTTGGCCTGATGCGTACGGTGTGCGATCGGGCAACCGCCTTGCGGCAGACGATAGCTGACGGGCAGTGAGTCGACCCCCCGCGCCAGTACGGCGGGGATCCAGCGCAGCTCGTCGTGCGAAACGGCCAGGCGCAGTCCTGGAAGTCGCCCGATCAACGTGCGGAGGGCGACCTGCAGTTCGACGCGCGCCAGCGCGGCGCCGGGGCAGAAGTGGATGCCGTGGCCGAAGGAGAGATGCGCGTTGGGGGAGCGGTCGAAGTCGAGGCGGTCGGGGTCGGGGAAGCGCCTCGGGTCGCGGTTGGCGGCGTCGAGCGAGATGATCACCGAGTCGCCCGCGGGAACGCGGGTGCCGTGGAGGTCGGAGTCCGCGGCGAAGAAGCGCCAGGTCGTCAGCTCGAAGGCACCGTCGAAGCGCAGCAGTTCCTCCACGGCTCGCGGCAGGATCCCGGGCTCGTCGCGCAGCCGGTCCAGCTGCTCGGGGTGGCGCAGAAGAGCGATGAGTGCCGTGGTGATCTGGTTGGTGACCGGCTCCTGGCCCGCGACCAGAAGCTGGAAGACCATCGAGTCCAGTTCCTCGGCGGTGAGTTCGCCGTCGTCCCGGGCTCCGACGAGCCGGCACAGCAACCCCTCGCCGGGGTGGGCCCGTTGGTGCTCCACCACATCGGCGATGTAGTCCTGCAATGCGCGCAGCCGGGTCTCGTAGGCGGGACGGCCGGGGTCATCGGGTCCGACGGGCTGGACGACCTTGCCCCAGTCACGGTCGAAGCGGTCGGCCAGCTCCGGTGCAAGGCCGATGACATGGGCGAGGACGCGGAAGGGGAAGCGCGCGGCGAACGCGGCCACGACATCGACGCCGTCCTCCGCACTGCCGCCCCCTTCCGCAGCACTGCCGCCCCCTTCCGCAGTGCCGCCATCGGCGCTGGCGCCGGGCGGCAGATCGTCGAGGAGTGCGTCGGCCATCTCCTGGAACACCGGCCTCATGCCCTCGACGCGCCGCGGGGCGAAGGCGTCGAGCACGAGCCGGCGCATCGAGGTGTGACGCGGCGGGTCCTGGTGGAGCAGATGCACCTGCAGCTGGGAGTGCTGGGGTTCGGGCATGATCGACGCCCGGGCCCGCCAGGCCGCGTTGCCGCGCGAGTGGTGTTTGCCCAGACGCTCGTCGTTGAGGGCCTGGTGGGCGGCGTCGTAGCCGGTCACCAGCCAGGCGCAGACCCCGCTGGGGAAGCGGACCCGGTGGACCGGGCCCTTCTCGCGCAGCTGGGCGTAGAGCGGATAGGGGTCGCGCTTGTACTCGGCGCCGTGGAGCGGAAACGGTTCGGGGAGGGAGAGCGGATCGGGCATCGGGGGGTGGCTTCCTGGACGTGGTTCAGCGATTCACAGGGGGTATTCGGGGGGCCGGTGGTTCACAGGGCGAGTTCGGGCCGGTGGACGTCGAGCCACAGGGCGAGGTCGACGACGCGTTCCAGACGCAGCCGCATCCCCCACTCCACCTGCTCGGGCAGGGTGTCGAGGCAGGGCTTGACGGCGGTCTCGTCGACCAGGTCGCGGACGCGGCCGCCGTGGGCGCCCAGCGCGTCACGGGCCATGTCCTGAAGACCGCGGTTGTAGCCGGGGTCGTGGGTGGCCGGATAGTGGTTCTTGGGCCGGTGGAGTACGGAGTGCGGTGCCAGGCCCGTGCCCACGTCCCGTAGAAGGCTCTTCTCGCGACCGTCGTGACTCTGCAGTTCCCAAGGGGTGTTGAAGGCGTACTGGACGAGGCGGTGGTCGCAGTAGGGCACCCGAACCTCCAGCCCCTGCGCCATGCTGAGCCGGTCCTTGCGGTGCAGCAGCTGCCGCAGCCAGCGCGTCAGGGACAGATGCTGCATCTCGCGCTGCCGGTGCCGTACGGCCGGTTCGCCTTCGAGGTGCGGTACGGCCGCGAGCGCGTCGCGATAGGTGTCCCGCCGGAACTCGCCGATGCGCAAGGATGCGGCCAGGTCGGGGTGGAGAGGCATGGCGGCCTCGTCGCCCGTGACCAGCAGCCAGGGAAAGGTCGCGGCGGTCAGGGCCCTGGGGCTGTGGAACCAGGGGTAGCCGCCGAAGAGTTCGTCGGCCGCCTCCCCGGAGAGCGCCACGGTCGAGTGCCGGGCGATCTCCCCGAAGAGCAGATAGAGCGAGGTGTCCATGTCGCCCACGCCGATGGGGGAATCGCGTGCGGCGACGACGGCCCTGCGGTGCCCGGGGTCGAGGAGGTCCCGCGGATCCAGCACCACCGTCGCGTGGTCGGTGCCGATGAACGCCCCGGCCTCCCGGGCGTACGGGGTGTCGTGGCCGGTCCGCAGCACGTCACCGGTGAACTGCTCGGCCTGGTCGCTGTAGTCGACGGCGTACGAGCGGACCCGCGCCGACTGCCCCTCCTGGGCGCGGAGTTCGTCGGCCAGGATCGCGGTGAGCACCGTGGAGTCGAGCCCCCCGGAGAGCAGCGTGCAGCGGGGCACATCCGCCTCGAACTGGGACCGCACGGCCCGGTCGAGGCGCCGCCGCACCTCCTCCACCGTCGCCTCGAGACCGTCCGTGTGCGGCCGCGCCTCCAACTCCCAGTAGCGGTGCTCGGTCAGGCCACCGCGGTCGACGACGACGGTGCCGCCGGGCTGCACCTCCCGTACGCCGGCCCACAGGGTCGGACCGGTGGTGAAGAGCAGACTGTAGGCCTCGCGCAGTCCGTCCGCGTCCACCCGCGGGCGCACGGACGGATGGGCGAAGAGCGCCTTGGGCTCCGATCCGAAGACGACACCGCCGGGGATCGCGGCGAAGTAGAGCGGCTTCACCCCGAGCCGGTCCCGTACGAGCAGGAGTCGCTGTGCGCGTTCGTCCCAGACGGCGAAGGCGTACATGCCCTCCAGGCGCTCGGTGAGCGAGTCGCCCCACTGCTGGTACGCCCGCAGCACCACCTCGGTGTCGCTGCGCGTGCGGAAGGCGTGTCCGGCGGCACGGAGTTCGGCCCGCAGGGCGTGGTGGTTGTAGACCTCGCCGCTGTAGGTGAGGACGGTCTCACGGCTCGCGGTTCCCGCGGTCATCGGCTGGACACCGCCCTCCGGGTCGAGCACGGCGAGCCGCCGGTGGCCGATCGCCGCGTGCGTCCCGCGCCACACGCCGGAGGCGTCGGGGCCGCGCCGGGCGAGGGTGGCGGTCATCCGCTCGATGACCTCGGGGTCGTGGCGGGGGGCGTCGCGGAACGAGACCCAGCCCGTTATGCCGCACATGGCGACTCCTTCCTGTCGTCGGCGTCGTACGAGGGCCGGAGGCGCCCGCTGACGCCAGGTCAGTGCTGCTGTTCCGCAACGGGTTCGGGGATATTGCGGGGCCGATGCGCCAGCAGGGGCACGGCGAGGCAGGCGGCGACGGCCGCGACGACGAGGGCCGGCCGCGCGCCGCTGTCCTCGGAACCGGCGAGCCCCCAGGCGGCCGTCGCCAGAGCGGGGCCGAGGGTGAAGCCCAGACTCCGGGCGAGCTGGACGGTGGACCCGGCTGTGGCCAGATGCTCCGCGGGCACGGCCCGCATGACGAGGAACTGGGAGGGCCCTCCGTACAGGCCCATGCCGATCCCGGCCACGGCGAGTCGCCAGGCCAGTTGCGGCGGTGACCCGTCGGGTCCGGCGGCCAGCAGGACGAAGCCGGACGCGACCAGGGCACTGCCGGTGACCGCGACGGGCCGCGGTCCGAAGCGGTCGGCGAGACGGCCGCCCAACGGACCGGCCAGGGCCATGCCCAGCGGGAAGGCGAGCAGGGTCGCGCCCGTGGCCGAGGCGCTCAGGCCGTTGTCCCGCTGCAGATGAAGAGCCGTCGCGTAGTGCATCGCGGCGAACGCGGCACCCGCCGCGAGCACCGCCCCGTGGACCGGTGCGGTGCGCGCATCCCGCAGGACAGCGACGACGGGCCGCGCGCCGGGCCCGCGGGCCCACAGCACGACCGGTACGGCGGCGAGCAGCGCGGCCGCCGTCCACAGCGGGGAACCGGGCGCCAGGGTCAGGGCCAGCAGCACCACGGCGACGGCGGCCGCCACCAGCGCGGTGTCGGTCGCCTCACGCGGGCCGGGCGGCCGTACCGCCCCGTCACGGGGGAGCGACGCGCGGGCGATCAGCCAGGCGAGCAGGCACAGAGGCAGCTTGACCAGCAGGACGGCGCGCCAGCCCCACTGGTCGGTGAGGAGCCCGCCCAGGGCGGGGCCACTGACCGCGCCGAGGGGACCGAGCGTCGCCGGGACGCTCATGGCACGGCCGCGGACCTGGGGGCGTACGGCCCGCGTCGCGAGGACCGGCATGAGTACGAACAGGGCGGCACCGAAGGCGCCTTGTGCCAGTCGCGCCGCGATCAGCCACACCATCCCGGGCGCCAGAGCGGCCCCGGTGCTGCAGAGGGCGAACCCGGCGAGCGCCGACAGCAGGACTGGCCGGATCGCCGTACGGTCCAGCCACCGGCCGACGGGCAACAGCAGGGCGACCACCGGCAGTTGGTAGCCGAGCACGGCCCATTGCGCGGCGCGGGGCGGCACTCCGAGGTCGGCCCCGATGTCCACGAGCGCCACATTGACGATGCTCATGTCGAGCATCGCGACGAAGGAGAGCAGCCCGGCGACCACGACCAGACTCCACCGGTCGCCGGTCTCCCGACCCCACCGGTCGGGAGCGCCCCAGCGGTCGGGAGCGTCCCTGCTTCCCGTACTCCGTGGCATGACGTGCCCTTCCTTCCTCCGTCCGGATGCGCTGATGGCAGGCGCGTCCGTACAGAGGTCGGGTGAATCCGTACGGGAGTTCCCGTCGAACCCAGGAGAATCCGGGGCAGCGCCGAGCGCGAGCGGCTGCCGGACCGGGCAGCCCGGCGACCGTCGCCGACTGCTCCCGCCGGAGGCTCGGGGTAGTGGAATCGTAGCCGAGAGCGCGCAGACGTTCGAGCCCCCCTTCCCTCAAGTCATCGCGGCCCAGGCGGACTTGACGTATGGAGGGGGTGCCGGAACGGCGTCCGTGCGGGAGCCCGGGGCCCCGGGACACCCCGATCGGACCGATCCGGATGCGTTGCCTCAGTGTCGCGTGTCACAGCGTGCTTCGTCCCGGCCGGCGAGGGGCAGTGAATGTGCTAAACCCCCTTGGGGGAGGGCGAGAAGGGGCGGGATGCCGCGGACGAGGTCGGTCCGCGGGGGCCATGGTTCGTAGCGGCGCGTCGGGCGCGCTGCCGGTCCTGCGCGCGTGCCGATGCCGCGAACGGCGGCATGGGCCGGAAGCCCCGGGCCCGGGACGGTGAGCTGAGACGTGGAGAGGATCTTCGTGAGCACATCGGAAGCGCAGCTCGTGGCACGGGTGGTCGACACCGGACGCTATCCCTTGCCGGATCCGGACGGCCCGGAGTGGCAGGAGGTCGTCATCCGCACCCGGAAGGAGCTGGAGACCGACGGATGCAGCGTGCTGCCCGACTTCCTTCAGCCGTCCCTGATCGACACGCTGCGCCGTGAATGCGCGACGATCGCCCCCGAGGCGCACTACGACGTTGAGACCGTCAACGCGTACAACATCGCCGTGGACGCCTCACTGCCCGAGGATCACCCCGGCCGGATCCCCATTCAGCGCGGCAACGCGTTCGTGGCGCGCGACCTCATCCCCGAGCACTTCCTCATCCACCGGCTCTACCTCAGCGAGCTGTTCCAGCACTTCGTCGCGAGCTGCTTCGAACTGCCCCAGCTGCATCCGCTCGGGGACCCCTTGGCCGGGCTCGTGCTCAACGTGGTCAACCCCGGGATGGAGCACCCCTGGCACTTTGACACCAACGAGTTCACCGTCAGCTTGCTGACGCAGGAGGCGGAGGCGGGCGGCGTCTTCGAGTACTGCCCGAACATCCGGTCCGCGCAGGCGGAGAACTTCGACGACGTCCGGGACGTGGTGCGGGGCCGCGGCGAGCGCCTGGTCCGGCGCCTCACCCTGCGCCCGGGCGATCTGCAGCTGTTCAAGGGCCGCTACTCGCTGCACCGCGTCAGCCCCGTGGAGGGGGAGACCGCACGCCACTCGGCGATCTTCGCCTACAGCGAGCGCCCCGGGGTCGTCGGCAGCGTGGCCCGTACGAAGCAGCTCTTCGGGCGAGTTCTTCCCGAGCACCTGGCCGCCGAGGGCCGCGCCGTGCGCGTCGACCGGCTGCTCGACTAGGGACCGTCTTCGAAGTAGCGTCGTCCGCCCGAAGGGCGGGCCCCGCGGCGACTGCGTGCGTCGACGACAACGCAGCGCGGGTGCACCTACCGGCGGTAGCTGGGGTGGGGGCACCTCCCAGCGGTTGCTGGGGGACCCCGGACGCCGCCGGGCAGACGGGACTTTGAAGACGGGACCGGATCTGCGATCCGAAAGACAGGCCCAGCCCCGGCGGTCCGAAAGAGGGAATGGAACCGACTGTTGGGCGCACCGCCCGAACCACGCCATCCACCGAGGAGTACGCCGACGTGCGTTTCGACACGACTGGCAAGGTTTCACTGGACCACATCTACACGCAGCCCGACCCCCGCGCCTACTTCACCACCCTGCGCGAACTCGACTACCTCATCCCCCAGCTCGCCAAGCCCTACTTCGCCAAGCTGATCCGGGAGTACGGCGCCTCGCAGCGCGTCCCGGCCCCGGCCGTCCTCGACATCGGCTGCTCGTACGGCATCAACGCGGCCCTGCTGAAGTGCGACGCGACCATGGACGAGCTGTACGAGCGCTACGGCGAGGAGGGAGCCGCCGGGCTGACGCGCGATGAACTCCTGGACCGCGACCGTGCGTTCGTCCGGGCCCGCACCCGCCCGAAGGGCATCCGCGTAGCCGGGCTGGACGCCTCACGGGAAGCCCTGTCCTACGCGCTGTCGGCCGGTCTGCTCGACCGTGCGGTCCACGCGGATCTCGAGCGCCATGACCCCACCGAGGAACAGCGCGCGCTCTTCGCGGAGACCGACCTCGTCTTCTCCACGGGCTGTCTGGGCTACGTCACGGAGAAGACCATCGAGCGCATCGTCCGCGCCGCCGGCGAACGCAAGCCGTGGATGGCCCATTTCGTGCTGAGAATGTTTCCCTTCGATCCCATCGAGGAGACCCTGGCCGCGTCGGGCTACGAGACGGCCGAGGTCGCGGGAGTATTCAAGCAGCGGCGGTTCGCCTCCGCCGAGGAGCAGACACTCGTCCTCGACACGCTGTCCTCCCTCGGAGTGGATCCGCACGGCCTGGAGACCGACGGCTGGCTCTTCGCACGGCTCTTCATCTCCCGGCCGCGGGGCGCCACGGGGCGCGAATCCGCTGCACGGCCGGACGCGTGAGAACGATCCCGGCACCACCGACAGCACGACTGAGCACCGAGAGAACGACCCAGCACAGTGAGAACGACAACCCAGCACGAGAGAACGACCCCACAACCGCCCGGATCGAGGCTCGAATTGAACAGTAGTCAGGAAGCATCCGCCACCTCCACCTTCGGCAACGAGGACCGTTTGCCGCGCGTCCCCCTGCCGTCGCTGGAGGAGACCTGCGAGAGGTTCATCGCCTGGTGCTCACCGCTGCTGACGGCGGAGGAGCTGGCGGCGACCGAGGCGGAAGTCGCCGCGTTCCTGCGGCCGGACGGGCCCGGCCGCAAGCTCCACGCGGCGCTGGAGAGTTACAACAACACCGCCGGCGTACGCAGCTGGCTCGACGACTTCTGGCCCTCCCGCTATCTGGGCCGCCGCGACCGCATCGCCCTCAACGCCAACTTCTTCTTCCTCTTCCAGGAGGACGGCGGGCGACAGGTGGACCGGGCCGCGGGGCTCATCGCCGGAGCCCTGAACTACAAGGCCAAGCTCGACGCGGAGACCATTCCGCCCCTCGTCACGCGCGGCGTGCCGCAGTCGATGGTGCAGAACAAATACCTGTTCTCCACGACACGGATCCCCGGTGACCCGCAGGACACCGTTCGCGCCCCGTACTCCGAGGAGGCGCCCGGCCCCTCGCGTGCGCGCCACATCGTGGTCTTCCACCGCGGCAACATGTTCCGTATGGACGTGCTGGGTCCCGACGGGCGCCCCTACACCCTGGACGATCTGGCGTCGGGACTCTGCGCCGTCAAGAAGGCCGGCGCGCAGGCGGCCACGCCGGGTACCTCGATCGGCCCCCTGACCACCAAGGCCCGCGCCGAGTGGGCGGCCGACCGGGAGGCCCTGCTGGCCTGTCACCCCGGGAACGCCGCCGCACTCGACGACCTCGAGACCGCGCTGTTCTGCGTCTGCCTGGAGGACTTCGCCCCCAAGGACACACTCGATGCCTGCGACCGGATGCTGCACGGCGACAGCGCCAACCGCTGGTTCGACAAGGCCGTTTCCTTCATCGTCTTCGACGACGGCACGGCCGGGATCAATGTGGAGCACTGCGAGCTGGACGGGACCACGATCCTCAGCTTCGTCGACGCGGTGCTCGGCACACCGGCCGACGAGCAGTCCCGCGAGTCGGGTGCCCGGCCGCAGGGGCTGCCCGCCATCGAGACGATCGACTTCGTCACCAGCGCCGAGCTGAAGGGCAGGATCGTCGCAGCGGCCGACGCGTTCGACGAGTACGCGGCCGCCACCGCCACCACCACTCTGTCATTCGGCGACTTCGGCACCGCCCGCGCCAAGCAGCTCCGCATCTCGCCGGACGCCTTCGTACAGATGGCCTACCAGCTCGCCCACCAGCGGGCCAAGGGTCACGTGGGAGCCACCTACGAGGCCATCGCCACCCGGCAGTACCGGAACGGCCGCACGGAAGCCATGCGCGTCGTCACCCCGGAAGTGCAGCGGTTCGTGGCCACGATGGAGGACCCGCAGGCCGGTACCGCGACGCGTCTCGCGGCGCTGCGGGCCGCGGCCGACCAGCACGTCCGGCGGGCCAAGGAATGCCAGACGGGCCAGGCGCCCGAACAGCATCTGTGGGAACTGCAGCTCATCCAGAAGCGGCGCGGCGCGGAGCTGGGGGTGACCGAGCACCTGGGCCTGTACGACACCCCGGGCTGGCTGAAGATGCGGGACGACTACCTGAGCACCAGTTCCGCCCCGTCCGTCAACATCCAGTACTTCGGATTCGGTTCCACGAGCAGCCGGTGCATCGGTGTCGCGTACGTCCTGCTCCCCGACCGCTTCAACCTCTATCTGAGCACCCCGCGTCCGGTGGCACCGGAGATGTATCTCTTCGCGGACAAGCTCCGGGAGGTCGTGACCGAACTGCAGGAGCTGCTGGTCACCGAGGGCTCCGGGACAGCGTAGGACTCGCGGGCCTGACGCGTCCCAGGAGCGTCACGCCGCGGGCGGCCCCCCGCGGCGCGAGCATTGCGCGTCAGTGGCCGAGGGCCTTCCGGCCCGGTGGCGCCAATGCGGTCACCGGAGCCCGGAAGGCCCTCGTGTGTGCGGGAGGGTCAGCAGCGCCGTGCCGCCGGGCCGGCCTCAGCCCTGTGCGGGCTTCTTCTCGCCGAAGAGCCATGTGCCGAAGAGCTCGGAGAGGTCCTTTCCCGACGTTTCCTCGCACAGAGCGATGAGCTGCCCGGTCCCGGCGTTCCCGTGGCGGTACTCCCCTGGTCCACGCCCGCAGGAGGCCGAAGAAGGCGGCATCGCCGACAGCCTCGCGCAGTTTGTGCACCACCATGGCGCCGCGCCCGTAGACACGGGCATCGGAGATGCGCTCGGCTCCGGGCGGGTCGGCCGGGGCGAAATCCCAGATCCCGTCGCTCTCCCGGTGGGTCCCCTCGTAGAAGGAGTCGAAGGTCTCCCGGGCCGTCCTGCCGCCGTGCTCTTCTTCCCACAGCCACTCCGCGTACGTCGCGAAACCGTCGCTCAGCCACATGTCCTTCCATGTGCGTGGGGGGTGACGGAGTTGCCAAAAGAAGAAGCAGCACATGGCCCTGGAACACGAAGATCCCGTCCGGCCTTGCGGCCGGACGGGATCCGGGTCGGGAATCGGCAGAACCGGCGGACTAGCCGAGTTCGAGACTGGTGACCCCGTACGTGCGCTCCTGCCGGTACGCAGGAACCGGGCCCGTGTACATGCGCACCGTACGGAACTGGGGCGCAAGCCCGCGGGCCTTCGCGAGGTCCCGCGCCGCCGTCTGCGTCTCCGGCGCGTCGATGCCGACCTCCTCCTCCGGCCCGAGCCCGGCGGTGAGCGCGTCGAAGAGCGCTTCGGCGATCTCCGGTCCGTCGGCGAAGAGTGGTCCGATGCGGCGGCCGCTGCGCGCCGGACGGATCACGCCGTAACCGGCGATCTCCCCGTCGCGCACGTACGCCAGCGCGGTACGGCCCTGGGCGGTGAGCCAGCGGGTGAGGAAGGCCCGGCGGTCGGCGGGGAAGCAACCGCGGTCGTAGGCGGCGACGGCGTCCGTACGGGGCCCGGTCACGGGCACGACCTCGGCCGCGCTCGGGTACCCGGACGGCTGGACACGGTGCGGCCGACCGCCGTAGCGGACGGTTTCGTAGGCGGGGGTGAACCCGGAGCGTTCGTACGTGGCCTGCTGGGCGGGCACCGCGTCCAGTCCGATGGTGCGCGCCCCGGCGTGCGGGACGGCGGCGCGCCAAGTGGCCAGGCCCAGGCCCCGGCCGCGGAGTTCGGGGTGCACCAGGTAGTAGCCGAGAAACGCGTACTGCTCGGAGTAGGTGACGACCGAGACCGCCGAGACCGGCCGGCCGCCGAGGCGGCCGATGAAGAATCCGGCGGGGTCGGTGGGGTGGAAGCAGCCCACGTCACCCTCGCCGGGGTTCCAGCCCTCGTCGGCGGCCCACTCCGCGATGTGGTGCCAGTCCTCCGACGAGGCGTTGCCGACGGTGAGTTCACCGTCGGGTGCGGCTGAGCCGCCTTCGGCGCTTTCCTGCGCGGTGGAGCCCGTGAGCGGGGCGTTGCCGAGGGGGTTCATGCGGACGGTCGGTCCCTTCCCTGCGGGGGGCGCGGCTGTTGTGTCCGGCTGCGCCCGGTCGGTCATGGTGGGTGATGGTCGTCAGATCAGGTCCATGGCGGCGACTTCGTCGGGCCGCCCGTAGCTCACCGGCCCCTGGAAGCGCCGGCGGGCGGTGGCGAACCACCACACCGTGGCGATCACCAATACCACTCCGAGCGCGATCGGCGCATAGTTGAACGAGGTGGGCGTGACGGGCGATGCCTGGGGCAGCATGAACAGCACATTGCTGATGACGATCCAGGTGACGGCGATTCCGGCGACGAGCTTGCCGTAGCGGCCGAGGTTCCAGGGGCCGGGCTTGAAGTCGTCCAGCCCGAGGCGCAGAAGAATGGGCACACCGTAGGCGAGGAAGAGCCCGACGACGTTGACGCTCACGACCGCGGTGAAGGCGGTGTGCGACCACCAGCCGGGAAGCACAAGCAGCAAGGGGCAGGCCGCGGCGAGCCACACCGCATTGACCGGCGTACGCGTGCGGGGCGACACCGAATGCCACCAGCGGGAGCCGGGCATGGCGCCGTCGCGTGAGAAGGCGAAGATCTGGCGGGTGTTGCTGGTCATGTTCGCCAGCCCGCAGAACAGCATGGCGCCGATGACGATCAGCAGCAGCAGTTTCGCGGTGCCCGTGCCGAGAGCGTCGATGAGGATCCGGACCGGTGGCGCGGACGCATTCGCCGTCCTGCCGTAGTCGCGGATCGCGTAGACGAGGGCCAGCATCAGGACCAGCCCGGCGAGGGCAGAGTAACCGATCGCCCGCATGATGCCTTTGGGGGCATTGACGGTCGCGCGCACCGTTTCCTCGGACATATGGAAACTTCCGTCGAAGCCCGTGAAGGTCCAGCTCGTGACGAGCAGGCCCAGCATGGCCGCGTAGAAGCTGTTGGTGAAACCGGTGTTGTTGACGAAATGGGTCGCGAACGAGGCCGGCTGATGGTGCGTGGGAACCGCGGCCAGGCTCGTGACGATGACCACAAGGCCGATCAGCAGCCACCACACCGAAATCCGGTTGAGGACGGCCACCAGGTGCACGGTGTAGGTGTTGGCCAGCGCCTGGAGCAGCAGGATGGCAGCCGTGATGAGGACCGTCCGCTGCCCCGTCGCCTCGTACGAGGGCCACTGCAGGGACATGTACGCCTGGATGAAGGTGGCGGCCGCGTAGCCCGTCGCGGCCGTACCACCGACCTGGCCCACGAAGTTCAGCCAGCCGGTGTACCAGGACCAGGCGCCACGGTGGCGCTTGGCGAGCTTGCCCGCGGAGAAGTACAGGGCCCCGCTGGTGGGATACGCGGAGGCGATTTCCGCCATCGATGCGCCGACGAAGAGCACCATGACCGAGACGAAGATCCACCCGAAGACGAGAACGCGCGGGCCGCCCGCGCCCATTCCGAATCCGAAGGACGAGAAGATTCCGGAGATGATGTTGATGATGGTGAAGGAGATCGCGAAATTGTCGAACGCACGGAATCGGCGGGTGAGTTTCCGCGGATAACCCAGCGCGTGCAGCGTCGCGTCATCGTCGAGGGTGATGGGCGACGCATGACGGCCCGTTCTGGGACGCCTTTCAAACGTGCGCTCCTGCACAACAAATGACCTTTCTGTGGGGGTGGACGGGAAGCTCCCGTCAGGTCTGGGGAATGCGCACCGGCGAGGGATCGGGACCAGCGATCCGGCGGCGGGGATTCGGCTGCTGTCCGGCGGGGAACGGGCGGGGGACCCGGCGGGGATCCGGTGGCGAACAGGCGGGGATCCGGCGGCGAACGGGCGGGGACCCGGCGGGGAACGGGCGGGATCCGGCGGGGATCCGGCCGGCGGGCCCTAGGACGGCGGGGGAACCGTGGGCGCGCGCTCCGCCCGCGAACCGGTCCGCTCGTCCGGCAGGGCCCGCGCGCCCGGCCCACCCCGCGGGTGACCTCGGCCGTGGCCCACGCGGCCGCTCTGCGTCAGCCACCGGGGATCGGCAGCCCGCACATGCGTCTCGCCCGGGTCAACTGCTCCTCGGGCTCGCCGAAGACGCTCCAGGGCATGCGCGAGGCGTACGGGCCCATGGCCGTGAACGCCTCGCGTGCCTCGAATTCGCACTTCGCCATGAAGAGCGCGTGTGCCAGGTAGGCGAGGTCGAGCACGGGGGTGAAGCGGTAACCGTCCACCGAGGGCAGCCAGTTGCGCGAGATGCCCAGGGACGTGGAGCGCCACTGGGGCTGTTCCCAGGTGCGGTCCGCCAGCAGCGCCGACGGGTCGTAGTCCTCGACCAGGGCCACCAGCGGCAGGAGGCGAAGCGGAGAGGAGGCGGGAGCCCGCTGGCTGAGAAAGGTGGCTACGTCCCAACGCGCGCTCGCCGAACCGCCGTTGCGGGTGAAGAAGAACGCCAGGAACCGGTGGTGGGCCTCACGGTGCCAGGGGGCGAATCGAAGGATGTGCGAGAACAGGCGCCAGGGCCCGGGCGGTGAGGTCAGCAGGCCTTCGGGCGCTGGGTCGTGGTAGTCGAGGGCCCGGGCCAGGGCCAGAAGGGCCACCCACGGGGTGGGGTCGTCCGGCAGCTGCTCGGCGGCCCGTTCGCAGGCCACCTGCGCCATCCGCACCAGCGTGCCTTCACGCGGGTCGCCGGTGGCGGCCATCCGTAACGCCCGGAGCATCGCCACGCGGGCCCACAACAGCGCTGCCTCCGGGCCCGGTTCCTCCGCCAGCCAGCGCTCCGTGAGATCCGAGTCTGCTGCTTCGGACGCCAGCACCAGGGAACGGTGGGCCCGCACGTCGAAGTCCCCGCGGCTCTCCTCGAGGATCTCACGTGCGCTGAGGTACCGCCCGGCCCGTACGTCCATGCAGGCGCGGGCGAGCAGGCGATCGTCGGCCGCCGGGTGCCACACGTACTGTCCCTCGAACGTGCCAGTAGTCACGATGCCCTCCCGAACCCCGGGCACGACCACCCTCGGATTCCCCTACGCCGAATGCCGTCGCTTCCCCTCCGGAGATCGCCGCGCGGCGGGGCATACCCTACTCATCATGAAGTCCCGTCGACACGGGTAAGCGCGAATATCTGGTTCCACATTCATGCAGTTCAGGTATTGCAGGAAGCGCGCGCACCGCGGGTAGCGGGACGTGATGAGGTAACCGTGGCATATGCATTGGTTGAAGGTTCTTGCTTTTCGTCGCGGGCCGGGGAGGCGAATTGCCTTGTGTGCGACGTGTGTTGAGCCGCCCGCCGATTTCTCGATTCGCGGCCGAGGGGGAGTCAAAAGCCGTGCCGGACGCGCGTAGTCGCCCGGTTGGTCCCTTGTCGAACCTCTGCTCCGGACGTGCCGGAGTGCGGTCCACGGCCGGGGCAGCGGTCCTGGCCACGACCCCCTGCCGTGGCCAGGACTCCTCGTGGAGCCGGAGGCGGGCAGGAGAACGCCACCGCCCCCGGGCGGCTGGGCGGCGGCGTTCGCTGTGGGCGGCGGAGGGTCGGGCCCGCGGTGCGGGGGCCCCAACGGATCGGAAACCTTGCGGAGTCGGTGGTGGTGGAACCTCTCGTGAGGGACTGCCGGGCGGGTCTCGGGGTATCAGGTCGTCCGGGGGAGGCGCGCCCAATGGGTCACGCCACCGTCTGGGTGGGTCGCGAAGCCGTACGCCGCGGCGACGGCGTCGACGATGCCCATTCCGCGCCCGTGCTCGTCGGGCGCACAACTCGACGTCCAGGGCCCCTCGGTGGCGGCCGGCCCGCCATCGGTGATTCCCACCCACACCCGGCTACCCGCGTCGCGATGGAGGTGGAGGACGACGGGCGGATGCGCGTGCTCGACCGCGTTGGTCACCAGCTCGGAGACCACCAGCACCACTGTCTCGGCCGCGTCCCCGACCACCCGCCATACGTCCAGCACCGAGCGGGTGAGGCGGCGCGCGGCGCCGACGGACTGCGGCTCGTGCGCCAGTGCCCAGGTCCTGTCGTCCACGGGGATTGCCGGGCCGGTGGACATCGGGGACGCGGGGGTGCGGTGGTCCCGTGTCTCCCGGTGTCCCCGTGTCTCCCGGAGCCCGCCGGGTTCCCGGGGTTCCCGGGGTTCCCGGAGGGTGAGGCTGTCGGCGGTGCTGACGTACATGGCGATCACATCCGGGGTACCGCGGCTCTTCAACGAGAGGGAGGTAGTTGAGTTCCGCACGTCATGGGAGGGGGCCCGCCCGCGCGTACCCCACACCGCGCCGCGCCGGCGCCGCGTGCCTGACTCATCGGCAGTCGAACCTGACGCGTCGTCCGGGCGCGCCAGGAAGGAGTCGTCGTCCCGTCCGCGCCGGGTGTGCCGGTGGCGGGCGGGTGCAGTGGCGGCGGCCGTGGGCAACGCGGCGAGGTCGCTGCTCCGGCTGTCGGCACCGGCGTCCGGCCGGGGGGCCGGCGCGTGGTGGGGCCCTGGGGTGCGGCCGGTCCAGGGGATGGAGGGCCAGGGCGTCGTGTGCCCGTTGGGCGCCACGGCGTTCCCGCGGCCGGGACCCGTCCCGTGCCCGCTGCGCGCCATGGAGTTCATGCCGCGCGTCATGGCGTGCGAGCCGGGCCGTACCGCGTATCCGCCGGGCGTTGCCGTGTCCGCGCTGGGCGCCCCGGTGTCCGGGACGTCCGCCGGCGCGTCCGCCGGTGAGTCCGCCGGGGTGCCCGATGGCTCGGGCACCGACGAGACGTCGCCGGGCAAGCGCGTGTGCGACCGGTCCTGGTGCCCGCAGGAGGACAGAGCGGCGATCCCCACGGCGATCCCGGCGAGGAACCCCACGACCGCAACCGTGGCGGGGGAGCGGCGAACTCCCTCATGGGTACCGGCGGTCGGGCCCGGGGAGGTCCGCTGGAACGCCCGGTGCGAAGCCGTGCGGGAGGCGGGCCGGGAGGTCGTGCGCACGACCGGCGCGACCGGCTCTCCCCGGCCCCGGCGCGCGGACTCCGCTCCGGGGGTGGTCCGTCGCCCGAGGCGGACGCGCGACGGCGCTTGCGGCCCGGCGAGTCGCAGCAGCCGGGCCAGAAACGGCGGATCGCTGAGCGGCACCTGGATGGCCGCTTTTGCCCGCAGATAGGCCTCGCCCGGCCACCAGCCCAGCAGCCGTACGGGCAACTGGATGTCGAGTCGGGCGTCGAGCCGCACCAGATCGCTGAGGGCGCCGTGGCAGCTGCGGCAGGAGCTGGAGTGGTACGCGCCACCACTGCCGTCTCCAGGCGGCCCGCCCTGCAACGCCAACCGTCGGACGGCGTCCGCGCAATGGCGGGGACCCATGCGCTCCAGGTACAGATGCGTACGGGCTTCCCGCAGCTCGCTGCGCGCCTCCTCGCTCCGGACCGGCACGGTCGCCGGGGCCAGTCCCGTGACGCGCGCCGTCAGCGAGGCGTCGTCGCGGTCCACCAGCGAGTGCCAGAGCAAGCACTGGGTGGTCGGCCCGAGGCGCTGGAAGGCGAGGCCCAGTTGGCCGTCCTCGCCCCACGGCCACACGCTCCCGGCCGCGACCCACGCGCGGAAGTCCGGGGACAGCGCTTCCTCCTCGCGCTGCGAGTGCGCGATGGCGGTCGTGCGGACGGCGTCCAGTAACTGCCGCCGCAGACAGCCCGGGTGGCGGCCGTCGGCGAAGGACTCCCCGGAGACGATGCGTTGCAGGAGCTGCGCGAAGACGAAGGACGTCACCTCGTGCGCCTGCACGGGACCGGTCATGCACTGGGAGGCGTACGCCTGTACGGCCGCGTAGTGGCGGCGGTAGAGGTAGCGGAACAGCTCGACGCGGCCACCGCGCACCGCGCTGGTGAGCGCGGCGTCGGACAGGGGCCGGTGCTTGGGCCTTGGGCCCGGCGACAGATGCATCGAGGGACCTTCCCCTCAGGCCTTGTGGAGACCCGGGGGACTGGGGCGGTCACGCCAACGGCGTATGGAGGGGCAGTGGTTGGGCTCGGCGCACGGCTCGGGACCCCGGGCCGGGGCGGGGGTGGGGGAGGGCCCGAGGACGGCTCGCCGCCGTTCGGCCCGGCTCGGCGGGAGGTGGCCGACGCGGAGCGGGCCGGAGGGAATACGGCGCGATGCGGCGAGGCCGAACGGGAGGGTGGCGGGAAAGCCTGTCGCGCAACCGTCCCGTGGGAATTCGAACTCCTCATCGGAAAAGCGCTCGAGGAGGCGGTGCGCGCGGACACTTCGGGTCATCGGTCCCCCGGGTGTGTGTCGTGACTACGGACGGACACAAGGGAGGAGCGCTATCCGTGAAAGCAGTCCCGCTGCTTTGCCAATACTTTACCTGGAGTTGTGAGGCGGGACGAGAACGGATCGGGCCCCGCGGCGCAAATTCCATCACGGTCCTCGGATGCCGTAACCCCCCGCGGGCGCGGCAAAAGGGGCGCGCCCGCGGGGGTGTTGTACCGGTTCCTGGTGGACGGTCTGCCGGTCTGCCGGTCTGCCGGTCCGCTCCGGCCCGACGGCCCGGTGGTGAAGGGGCCACGGCCGTCTTCCGGCGACCGGGGGGCCTGTCAGCCGAACGGGATCCAGACCAGGGAGGTGTCACCGACGCCGAGGGTGTTGGACCCCGGCCCGATGGCGCTCCAGACCTCGACCTTGATCTTCCCCTGCACCATGTCTCCGAGCGACCCGGACGAGGACTTCAGCCCGCGGAAGTCCGTGTAGTGCTCGTACCCGGGGGCGTCGTCGGTCTCGAAGTAGCGATAGGTCTCCACACGGTCCCACGTGCCGTTCCCCGTCAGGTCGTAGGAGATGCGCATCTGCGGTCCGTTGGCGATGTACTCGCCCGCGTCGACGAACAGGTCGAACCGGGTGGAGCCCCCGTCGTACGAGCCGCTGACGCCGTTGGCGACGAAGGTGAGCTGTTCGTGCGGCGTCCCGTCGTAGTTGCGGCCCTCGGGCGAGGACAGGGGGACCGAGCCCGACGGTGACTGCGGGCTGCCGAGGTTCTGGTCGGCCCGCAGGTGGAGCGGGGTCAGCCCGTTCGGAGCCGGCTTCGGCACCCCCGGTTCCGCCGGGGCCTTGCCGGCAGGGCGGGGCTTCCGTTCGGGCTTGGCGGACGAAGTGCCCGCGGAGGGTGTGGCGGTGAGGGTCACGGGCGTCTGCGGCTCGAAGATCGTCATCGTCGGTTCGTGCTGGACCACAGAGGGGAGTGCCTCGCGGTCGTCTCGGCCGCCGCCCCAGGGCGTCACCAGAACGCCGAGTCCGACCGCCGCAACGATCGAACCGGCGACCGCTCCCGAGGCGAGCGGAGCCCCCTTCGCCCAGGTCCACAGCCCCGTACCCCCGTCGTGCGGCAGGCTGCCCTGGAGGACGCCGGGCGCAAGCGCGCCCCCCGCGCTCGCGCCCGCCTCGGCCAGGCGCGCCGCGACATAGGCCGAGCCGCCCCACAGCAGAACGCCGGCGGGCAGGACGGAGCCCAGCCGCTCGTTGAGATACGTCAGCTCGAGGAGCGCGCCGCGGCAGCGCTCGCACGAGGCCAGATGCCGTTCCAGGTCCTTGTTCGTACGACGGCCGACGCGCCGCACCGCCGCACCCAGCAGCGAGCTGTAGTGGCGGCACTCGTCGGTGTCCGAGCCGCCCTCGACGTGCGCCGTCAGATACGCCTCGCGCAGCCCCTCCTTCGCGCGTGACGCGAGCGAGTTGACGCCACTGGCGCTGACGCCGAGCAGCACCCCGACCCTCGCCGAAGGCTCCTCCTCGACCGCGGTGTACCAGAGGACGGCCTGCCAGCGCTCGGGCAGCGAACGAAACGCGCGCAGTACGAGGCTGTTGTCCTCGAGCCGGAGTATGCGCTCCTCGCCGCTCTCCTCGTCGGGGACATGGGATCCGCGCTCGAGCCACTGCTCGAAGTCCGGGGACAGCTCCGTACGCCGCTCCGTCCCCGCCCAGTCGGCGGCGGTACGGCGGACGACGGTGAGCAGGTAGGGACGCCAGGCGGCCTCGGGACCGCCGCCGGACCGAACGGCCTGGAGAGTACGGGTGAAGGCCTCCGACATCAGGTCCTCGGCGGTGTGGGGATCGCGGCAGCAGGCCAGTGCATAGGAGAGAACGGCGGGCTTGTGCCGCCGGTAGAGCTCGTCCACCGCTTGGGACGACTGAGATGTCCTTATCTGCGCCGTGAGCTCGGCGTCGGACGGGGACATCTCGTGGTCTTTGGGCATCGTTTACCCGGGCCTTCCATTGTGCATGCGAGGGAACTCGGCATTGTGGTCGATGTTCGAATCACGATGGAAGGGGTTTGGCCTGCTGTATTCGATGAAGTAGGGAATTTTTGTTCGAGGGGGAGTGCGGGTGCGCGATGTGGCGACCCGACGATGCGCGCTTTTCTCTGTCTCCGACCGGAATTGCGCCCCCATCGGCTCTGCCGGGAGAACGGAAGGACCTGACAACGCGGGAGCGGCGAGCAGGTCGGCCCCGGGGGTTGGTGGCCGACCGCCGGCACCCTGGAGCGTGAGGGCTCCGGAGGGCCTCACCGGCCGGAGGGCCGGAGGGCGGGAGGGCTGGAGGGCCGAAGGGCTGGAGGGCATGAGGGCCGGAGCGTCCGGGAGTCGGACGCCGGGATGCCTGCGCGCCCGGAGCCTGCGCGTCGGGAGCGCATGTCGTGTACGCCGCGCCGTGCCGGGGCGTGTGCCACGACCGGGGCGTACGGCGCGGCCGGGTCGTGAGCACGGACAGCCGGTGAGACGTGGCGACTCCGTGAGGGCATCGGCCGTGTCCCAGGTCTCGCCCCTGCGTGACCGGCGGCGCGCCCGGCCGGTGCCGGGCACGCCACCGCGCCGCCGGTCGGGGGCAGGAGGGCTCAGGAGAACAGGCCCGTGAGCCAGCTCTGCCAGGCCGCCTCGGTCTGCTTCTGGTCCGCGCCCGCGCCGAACCGGTGCACCGCGACCCCCACCGGTGCGCCGAAGGCGTCCCGGCCGAAGAAGCGGTACAGCGCGTCGTCGCTGCGCAGACCGATGAAGTGCCGGTTGCGGTAGTCCACGACCGCATCGAAGGGCGCGGTCCCTGGCACCTCGACCCGTACGCGCTCGCCCTCCGCCGCGTCGTCCGCCAGACCGAGCGCGCGTCCCACGGCCTGGAACGATCCGGCCCGGCTGGACGCCTCGGGCCCCTCGGCGGAGGAGTACGTCGCCGCCCGGCCGGTGAAGTGCTCCAGGTACTGGCGGAGGGTGTGCAGATAGAAGTCGGTGTGCTGGTCCGCGCCGTCGTACCGGGTCTCCCAGTCGTCGACGAAGATGCCGCTGTGCACATAGCGCACCCAGGACCCGCCGCCGACTCGCGGCTGGATGATGTGGTCGAGCTGGTTCAACGTCTGGCTCGGGTCGTCCGGGCTCTCGACGCGCCCGGTGAGCCGATGCGGTGGGTCCCAGGCGGTGACCTCGCCGCCGAACGGAGCGGCGCCGCCCTCGCGGGGCTCGTACTCGATCGGCCACAGCCACCCGGCGGTGCCGGTGGTGATCGCTTCCCAGACCTCCTCCGGGCTCGCGTCCACCTCGAACTCCCGGACGATCTCGAATTCCTTGGACATGCTGGCTCCTCGTAGTCGACTGCGCAGGGATGCGTCCCGGCACGGGGCCGCGTGCGGATGGTGCGACGGGCGGCTTCTTTCGGATCATCCGGCCGACCGGAGGAAGCTGCCCTGGACGCGAAGTCCGGCCGGTTAGATCGTGGCCGCCTTCTCATGGCGGGTGGCGATGCCGCGCCACTGCCCAGGCGGTTGGCGCATCGCTCGAGCGGTGATGCCCCCTTTCGTGCCCGGCGGCCGCATGAGCCGTACCCGGTGGAGTACCGGGACCAGGGGAACGCGTGCCGGTCTCGTGGAGTCCTTTCAGGGACGGGCGGCCCGCCAGGTCCTCCACGCGGCGTCGCGACGCCCCAACGGCGCCGAAACCCGAGTCCCGTATTCCGTCGCCTCTTTGCTGCGGTCGTCCCCTGCCTGTTCCGGCGGTGGGCGGACCGAATTGCTTTGTCGAGAAACCTGCACATGCCAGGCGGGTACGAGGCGCACCGCCATGGGCCGTGCCGGGTTTCCCGTTGAGGGTCGGCAGTTGGCGCGTTTTTGTCGGTTGGGTCAACCGCCGTACCTGGCAAGGGGAATGGGCAAGGGGTGGCCGGGTGGACCAGTTGTCACTCGCCGCCGTGACCAGCGCCCGCGCAAGCTGCGCTCGACCCGGATCGCCATCGCCACCGACTGTCCACCGTCGTGGAGGCCGACCGCGTCATCGTCATGGCGGAGAGGCGGGTCGTTCAGCAGGGGGCGCCCGCCGGGCTGCTCGCCGACACGGGCGGTCTGTTCCACGAGCTGGTACGCCGTCAGATCCGCTGACCGTGCCGCGTACGCCGGAGTCGTGCGCGGGACGGGGGCGTCGGCCCGAGGCGGGGACCGGGGGCAGCGTCCGTGCGGCGGGTGCGGGGACGAGCCGCCGAAGCAGCCGAGGGTGAGCGGCCCCGCGGACGTACGGTGCCGAGCCGTTCCCTGGAGTGCCCGCGGGGGAGCGGGGCCGAAGTATGCGCCCGATACGGCAGTGGCGCAATGTCCGACTTTCTATGAATTTCTTTAAGGGGCTTTTAACCGATTTACCCCATCCCGATGGCGGGCCGCGCCGAATCCCGGGTGTCACCACAGCACACGGCCGGGGCGGTTCCCCGCTCGCCCACCGCACAGGGAAGGCCGGTCTCTCACCGGGCCGTGTGCCCGTCACCGGAGAGAAGGAGGTGTGACGCATGAGCGTCTCCACACGTGCCCGCCGCCTGATCGCGGCCGGTGCCGCGACCGGGCTGCTGGCCGGCGGCGCCGCCCTCGGCGCCACGGGCACCGCCGTCGCCGCCCCGGCGCCGACGGCGGCGACCGCCCAGGTCACCGTGGACCACCAGCACGGCAAGACATGCCACTGGCAGAAGGGCCACTGGGAGAAGAAGTGGGTCAAGGCCCACTGGGAGAACACCTGGCACAAGACGTTCCGCGCCCACGAGAAGCAGTTCCACAAGGGCTGGTTCGACAAGCACCACAAGTGGCACCACGGCTACTGGCTCCACAAGGGCCAGCTCCACAAGGGCCACTGGGAGGCCAAGCACATCAAGGGTCACTGGGAGAAGCACTGGGTCAAGGGTCACTGGGAGTGCAAGAACCGCTGATCGCTGATCGCCGACCCCCGGGCCCGACCTCAAGGAGGGCGAGGCCGCCGTGCGGGCCTCGCCCTCCCCTCCCCGCCACAGCCGCGGTGCAGCCACAGCCGCGGTGCAGTCCCGGCACAGCACCTCGCCGGGCCCAGCACCTCGCCTGGCCCGTCCTGCCTCGAACCCCGGGACCGCGGCACCGACGCGACCCCACCGGGGCCACCACCTCGCCCGTCCGCCACCCCCCCAGAAACAGTCACTGCCATGTCCGCCACACTCACCCACCCGGGCGCGGACCTCCGGTGCCGGTGCTGCACCATCCCGGTCTCCGAGGACCTGCACGCCCCTGCCGCCGCCCGCCGGGCCGCAGACGCCTTCCTCGACACCATCGGCCCCGCTCTGCCCGACGCTGCCCGCGACGATGCCCTGCTGATCGTGTCGGAACTCGTCACCAACGCCGTCCGGCACGCCGGTGGCCCCCGTACGCTCCGGCTCACCGCGAGCCCCGGCGCACTGGAGGTGGCCGTCAGCGATGGCAGCCCCACCACGCCCGTACCCCGCCAGCCCGACCTCGTCGACGGCACCGGCGGCCTCGGCTGGCCCCTCCTCACGTGCCTCACCACCAGCCTCTACGCCACCCCGGAGGCGTATGGGAAGACCACCCACGCCACCCTCGCGTTCACACGTCGGGAAGAAGCGGACCGTGCGGTCGCCGAGGGGCGCTGACCGGAGCCCACGGCTGCGCTTCGGCGGGTTCCTCACCAGGGCCGCTGTCGTGCGGAGGCGCACGGCACGGCCCCCGGGCCGTGCGGAGCACATGCGGCGGCCGCACCGGTGGCGGAGACTCGGAACGGATACCGCCTCCGTGGAGACACGAGATGACCCCTCGCGCCCGGCCCCAGCCCCTGTCAGCCCATTCCGGGCCCCCGGCAGTGCGGCCCCTGCCCCCGGCGGCGGCAAGCACCCCGGCGGACGCCGGAGGCCGCGAAGGCGTACGGCGGTGACCGGCGCCTCGGCACCGCACACCAGCGCCACCGGCGAGGCCGACCTCGCCGAACTGGTCGGACGAGTGGCCAACGGGGATGAGAGGGCCTACGAGCAGGTCTTCGACGCCCTCGCCGGACCCGTCCTGGGCGTGGCCCGCCGGATCCTGCGCGACCCGGGGCTCGCCGAGGACGTCGCCCAAGAGGTCATGCTGGACGTGTGGCGTACGGCGGCACGCTTCCAGCCGGACCGGGGGACGGTCGCGACCTGGGTGATGACGATGGCGCACCACCGGGCCGTCGACATGGTGCGCTCGGAGCGGTCGGCCGCGGACCGTGAACACCTGGCCGCCGTACGCGACCTGACCGGCGGTCTCGACGACGTGGCGGAGACGGTGGAGACGCGATGGGAGCGCCACCAGGTACGCCGCTGTCTGCACGCGCTGACCGATGTGCAGCGTCAGGCGATCACCCTCGCCTACTACCAGGGGCTGACCTGTCAGGAGGTTGCCCACCTGGTGCATGCGCCGCTGGGCACGGTCAAGTCCCGGCTGCGTGACGGGCTGATCCGTCTTCGGGACTGTCTGGACGGGCGGACATGAGCAGCGGCGACCACACCCTGACCGGCGCCTACGCCCTGGACGCCCTGGACCCCCGGGAACGGGAGGAGTTCGAGCGCCACCTCGCGGAGTGCCCCGCGTGTGCGCGGGAGGTGCGAGAGCTGCGGGACACCGCCGCTCAGCTCGGCCTGGCCGCGTCCGCACCCGTACCCGCGCGCATGCGGGAGGAGGTGCTGCGGCGGATCGCCACGGTCCCTCAGGAGGGGCCGCCGCAGAGCCCGTCCGGGCGGCACACCGCTGTCGTGCACCGCCGGCGCCGGCGTCTTACCCGTCTGGTGCTCGCGGCCTGCCTCGCGGTCGCCGCGGCCTTCGGGGGGATCGCGGTCTGGCAGTACCAGGAGGCCGAACAGGCCAGGCAGGAGGCGCGGCAGACCGCCCAGCGGAACGAGCAGGTGGCCGCGGTCGTGACGGCGCCCGACGCGGCGTCCGTCTCCCAGGCCCTCGGCGAGGGCTCGCGCGGCACGGTGGTCTACTCGCGCGACGTGGGCAGGGCGGCGTTCTTCGCGGCCGGGCTGCCCCGGCTGCCGGGGGGCAAGGTGTACCAGCTCTGGTACGCCCGGGCGAACGTGTTCAGCTCCGCCGGGCTGATTCCGCCGGGTGCGGAGACGGAGGCGGTCCTCGCGGGGCGGATTGACGGCGCGACCGGCATGGCCATCACGGTCGAGCCGGCGGGCGGTTCGCAGCAGCCGACGACCCGGCCGCTGGCCCAGTTCAGCCTGACCTAGCGGGCGTTGCCGTCCCGTCCACGGCACGCGAACGCCGGGCCGCCCCTTCAGGGGCGGCCCGGCGCTGTCCTGCTGTGCAGCAGGACCACAGTGGCCGTGCGGTTACGCGACGACGTGCGTGTCCGAGTCGCTGGATCCTGTGTAGTTGCCGTCACCGGCATAGGTGGCGGTCACGATGTAGTTGCCGGCGGGCAGGGTGTCGGTGGTGACGACGACGACCCCGTTGGTGTCCAACGTCCCGGACGGAGTCTCGGTGGTGACGCCGTCGGTGATGACGAAGTTGACGGTCCCCGTCGGCACTCCCGCGCCTGGGGCCACAGGGGTCACGACGGCGATGAAGTTGGCGTCCGCTCCTGCCCCGGACGGGTCCGGGAAGGAGGTGGCGAGGGTTGTCGTGGCGGAGGTTTCGACGGTGTGGGTGTCGTTGCCGGTGGAGGTGTTGAAGTCGGTGGTGGCCACGTAGGTGGCGACGATGTTGTGGGTGCCGACGGTCAGGGTGTTGGTGGTGATGGTGGCTTGGCCCGCACCGTTCAGTGCTGCGGGTTGGTTGGGTCCGCCGTCGATGGAGAAGTTGACGGTTCCGGTCGGTGTGCCGGATCCGGGTGCGTTTGCGGTGACGGTGGCGGTGATGGTGACCAGCTCGCCGAAGTCGGTCGGGTCGGGTGAGGAGGCCACTGTGGTGGTGGTGTCGGCTGCGACGACGGTGTGGGTGTCGTTGCCGGTGGAGGTGTTGAAGTCGGTGGTGGCCACGTAGGTGGCGACGATGTTGTGCGTGCCGACCGACAGTGCACTGGTGGTGATGGATGCCTGGCCGGAGCCGTCGAGGGTTGCGGGTTGGTTGGGTCCGCCGTCGATGGAGAAGTTGACCGTGCCCGCCGGTGTGCCCGAGCCAGGGGCGTTCGCGGTCACCGTGGCGGTGATGGTGACGGTTTCGCCGAAGTCGGTCGGGTCGGGTGAGGAGGCCACTGTGGTGGTGGTGTCGGCTGCGACGACGGTGTGGGTGTCGTTGCCGGTGGAGGTGTTGAAGTCGGTGGTGGCCAC